>JAWOCQ010000056.1:0-76489 GCA_046483725.1 Candidatus Bipolaricaulota bacterium
GCCGCCCTGTCCTTCTCTGTGAGTTCGCGCACCTCGCCCTCGTCATAGACGTATGTGCAAACGTTGATTCCTCCTAATCAGTCCTTGCACGGCCGCGTTCGCTCCGCCCTCAGGGGCTTGGGCGGGGCCCCCGTTTGGGTTGCCCGTGCTTGTCCCTCTCCGCTACGCTCAACGCAACCAAGGAGGCACGAAAGTGACGGAGCCGTTGCATCACAGACAGGAGAAACACCTGTTGTTACTTACTCAAACAGGGGAAGGTGCGCATGGCCACGGATGACGAACTAACCGTATCAACGCGAGGTGAGGTGGATACCGCTACTCGCCCTGCCCCTCGAATGGGCGCCCATTGGGTTATCCAGCGACAACGGGTTGTCGTGACCGGCATCGGTGTTGTAACCCCCGTCGGGATAGGAAGGGAGACATTTTGGGAGAGTATGCTCGCCGGGCACAACGGCATTTCACGCGTGACCCTGTTCGATCCGTCCGGCTATCGGTCACACATGGCTGGCGAGGTGAAGGACTTCCGACCCGAGGACTGGCTTGACGGCAAGGCCACCCGGCGGATGGACCGGTTCACTCAGTTTTCCCTCGTGGCCGCGGATCTGGCCATGCAAGATGCTGAGCTGCATGAGAGAAGCTACGACAGCTGCCGGGCGGGTGTGATCATCGGCTCGGGGATTGGCGGCGCGCACACGATCGAAACCGAGCACGCCCAGCTGTCGGCCAAAGGCCCCCGATCCCTTGGCCCGTTTGTCGTCACCAAGGTCCTCATCAACACCGCTGCGTGCATGGTGTCCATCCGGCATCGATTGAAGGGGCCCCTGTCTGCTCCCTCCGTGGCTTGCTCCACGGGAGGTAATGCCATAGGGGACGCATACCGCATCCTCGAGCGAGGTGACGCCGACATCATGCTCGCCGGGGGAGCGGAGGCCAGTGTGTCCCCCATGCCCTTTGCCAGCTTTTGCGGAACCCGATCGATGTCCAGTAGGAACCATGATCCAGAACACGCCAGCCGCCCTTTCGATAAAGACCGTGATGGATTCGTAATGGGCGAGGGCGCCGGTGTTATCGTCCTGGAGAGTCTAGAACACGCGCTTCACCGCGGGGCCTCCATCTACGCCGAGCTCGTCGGCTACGGAAACGCAGCTGACGCGTTTCACATCACAGCCCCAGAGCCGGAGGGCGAGGGCATGACGCGTGTGATGCACGAAGCCCTACGCGACGCCCAAGCTGCCCCCATGAGCGTCGACTACATAAATGCCCACGGCACATCGACCCTACTCAACGACAAGATCGAAAGCGCAGCAGTGATGAAGCTCTTTGGAAACCACGCCAAAGAGCTCAAGATTAGCTCCATCAAGTCGATGATCGGGCATCTGCTCGCCGCAGCTGGCGCGGTGGAGTTCGCCGCCACCGCGTTGAGCATCTCCACCGGCTGGGTACCCCCGACTATCAACTACGAATCCGCTGATCCTGAATGCCCCTTGGACTATGTGACCAAAGGGGCCGAGTACATCGAGCCGGAGATGGCGATGAGCCAGTCGTTTGGCTTTGGGGGAGGGAACGTGTGCCTGATTGTTAAGCGCTTTGCAGAGGAGAGAGAGTCTTGATGAGCATTCCCAAGCTTCGTATCGGGGACCTCACCGCAGACATCCCCATCGTCCAAGGAGGAATGGGGGTTAGAGTCTCTTTGGCGTCTCTGGCCACGGCGGTGGCCGAGGAAGGCGGCATCGGGACCATCTCCAGCATCGGGCTCGGTGATATAGAACGCGGTGGACAGGACTACGAGCGCGTTTCCCGGGAGGCGCTGCGCGAGGAGATCCGTAAGGCCCGCTCCATGACCGATGGGGTCCTAGCGGTCAACTTCATGGGCGCCCTGAGTAATGTGGAGGAACTCGTGTGGACAGCCGTTGAGGAAGGGATAAGGATGGTTGTGTTCGGCGCGGGGCTTCCGATGCGGCTGCCTGAGATGGTACCGGATCTTTCGGTGAACCTTGTCCCCATAGTCAGTTCACCGCGCGCTGCCGAGCTAATTCTTCGCGCGTGGGCCAAACGCTATAACAGAACGGTCGATGCCTTCATACTCGAAGGTCCGCTTGCCGGGGGGCACCTCGGATTCTCCCCTGAGGAGCTCCAGCATCCCGAAGACTACGCTCTGGACAAGCTTTTGCCGCAGCTTCGGGAAACGCTGAAGCCCTACGAAGAGAGGTACGGCAAGACGATTCCCATCATTGCGGCCGGAGGGATTTTCGATGGGCACGATATAGCCCACATGCTGAACCTAGGCGCCGCGGGAGTCCAAATGGCCACGCGTTTTGTCTGCACCTGGGAGTGCGACGCCTCCCGCGAGTTCAAGCAAGCCTACCTCGACGCCAAGGAGGAGGACATCGTCATTATCAAAAGCCCCGTCGGCCTCCCCGGGCGGGCCGTCCGGAACAAGTTTCTCGTGGACCTCGAGAAGGCCGGGAAGCACGGAGTCCAGTGCCCATATCACTGTCTCACCGTGTGCAAGGCATCGGAGGCGAAGTTCTGTATTGCCAAAGCGCTGCTGAATGCCTACCGGGGGGATGTGGACCACGGCCTAGTCTTCTGCGGACATAATGCGCATCGGATAGAAAGAATCGTCTCGGTCAACGAGCTCATCACTGAGCTAACGGGAGAACTCCGTGCCGCGTTGGAAGGACAGTGCTAATCCTCCTCACGGCCCGCAAGCACAGGCTACAGAGTTATGGAAAACACCCACTATAATCAGCGGAGGAGCAACCGAGGATGGCTCAAGCGGAACGTAGGCTAGCGGCTGTAATGGTTACCGACATCGTGGGCTACACCACGATGGCGCAGAAGGACGAGAACCTCGCCCTGGAGCTACTGGAGGAGCACCGCTCCCTCCTCCGCACGCAGTTTGCCCGCCACCGGGGGCGGGAAATCAAGTCGATGGGCGACGGATTCCTGGTCGAATTCTCCAGCGCAGTGGACGCAGTGCAGTGTGCCATTGACATTCAGCAAGCGCTGCACTCTCGCAATGCGGGACTGTCCGAGGAGGGGCGTGTACTCGTGCGCATTGGGGTGCACGTTGGGGATGTGATCGACCGCGAAGGCGATCTCCTTGGTGACGGGATGAACGTAGCGTCGCGCATTGAGCCCCTGGCCCGCCCGGGAGGAGTTTGTGTGTCCGAACAGGTGCATAGCTATGTGTGGAACAAGATACGCTTTCCGTTTGTGAGCATTGGAGAGCAGGAACTGAAGCACGTGAGCACCCCAGTGGAGGTGTACCGCGTGGTGTTCCCCTGGGAGGAGCAACCTGAGGTTCCAGCGGAGCGCACGCGCCTTGCAGTGTTGCCCCTGGTGAACATCAGCCCCAGCTTGGAGGACGCCTACTTCGCGGAGGGCATGACCGGAGAGCTTATTTACACCTTGTCTCAGCTTCCGTCGCTGCGGGTCATCGCGCAGACCTCAGTGATGAAGTACAAGGACAACCGGAAAGGCGTTGCCGAGATCGGCCGGGAGCTGAATGTGGGAACGGTGATTGAGGGTAGTGTTCGCAAGGCCAGCCATCGGGTGCGCATAATGCTTCAGCTAATCGATGCCCGAACGGAGGAACACCTGTGGTCGGAGGCCTTCGACCGTAATCTGGAGGACGTGTTCGCCCTGCAGTCGGAGATTGCCCAACAGGTGGCAGAGGTTCTGCAGGTAGAGCTTCTCGGGCGGGACCGGTCGCGCGCATGCCCGCATACCACTCCGGACGTGGAAGCGTACATGCTCTACCTGCAGGGACGTCATTTCTGGAACAGGCGCTCGGAGGACGGTGTACGACGGGCCATTGAGCTATTCGAGCAAGCGATTCAGATCGACGGATGCTATGCAGCTGCTTACGCCGGACTTGCCGACACATACGCGGTGTTGGTTAACTGGGGCTACGCGGCCAAGGGAGATGCTCTCAAGGAAGCCCGCCGAGCAGCGGAGAAGGCCATAGCGCTCGATCCCAATCTTGCCGAGGCCCACGCGTCGCTCGGGCTGGTGATTCTGGAGGAGGACGATGATCCATCTCGAGCCGAGGAGGAGTTCCACAAGGCGATAGAGCTTAATCCCAGCTATGCGCCTGCTCACCACTGGCTGGCGAACGTGTTGTTCAGCACAGGGCGCACGGAGGAAGCACTGCAAGAGATGCTGAAGGCCCTCCGGCTCGACCCTCTGTCCCCCACGATCGCCACCGTGGCGGGGGATTTCCTGTACCACGTTGGTAGATACGATGAGGCCATCGCTCAGTGGCGCAGGGCACTGGAGCTCGCGCCGGGCTTTGCCCGCGCTCGGATATCCTTGGCCCACGCTCACGAGGCAGTCGGAGACTGGGAGTCGGCCGAAGGGCAGTACAAACAGGCGATCGCCACTGATCCTGACAGCCCCCGACCGCGGGCCGAATACGGCGAGCATCTGCTTCGGGTGGGCCGCAGCGGAGCGGCACTGGAGGAGCTGCGCAACGCAGCCGAATACACCAGTGCCCCGTTTCCCAGTCATCATTTCGGGTTGGCCTTGGTATTCGCGGGGTCTGAGGACGAGGCACGCTCTTTGTTGGACAAGGCCACAGCCCAGGATGACGACTGGCCCGGTCTGCGCCTGGCGGTGCTGCTGGCCGACGCGCTAGCGGGCAATCATGACCGCGCGCTCCAGTACCTGGATGAGCTCAAAGTCAGGTATGGTCAACAGCAGCCACGACTAGGCCATGAGATCGAGGGGTTCCGCGGCCTCGTGGAGGCGATTGCCGGGCAGTATGAAAAGGCGCGTGCCACGTTGAAATCGCTGGAACAGGTCAGCGATGACGTTGTGCCCAAGACCCTCGTGGGCCTGATGCACCTATGGCTCGGTGAAAGTGAGTCTGGTTTCTCCAAGCTGTCTGAGGCAGTAAGGCAGCGGGAATCCCTGGTTCGAATGATCAAAGCGCTGCCGCTTCCATCGAAAACCAGAGGAGAGGAGGCATATATGGAGCTCCTCCAGTCGCTGAACCTGCCGGTTGAGGATACCTCACGGGCCTACTCTAGTCAGGGCCGCGAGGGCGATTGACCGGTGGGAGAAGGCCTCTTAGCGCTGGCATTCGGGGCAGAACCAACTGCGACGGCCTCCCATCCGCAGTGCCCGCAGCTGCCGACCACAGCGTGGACAATTACCTCCCTGCGCTCGGCAACGTATGAGGAACCTCTCAGGCATGCGTGCGGGCTCGGCGTCCGCCTCGATCGCCATGTGCAGCACCTCGCGCAACGCTTTGTACAGCCGCGCGAGCTCTTCGTCTGTCAATTCTCCCGCTTTCCTCTTGGGAGAGAGTTCTGCCTGGAACAGAATTTCGTCGGAGTAGATGTTGCCGATGCCGGCGAGTGTGGATTGGTCCATCAGTACGGACTTCAGCGTTGCCTGCCGCGCTGAAACTCGCTGACAGAAGGCATCATAGACCAGCCCCGGATCCATCGCGTCTGGACCGAGCTCCCTCGAGCGCACGAATGCCTCCAAATCTTCGATCCAAAGGAGCTTTCCCAGCTGGCGCTGTGAGGTATAGACCAAGAGGTGTCCGTTTTCGAACTGGAACAGACAACGGGTGTGCTCCGGGAGAGGGTCGCTTTGCTCCAGGTACACTAGCTCCCCGGTCATCCCGAAGTGCATAGCCAAAAGGTCTCCGCTTATCAGGCCGGCAAACAGGTACTTGCCGTGCCTGAGTGCAGACGAAAACCTCTGGCCCGTGAGGCGTCTTTGAAACTCCTCTTCAGCGAGGCCCTCGACCACCTTGCCAGTGTGTATCTCCACACTGGCGATGCGACGGCTCAAGGCAGTGGAAGCCAACACATTGCGGTATACCTCGACATCTGGGAGCTCTGGCATCACCCCAAACTTTGGAAGCCACCCAGCCATTGCGCAACCCTAGCGGCTCTGCCCTGACACTGTGGGCGGTTGACAGAACGCTGAAGCCGACCCATATTCACAATTGACGATCATACTGTTCGCAACCACCGGGGGTTGCTTGTTCATAGGCGGCATCTTCGCTCGCCTGGGAGCACTGGTTCTGTGAAGGGGGCTGTCCCCATGCTTTCCTTGCGAAGCAGTGTTACACAGGTTAAGATACCGTCGTGCTTACGCTGCAATGGTTCGCATCCTAGTGTTGCGCTAGTCCATACGGCATATTCCAAGAAAGCACCAGCGGGCTGAGAGTGCGACTTGGCTCGAACGAGCCAAGGAGGCTTTTCAGTGAGTTTTGAAGCATTTGGACTTGACCAGCAAATCATGGCCGGCGTCAACGATGCCGGCTTTCGGCAGGCTACTCCCATCCAGCGTGAAGCTATTCCACTGCTGCTTAATGGTCGCGATATCATCGGAACAGCACAAACAGGCACCGGTAAGACAGCAGCGTTTGCGCTGCCCATCCTCCAGCGCCTGAGAAAGCAACCGTCGCGCCAAGTAAGGGCTTTGATCCTCGAGCCCACACGCGAGCTAGCCGAACAGGTGCACGAGGCGATCAAATCCTTAGGCACCCATACCAAGGCGCGTAGCGTCTCCGTGTATGGTGGCGTCAGCAAGGGACCGCAGTTGCAGGGCCTTCGACGCGGTGCAGAGATCGTGGTGGCGTGCCCGGGGCGATTGCTCGATCACATGCAGGCCGGCGCGGTGGACCTGTCGAACGTAGAGGTGGTAGTGCTCGATGAGGCTGACCGCATGTGCGACATGGGGTTCCTGCCAGATATTCGGCGGATCCTACAAAAGGTGCCCACCAACCGTCAGACGCTCTTCTTCTCGGCGACCATGCCGCCGGAGATCCGGAGCCTTGCCAACACAATTCTCAAAGCCCCGGTGAAGGTGCAGGTGGATCGAATCGCTCCGGCGGAGACGGTGGAGCATGCACTATACCCTGTACCGGAGACGCACAAATCGGGGCTGCTTACAGCCATGTTGGAGGAGTTGGTCATAGAGCGCGCCCTTGTCTTCACGCGCACCAAGCATCGTGCGCAGAGACTGGGAACGCTCCTGCAGCGCAAGGGGCACCGAGCGGCCGTGCTCCAAGGCAACATGTCCCAGCCCCAACGACAGGCGGCAATGCGAGGATTCCGCGAGGGGCGGCATAAGGTGCTCGTAGCGACCGACATAGCGGCCCGCGGCCTCGACGTGCTCGAAATATCCCATGTGATCAACTACGACATTCCCGACACTGTAGATGCCTACACGCACCGAATCGGCCGCACTGGCCGCGTTGGCCAAAAGGGCGAGGCGTTTACTCTAGCAACGACCTGGAAAGATGGATCGCTGATCCGTCAAATTGAAAGGGTTTTGGGAACGCCCATCGAGCGCAGGCGGCTACCCGGTTTCGACTATGGTGAGTTCGCCCCAGAGCGGCAGTATACCCATGCCGGAAAGGCGCGTGGCAGCAGCTACCTCCACCGAGGGAGGTCAAGCAGAAAGCGATCGGGCAGCGCCCGACGTTGACCACCCAGCATCCCTACGAGTGCTTGTGTCTCGTAGTTGTCACAAGCCAAGCGCGGGCTTGCCCGAGCTCAGCTGGAATGAGTTAACGCCCTCGAAGAAAGGCTTAACGCAGGCAGCCATTCCTGTTGCAGGAACCTCTACCCCCACCTAGCCAACAGGTCCGGGCTGCAGGCCAAGGAGCCTTTCCTACGAGTTTCCTCCGTCCTCGCGGACCTCGACGCGTACGACCATTCTCGGCGATCGCGCGGCGTCAAACCGAGGCCCCTCGGGGCCCACCTTGACCAGCCGCAGCGGGCCGGGGTCGTGGTCGATGTACGCACCGTCTTCTCTGAATGCCAAGATCCACTCCCCCTCATCGTCAGTGAGTTCTCCTAGTGAGTAGGTAACTCGGTAGCCGTCCTCCGCCACGACATCAACCTGTGTGCCCTCCGGCCACTCTCCCAACAAGCTTTGCAGCGGGAAACCCTCGTAGCGGGCAGTCTGTTCACGTCCGGTGGCTGTCTCGTAGGTGCCCATCCCCGAGACAGAAGGGAACGTGGCCACAAGCTTACGCAGAGAAAGAATTGTTTCCTCCTTGGCTACAACGGAAAGCTCGTAGTCTGGGGCAGGCATGAGCTCAGGGTGTTCAGGAAGCGAATCGACCTGGTAATCCCAGTCAGTGGTCAGCCAGCTAACACCGCGCACCCGCAATCCCGAGGCCGACGGCTTGTCCTCAAACATGTGCGACAAAGGACCGAGGGCGTCCTCCATCCGCTCGTTAGAAACGTCGCCGTCCTCGGGCAAGAAGATGAGCACAGGAAGCGGTGGCCAGTCGGGATCGGCATTTCCGTCGATCGACCATGCAAGAATCGGCATCCCCAGAACAGAGTTCCCCAGCGCCACGTCCCGAGGGAACTCCTTGGCGTAACCATCGCCAGCGATTACGTGTAGGCTGTCGTCCTCGTGCATGCCGCCCAGCTCTTGCAAGATTGCGGGAATGGGCACACCCGAATAAGTATGTCGCTCGTTCCAGTTAGGCTCATCCTCGACGAATACCGGACCCTGATAGCGGGCCGAGCCTTCAACCACCGGCCACAGGTCGTACGCGGGATCAACCACAATCGATAGGCCATCTACGCCTACCCATACAGGGCCGCCCAAGCCAACAACCGTGACAGCGAGCAACATCATCAGGATAGATGCAACACTCTTTCTCATTAGCCCTCCAGTGTTCACGTAGAGTACCCGCAAATCGGGTCGCAGTCGGTCACCGGCCGAGGTCGTGAACATCTGCCTCATGCTAACCGTCTGTTGCCATATGTCAACGAGCCCGGCACCGCTAGCCTCCCTAATTACTCCCTCAACGTGAACGCTCCTTTAGGCATGGCCCGCACCCGCACTGTGTCCGCGGCACGCGGGAGCTAAACGTCGACGCGTACAGCCTGAACGTGGGGATGGGAGAATCGCTCCTATTTGCCAGAGAGCGGGAGTTTCTCGGCCTTCACGCAGGGGAGGGCGACGAGACTCTGCACCTGAATCCTGCCTTTGGAGCAACCAAGTTGCTTCCCAGACGATTTGCTCCCATCCGCGTAAGGCATGAAGCCGTTTGGACCCGAGTTATAATTGAGTGTGGGCAGGAAAGGGCTAGGGGTGCCCAGAAAACTCACGCGACCGAGATAGGGAAAGCTCTCGGAGCGAATCAGTCTCTAAGCTGGAGTCAACCGATGAGATCACTGCGATTCGTCTTTGAGCATGTGAAGCACTACAAGCTAGCGCTGATGCTGACGATAATCAGCATGATCGGTCTGGTTGGCGTTCAGCTCCTTGCACCACAGTTGATCAGAACGATGGTCGATAGCGTAACCGATCCCGAGGCCGGCCCAGAGGCCTTGCAAGTTGTAGGACGGCTGGCGCTCCTTGCACTCGCCGTATACGTGCTACGAGCACTCATGCAGTTCGCCCGGCGTTACGCGGCCCATGTCGCCGGCTGGCATGTTGTCGCCGAGGTAAGAAACAAGATTTACCGCCACCTGCAACGGCTTTCGCTGCGCTTCTATGAGGACAAACAGACCGGGCAGCTTATGTCGCGCACGGTGAACGACTCAAACCTGCTCGAACAGCTGGTTGCCCACGCCATTCCCGATGTCATGGTCAACGTACTCATGCTCATCGGGGTGGTCTCCGTGCTGGCCACGATGAGTTGGCAGCTGGCACTTCTGTCAATGATCCCGGTGCCGTTCATCGTGTTAGGCATGCGTGGCTTCGCTCGCTACGTACGGCCCGCCTTCCGTCAGCGTCAGGTGGAGCTAGGGGAGCTGAACGCGGCCCTGAACGACAACATCTCCGGGATCAGGGAGATCAAGGCTTTCACCAGAGAGGAACCCGAGGCCGAGCGCATCTGGTATCGGATCGTCCGCCATCGCGATTCCCTGCTGCGGGCGCTGCGGTTGATGGCGGTGTTTCACCCCTCCGTCGAGTTCTTCGCCGCCCTGGGGACGGTCGTCCTCATCTTCTTCGGCGGTCGGTTTGTGCACGAGGGAGCCCTCCCCATCGCCGACCTTGTCGCCTTCTTCCTGTACCTGGAGCTCCTCTACCAGCCGGTGCGGGCCCTGAGCAACATCTGGGAGAACATCCAGGAGGCGGTCGCCGGAGCGGACCGCATCGCTGAGCTCTTGGAAGAAGACCCCGATGTAGTCGAGCGCCCTGGCGCCAGCGAGCTACCCGGCCGTGCTCAGGGCGAGATCCGCTTCAACGACGTGAGCTTTCGCTACAGCGCCGGCGATTGGGTGTTGCGGGGCATCGACCTGGACATCGAGCCCGGTTCTGTGGTGGCGTTGGTCGGCCCGACCGGAGTGGGAAAGACCACGTTGTCGCTCCTCATCCCGCGGTTCTACGACGTCTGTGAGGGAAAGGTTACTCTCGACGGCCACGACGTCCGGGACCTCACACTGGAAAGCTTGCGGCGGCAGATCAGCCTTGTGCTACAGGAGGTATTTCTGTTTCACGGTACCGTGCGGGAGAACATCGTCTTCGGCCGTCCAGGTGCTACAGACGAGGAAGTGCGTGAGGCCGCACGCATAGCCAACGCCCACTCGTTCATCGAAGAGCTCCCCGAAGGGTACGACACAGTGATCGGCGAGCGGGGGGTGAAGCTCTCCGGCGGACAGCGCCAGCGCCTGGCCATCTCGCGGGCCGTGCTCCGCGACGCTCCCATTCTGATTCTGGATGAGGCCACTTCTTCTGTGGACACAGAGACAGAGCTCCTTATTCAGCAAGCACTGGAGCGGCTGATGGTCGGGAAAACCACGATCCTCATCGCCCATCGCCTGTCCACCATTCGCACAGCCGATAAGATCGTCGTCCTGGAGGATGGGAGGATCACCGAGCAAGGAACGCACGAGGAACTCATGGCCCGCGACGGCCTGTACTGTCACCTGAGCCGCGTGCAATCCCAAGAAGAGCCGGTGCAACCCTCGCTTCGGAAAGGGTGACCGATCAGGCCCCTCCGGCCTGCAGCTCGTCGAGCGCGCTTCTGATCTCTTCTACAGTTGCGTCGTCTTCGATCGTGGACAGGTCGCCCATTGTCTCGCCCTCACACAGCGCCTGCAGGACCCGCCGCATAACCTTTCCTGAACGGGTCTTGGGAAGCCTCGGTACGACTCGGAGCACCTGCTGTTCCTGATCAACTCCATGATGTCCTGCAGTAGCTCCTCGCTTTCGTCAATACCCTTCTTCAGGACGACGAAGGCGGCGATTGCCTGCCCCTTGACCTCATCGGTGACGCCGATGGCGGATGCTTCAGCCACAGTAGAGTGACTGGAGATGACTTCCTCAACCTCACGGGTTCCCATTCTGTGGCCGGCAACGTTGATCACCGCGTCCGCTCGACCAAGGAGCCAGTAGTAACCGTCGGTGTCTTTGATCGCGTAGTCACCTGAGAAGAAAACCCGCTTGCCGTAAGGTTCGAATGCCTTCCAATAGTTATCCACAAAGCGTTGATCATCCTTCCAGAGCGTCTGCAGCGCCCCTGGGGGCAACGGCGGATGAGCTACCAGATACCCGCGCTGCCCAGTTGGACACGGATTCCCTCTCTCATCGACGAGTTCCAAATCCCATCCTACAGCTTCCCGGCCGGGTGAACCCGGCCTCCCGGAACACCTGAAGCAGGCCAACGTTCTGGGATACGAAGTCCAACAGCGCGGCATACGCCTGCAGCAGACGATCGGTCCCATCGCGCCCGCTCTCCGCAGCCTGCCTGACATGGGAAATAATCCCACGCTGCAAGCGCTCAGCCAGGCGGACATAGGCATCCTCCTTGCTGGAGAAATAGAGGTAGAAAGTACCCTGGGCCACCCCTGCCCGGCGGCAGATAGCGGACACAGACGCAGCCTCGTAGCCCCGCTCGGACAGAACCGCCTCCGCACAGCGGAGGAGGTTCTCGAGAGTTCCCTGGCCCCGGCGCGTTCGGGGTAAGCGCTCACTCATCGTGCTTCCTCATCGTGGTCATAGTCAAGCCGGGCAGAACGGGACAGAATCCCGACAGAGCCTGCCCGAGAATGTACAGTCCCCTAGTTCTACGCCACAACACAGTGTACCCGCTTTTCCTCCACCATTACCCATCGTCGCCCATTCTTTAGTGCACAACGCAGAGCGATGCGTTCTCCTAGTACTTATACCCAGCTGCCTCCTCGGAAGTCGCTTCTACCCCGAGCCCCAAGGCAATGCGGTTCACGAAGTTGAAGTAACTCGCCACCAAGTTCACCGCCAGGATGTCCTCGTCGCCGAGCCCATGGCCCCGCAGCTCCTCGATGTCGGCCTCGACCATGTCGCATGGACTCTCGGTAAGCTTCAACGCATAATCCGCCAGGGCCCGCATTCGCGGGGTAAGGTCGATCGATCGCGGGTCGTCGATCAGCGCCTGTAGCCGTTCCCTGTCCTTCCAGTAGTGGTGGAGGGCCTCAGCGTGGTGGGCAATACAGTAGTCGCAGCTGTTGGCCGCCGAGACGACCACTGCCACCACCTCCCGCTCTTCGCGCGACAATCCCGATCGGCCGAACATGATGGTCATGTACAGGTTCATGTGTGCAGCCATCGCCCGCGGATCGAGGCTGTGCACGGCCAGAATATTGGACACCTTGCCCCGGTTGCTTTTCAGGCGCTCGTAGATCGTGCGCAGCTCCTCGCCTGCCTGTTGTTCATCAACAACCCTTATCCACGACATTAGCGTCCTCCTTTCCCTCGGGCCCTTCTCCCCGTCTCCGCTCCCCGTACAGCCAATGGTGTAGCGAATCTCTGATCAAGTTTCGGGGAAGTGGCCACGTTCAACCAGCTCAGGCCATACAAAACCTTCATCCCCCGCGCCTTGAGGACCTCGAGGGAGTTAACTGCATAAGAAGCGGACTCTAGCTCCCCTTGGGTCACACACAGATCAGGGTACGTCTGATGCTTGCATCCCAGGTGGTGCGCCGGATCCCCCGCCGACAGCTGCAGTCCGTCGCCCGTTGCCTTCATGAACAAGCCTCACTCCAGTAAGATGAATCGTACCAGTGAACTCTGCTAGCTGCACAATTCTGGCTTCCTCCGGTCACATGGCCGCTTTGGACGCCGCGATGTGTCAAATCTACGGCAACCGAGGTTCCTGCTGCCCATTTGGCGCCATCATCACGGGCACGGAGGACTGCAGGTGAGCGAGGTCCTTGGCGCGAGGAATGCTCTTGCTGAGTCTGGCCCGTACCACTGAGAGCGGTGCGCTCGGGGCCGGTAAGAGTATGATGATGCGGCCAATACGCTTATAATGGTTGCGGGTAGGAGGTGCTTGTACAATGCGGTTAGTTTTCAAGGTGCTCCGACACGGTGATGTCGCCGCGTTCTTCTTCTTCGGTTGGGTGATCATGATGCTGTGGAATAGCATCATTGCCGGCCACCTGGGACTGTTCCCCACGCTTTCGTACCTTCAGGCATGCGGCCTTTGGTTCCTCGTCACGCTCCTGTTTGCCTGGGCGGGGCTAGGTGGGCCAGCCGCAGGGTGGTCGTTCCGCGCCTGGCGCAAGGCCCGCCAGGGCGAAGAGGTGGCGCGTGACGTCGAGCAGCGCATAAAGCGCGGTTTCGCCCATTGGGCCGGGACATCGGAGGATGTTGAATGGGACGAACTCGGCCCCATGATTGAGCAGCGGATCAAAACACGGCTCAAAGATTGGCTCCGCGAGGAGTGATAGCTCACAACTCAAAGCTTGTCCTCCGGATGCTTCGACGGTGGCTACCTACGGGACCCAGAACTGGGCATCGTGGGGGCATTGACCCCGCTTTCGGTAGCAGTTTTCTTGACGCAGATCGCTGAACAGGTCACTCACTCTCGGCCTGATTGGTCGCCTCGCGGTACCTGTGAAGTAGGGCTACTATCGACTGTGCAATGCACTGACCGCAGACATAGCTGGCGTGGTCGCCTTCCTCAACACACGCCGCAAACTCACACTCCTGCGCAGCGGTGCCGCAGGTCTCGCACTGCCATACGTCCTCCGGCTGCACGGTCATGATCTTTACAGTTGTATAATGCTCTTCCACGTGCTTCTCCTTTGTAGGCTCCACCCTACCTGGCCTCCAGGGGCCTTGCGCCACAGGGGTAGGGGGAAAGAATGCCTTACCATAAAGAGAGGGTAGCAAGGGCCATACGCATCCTATGACCCCTCCAACCCTCCCATAGTGAACAAGCTACAAACACTAGCGGCGCGCTCTCCATTATGATGCGCGCGCGGGACTACGTCTTAGCGTGGGGTGGCGTTCTTGGCTTGTGGGCCTTTGGGACTCTGCTCGATCTCGAACTCTACGTCCTGCCCCTCGCGGAGGCTCTTAAAACCGTCCATGTTGATCTCTGAGTAGTGCACAAACACATCCGAGTCACCTTCCTGCTCGATGAAACCAAAACCCTTTGCATCGTTGAACCACTTTACCTTACCGGTGGCCACTGGTGTCTCCCTCCTCTTTCACTTTCGACTACGACCGCCTACGTGCTTCCACTGCTTTGTTGAGGGTCACCCAACAGCCACACAGTAACACTTCGTACGGTCATGCAACTACTACTATAAGAGATTGGGAACACATGTCAAGGGGAAACCTCTAGCTGTACGCTCCGTCGGCGGGCGCGCCCTCCCCTGTGAGGGCAAGCGGAGATGCCGGCTACGGGCCGGCTGCCGTCGGGGGCCACCAGGGGAGATCATAAGCTTTCTGAGGGTAATGCGCATTACCTTCAGCTGGCAGCCTGTTCAGCCGTGCATTTGCTTCCGGCTATCTGCATAATCCCCAGCTATGGGTACGGGGGTGCGAACGAGGAAGGCGTTCCTGCTGAACGGAAGCAGCGTTGCCGGCGACCCGCCGGACCGGATCAGCGAGGCGCTGGAGCACGCGCTGTTGGGCGAGGGGTTAGCGGTGAAGCGGATGGACGTCCACTCGGCGCGCATCCGGCCATGCCTAGCCTGCGGCGCGTGTGCTTTTCGGCGCCCGGGCGAGTGTGTGGTGGTTGATGACGGACGGGACATCCCTCGTCTTTGGGCCCAGGCTGACATTTTCGCCTTTGTCTCGGGTATCCGGTTTGGGGGCTACCCGGCAGCGGCCAAGCGGGCGCTCGAGCGTACACTTCCTGTAGTCCATCCGTGCTTCACACGCTACCGAGGAGAGATGCACCATCGGCTGCGGTATCCCCGGCGGCCGTTCATGTTGTTCGTTGGATGGCAGCCGAATGCCGACCCCGAGACCCGCTCCTTGTACCACCGGCTGACCGAGCGCAACGCGACCAACTATCAAACGAGCCACCGCGCGCTAGTCATGGAAGATGAGCTGGATCAGGAGACGCTCGAGCAAGAAATGTCGGAGCTAGTGCATGCGTTGGAGGGGCAGGCATGAAGGGGACAGTGGCCGTAGTCGCTGCGAGCAACCGACGCAACAGTAACTCTGCAGCTATAGGTCGATACTTGGCCGGTAAGCTCTCCGCGGCAAAAGTACCCACCCGCAGCATCGACGTGGCGGATAAGGGAGGCCTCGTGGGAAACTTCGTGCCAGCGGTGGAGCTGGTAGCCGGGTGTCGCCATGCAGTGCTTGTCGCTTCGTTGTACCACGACACCATCAACTACATGGCCACAGCTACACAGGAGGCTTGGGCGGACCGAGCGCCTTGTGGTCCTAATGGCCGGCGTCCCCAATTCTCGGCCATCATACATTCGGGCTATCCAGAACCCGTGCACACGAAGATCGCTCTGGACATCTGTCGCCGTTTCGCAAGCGAGGTTGACTGGACCTGGGGGGGCGGGTTCACCGCCGGGGCAACTTCCACCATCGGAGGGCACGATCTCGATTCTGTGGGCCCGATGGGCCGCAATCTGAGGCGGGCGTTGGAGCTTAGCGCACAAGCGATCGCCGCGGGGAACCCCATACCAGAACAAGCAGAGCGCGCCGCCGCGCGAGCAGTCTTGCCTGCGTGGCTTTTCATCCCTCTGGCGAACTGGGCGATACGGCGCGAAGCCAAGAGAACAGGCACGCGGAATATCGATGCCCGGCCTTACGGATAAACGCTGAGGAGCTGTCAAGGGCACTTCCTCCTGGATACAGGAGCGCTGTGTAACGTGTGTTACAGACACATTATGATCCGCCTGTACAATAGTAGTTAGAGGACATCCCACGCTTGGACCATGACCTGGAGTCCGAGGCGTTGGCGCAGGGAGAGTGACCATGGGCGCAGGCGACGTAGTTATGCTGATAGTCTTGGTGTTGGCCGGGGTCGCGCTGATCGCCGGAGGCGTGACGGCCCTCCGCCGCCGACGGGACTGGCTGGTGGCGAGCATGGCTGTGGCGGCGATCCTAATCGGCGCGAGCTGGTTGGTGAGCTTGATCATCGGTTTCGCCAGCCGTATCGATCCGTTCAACGTGTTCGTCCCGGTGTTGACTTCCAGCCTGGGGCTAGCCGTATTCGCATTCTGGGTGATCATGCTGACCGAGGCCGCCACCCTGGAGGAGTCAAACAGTTTGGACAAACTGACCTGGGTGCTGATCATCCTGCTGGCGAACGTGGTGGGTGCGCTGATCTATTTCTTCGCCCGGCGGCCCCACCGACCGGCGCGTGCACAGGACCAAGCGGTCAAGGAGTGACCCTCTTGACTGAACGTCCACAGCCAGTAGTTATTGGCGAAGGGGACGATGAGCAGTAGACCTGTGGGGATGCTGGCCCCCGCTGCGTTCATCTCGGACTTTGCGCGTACGAACCAGTAAATCCCGTAGATGCCCAGGGTAACGATGGTCAGGACGACCACACCCGCCACGCTACTTCGTGTCATCCGCCCTCCTTCGCTGGCCAGGCAGCGCGCTGCTCGGCGATCCAGGCTTCCGTCCCCTGAGCCATCCGGTCTCTCAAGTTGTCTATGTGGTATCCGGCGGGGCAGCCGGGCCGGTCGTCGGGGACGAACTCGCGCAGCTCTGGGCAGGGGAAATCGGCGCATAGGCCGCAGTGCTCGATGTATTTGGCCAACGTGCAGCGGACGAAGGTGCAATCGAGGTGGTGCAAGGGGATGCATCCCAGGCAGCGTCCTCCGAAATGGGGACACTTGCCACACCAATCGCCGCACACTGCCGCTTCCCGATGGCCCATCCCTCGCCCAGCATAGCGCTTTGGAGGTTGGCAGGCTACTCGGTCTGCGGTGAGGATTTTTCCTTAGGAGGCTATTTGTGTAGGCTAGCGGCAGGCAATCGCTGTAAACGTCCCCGTAAGGAGGCATACCTGTGGGCAATAACTACCTGGCGAACCCGGAGGGCAGGTGGTTTGTGGCGCGGATGGGGCTGTGGGAGTGGCTAGAGACGTTGCTCAAGCTGGCGGCCGTAGGGGCTGCAATGTGGGGGCTAAGCCTGGCCATCACCCAGGGGTGGGGACTTGGCATGCACGGACGGACGGCTCAAGTCGCCATCTTGGGAGCCGCCTCGTTGGGCATCCTCGCTGCGGTGGCCGACCGACTGGCCACCCGGGAGGTAGTGTCAACGGCATTCGTGGTGATAAACAACTTTGGTCATTGGGGAATCACGGCCGCGCTCGTAGGGGGTCTAGGAGGGGGGGCTCCGCTTGTCCTCTTCTGCTCGGTCATGCTCGCCGGTGATCTGGCCAAGCTAGTGTTCTTCGCGCGCAGCGGGCTGACCGTGCGCGATGCGCCTCGGGCGGCGGTGTTAGGGGGAACGGGCCTGTTCGCGCTTTGTTACCTCGGAGTCCTGTTATTAGAAGTTTTGTAGGCAGCTCTGGCCTCGCGCTTGGGAAACCAAGGGACAAAGGCGTTGGTGACACGCGCATAGCGGTCGAATTCCGGGCGTCCACGGAGCTTCTTCTCCAACATGGGGACGCCGGAGACGAACCGTAGGAGCAAGGTGATGGTGAGGGGTCCTATGATCCCGGTCCAGCCCCAGGGCACGGACAGGGCTATGACAAACAGCCCCCACCACATCGTTGCCTCCCCGAAGTAGTTCGGATGGCGAGTGTAACGCCACAGGCCAGTTCGCAGAACCTTTCCCTGGTTTTGGGGGTTACTTCTGAAACGCGCGAGCTGACGGTCGCCTACAGCCTCGAACAGAAAGCCCACCACCCAAATCAGGACTCCGAGGATCTCCACGAACCCGAAACCGGGCCGCGCGGAGACTTGGATGAGCAGCACCGGGTAGACAATCACCAACAGAAACAACGCCTGCAGCATGAACACCTGGATAAATGCCCGCGGCACCACCCACCGGCCCCATTTCTCCCGCCACTGAGCGTAACGGAAATCCTCCGGCTTCCCCCAGTTGCGCCGCACAATGTGATAGGTGAGCCTGAACCCCCACACTGCTACGAGCAGCAACGTTACGAGAGCACGTGGGGTAAAATGTGCTGCAGAGAAGAAGGCAAAGGACGTGACCACCACGAACCCCAACCCCCAGCCCATGTCCACCAAAGAGTTGTCCCGCCGCCATTGGGCAATAAGGAATAACGCGCAAAAGTAGCCGAGCGCTATCGCAGCCGAGTGGGCGATTACCGGCCACATGCCGCTGCCTCATTCATCGCCCGGTCCCCTTGCATGACAGCCACTGCCACAGCCCCGCGGCCGGCGTTTAGGGCCACAATCGGGGAGATCTCCGTGATGTACTCAGGCGGCTTTCCCAACAGCCTCGTCAGTTGACGCTCGTACTCCCGCGCCTTGTCCAGTGCCTCGGCATGAACTATGCAGTACTTGTCGATAGGCGCTTTCTTGTGGAGTTCGGACACGCTGGTCATGATCTTCTTTGTATTTGCCCGGCGGCTGAACGCCTTGCCGAAGGCAATCCCCTTCCCCTGCTCATCCAGGGAGACAATAGGCTTCAGGTTCAGCCACTTGCCGAGCCTTCCCTTGAGCGGGCTAACTCGGCCGCCGCGCACCATGTACTCGAAGGTGGCCACGCTGACAAAGATACGCGTGCGCGCGATCCAATCCTCCACCAAGGACACCAGCTCCTCGTGGGTTGCCCCAGCCTCAAGAGCTTCAGCCGCCTTGAGGACCAATAGACCCTGTGCCGCGGAGTTCAACCGGGTATCGATCACTCTGATATTATGCCCTTCGTTGTTCAGGCTCTCGGCCGTTTGACATAGGGTCTGGTAGGTTCCGCTGATCTGGCTGGATACCGCGAGCACCACAACGGAGTTGTAGTGACCGGATAGGAACTCGAGCCACTCCCGCGCTTGTCGGGCGGTGGGCTGCGAGGATGTGGGGTACTCTTTGACATCCTCCAGAAGGTCGAACAGCTGAGCCGGGGCCAAGGTCATCCGATCCAAGAAAGTGCTTCCATCCACAATTACCTGCAACGGAAGGAGATGTACCTGATAGCTATCTAGGATCTGCTGGGGGATATCAGCGATGGAATCGGTGGCCAACGCAACGGGGAACCGACGGCGATGTAGCGCGTCCTGTTGCCGCTGCATGTCGTCCACCTTTTGCTGGAGGAAGATGCCGTGGCGCCGCAGTCCCGTGAAAACCTGTGCTGGATGATCGGTATGCACGTGAAAGCGAATCCGCTCGGGGCTACCCGCAACGATGACCGAATCGCCTTCGTGCTCAAGGAACGACCGGATTCCATCCAGTGGGATACGTTCCCCTGTCAAATAACCCTCGGCGCAATAGCGCGCAGTAAGCTCCGTAGATATCCCCCCCTCAACCGGTGTGCTCTCCAAGCGCACTTGCTCCCTCTGCCCTAGGACCGTACGGAGACGGCCGCTCTGCATCAGCTTGGTGATTCCTTCCAGAAAGTGGACGAACCCCTGCGCCCCCGAATCTACCACAGATGCCTTCCGCAACACCTCCAGCTGCTCCGGAGTCTTGCGCAAGCTCTCCCTCGCCTGCTCCAGCGAGCAGGATAGCACCTCTGCAAAGTCCCTGCTTGTCTGGCAGAGATCATGGAACGCCTCTGCCCAAGCTCTGATCACAGTGAGCATGGTGCCTTCCACCGGTTGGGCCACGGCCTTGTAGGCATAAGGCACTGCACGTACCAGCCTGGAACCGAACGCGGGAGCGCTCACCGAGTGCTGTCCTTGAACCTCGGCCGCCAAGCCGTTTAGGAGCTGCGCCAGGATCATGCCGGAGTTGCCCCTAGCGCCGGCCAGCGACGCCTCGGCGATAGATTGGAATGTACCATGCAGGGTTGGCTTGGGGCGGGCCTCGTCCAGAATGTAGTTCAGGCTAAGAGCCAGGTTGCTGCCGGTGTCACCGTCAGCCACGGGGAAGACGTTGGTCTTGTTCAGCTGATCTCGGTTACGGGAGACCTCGCGCCCGCCTGCTAGAAAAGCCAAGTACGCTCGTCGTCCGTCCACATAACGCACCTTCACGGTGAGTCCCCTCCACACGCCATAGCAATCGCCTATTATGGACTATTGTTCCAAAGCCTCCCAACTGATCACGGGGGTACCTCTACCGGGTGGCGATGGCTGGTCCGTAAGACCAAAGTGAACACGGAAAGGGAGGGATGGTCGACTATGGTGAGGTTACTGGACGCGCAGATCGTGTTCTTCCCCACGCCGGACTTGCAGGCAACCGCGGAGTTTTATCAGGGGAAGCTGGGGCTCGGCCTGGTGCTGGACCAGGGGGCCTGCAGGATCTTCCGGGCCGCCAAGGGTGCATTCTTGGGATTCTGCAAGAAGAACACGTCGCCTGCGACGACGCAGGCGATCATAACCCTGGTGACCGAAGATGTGGACGGCTGGGTGGCGGAGCTCCGGGGATGTGGCGTTCAGGTGGAGAAGGAACCGCAATCAAACCCTGACTTTCAGATCTACCACGCGTTTCTCCGCGACCCGAACGGCTACCTCGTGGAGATCCAGCGCTTCGATGACCCCCGCTGGCAGGCAAACACCCAGGACGACTGAAGCAGAGCTCACCGGTCGTACTCCACCTCCAGGACTTCGATCTCCAAGTTGCCGGCGAGCTTCAGAGTCGTAGCCATCTCCATGGGCCTGTCCCGGTCGGCGAGGGAGGAGACACTAGTCAGCACATACCCAGCATGAGCCCGCCGTTCGGGCAGGGTCGCGTCTAGGTCAACCCACCTCCCGTCGAGCAACGCTTGTGTCCACATGTGCCAACTGAAGACATGGCGTTCCCCAGCGTAGTCTGTGACGTAGACGAGTCCTTCGGCCACCCGCGCAGCGATTCCGTGACCGCGCAGCAGTGCGGCAAGCAAGATAGCATGCTCAGTACAGTCCCCTTGACGGGTACGCGCAGTCTCCGACGCAGTGGCGAATGCGACATCTAGCTCCTTGTCCACGATGTACTCATATACAAAGGCGTGCAGCCCCTCAGCCAGCTCCTGTTGACAGAGAGGTTCCTCAGGCTTCGTGGCTTCAACCAGCTCCGCCACCGCCTCGTCGTTGATGTCAATCATTGGGGAAGCCTCTCTGTAGGCATGATCCGCCACTTCTTCCTCGGTTGCCGGGAGAGGTCTGGCCGGCTCGAAGACTGTGGTGACGGAACCCTCTCCCCTCTCCACTATCCTTTGGCCTCCCGCCTCCGGGAGCTCCGGCAAATCACCCTGACGCACCCGCAGGCGAAGGGTAACCCGCTCTGTGTCCATGACGTCAGGAACAGGACGGTCGGGGATGACAATCATGGCTGCCATTAGCTCCGGAGGGCTTCCGCGCACCGCCTCCAGCGCGGCCTCTCTGTTGGTAAGCGACGCCTCCATGTAACCATAGCCCACCTGCGCGCCCTGGTAGACCTTGTGCCCGGCAGGGCAGCGGTACTCAGTGGCCACGATGGGCAGGCCTTCCACCTGGTAGCGCCACTGGCTAACCAAGGTTTCCTGCCCGTTCACGGTGAAGGTGGTCTCCCCCTCCCGCCGCATCGTTATCTTGACCGGCAGCAATCCCAGCTCCGCTTTGATCGCGCGGTACCTTATCTCGCTCTGCCCGGCCTGAATCTGCTGTTGAGTATGGCGTCGCCCTTCCGCCGGCATCAACCAGTCGCCTTGGGGATGATTCCGTGTAGTTGTCCGCGTCCGGCCGAACTGTGTTAGCTTCTCGCTGACCTGCGGACCGGTGAAGTCCCACTCGTACTCGACCGCTTCCGTTCCTTCCACCTCTCGCAGGGACACACGCACGGGAGTCCCATCATGGCGCTCGACATAGGTACTGCGACTGGTGGACTCCACCACGGTGCCTGCACGCGCTATCCGCAGCACCGTGAGCTCTTTCGTACGGTAGTGCTCGTCAGTCCTCCAGACGACAATGCGCATCCACCCCATGGGCTCGCCGTCCATTGTGTAGGTGAACCACTGCTCGTGAACGAGTTCTCCTGGCTTGTCCTCGGTCGCCGCAGCGCTGGTTTGCCCACCGGCCAGCGACAGCAGTGGAATGGGTATCACAAGAAGCAACGACAGGGTCCCTACGATCCATCTACATCGACCGCTACGCATCTCCACCCCCTTCTCTCCGTCTTCTATCCCCTCTCCCTGCCCTCACCTTCCCCGCTTGTGGCGCTTCTACCCCTGTCGCCTACGCCGCCGCTCCCGAACCCATGCTTCTAACCTGCGGCCATCGGGAATTGCATACACCAGCCCGACCCCCGCAAGCATTCCAAAGACCTCCCATCGAACCATTCTCGAGATTCGCCTTGCCGCGTCGGCCCACGACGGCTCGGTAATCAGGAAATACGACACAACTACTGCCGAGATGATGGCCATCCCGCTCAGAGCACGGGCCGCAAGTCTCGTCGTTCGGCCGGCCCTTGCAGCCTTCACCACCAGCCACCGTCCTCCCAGGCATGCGAGAACTGGCACCAGGTAGGCCCATCCGATGGCCAAGGCCGGGTAACGCCACCACTCAAGACCTGGTCGCCCGAGGACTTGCTCCAGGACCAAGAGGGGGGCCACAAGAAGCGGCCCCAGCAAGGCCACAGTCAGTATGCGCCTGACGTCTTTACTCATCCTGCTCCTTAGCTTTCGCTTTCTGAATCAACAGACACCGATAACCCCTAGGAGCCCCCCTGAAGGTTGCCCCGTAGTAACTATGCAGTGAATAGTAACTGCACAGCGAAGACCAGCTCTCTGCGGGGGGCCACGAGCCCGGTCTTTCGCCTGACACATCGAGCACCGCACGTCGGTTGCTAGAAGCATGACGCAATCATGGCCACCACTCCGATTTGTGCAGCCGTCAGAGCGTCAGCGTCTGTGAAGAAATAGGCTGACGCACCCGCGATTCCTCCCACGATAACCCGCCTTCCCAGCTCTGCTATCACCCACCAGAACTCGCCCTCGGCTTCGAGAAGCTCCTCGTCAAGCAGTTCTTCTCCCACCGGGACCACTGGGGCAGTCGCTTGGGCTGAGTCAGCCTCAGCTGCTGCAGCCGTGGCCCCTTGGATCATCCCTGGTGCGAACAGCACCATCAATGCCGCCACTGAAACCGCCAACATCGCCCTGCAGGCTAGCATGTACATCACCTCGCTGCTTGGTGTAGGCTGGCCAACCTCACTTAACTTTATCATGAGCGGTAAGCACGCGTCTATCAACTATATGACGTGTAAACTGTCGGTTCCACGACAATGGCTGTGGAATGGAGAGCCAAAGAGCTTGATCGTACAACGAGCGAGGTCTGTGGAGCGAGCTAGACGACGAGCTTTTGGAATCAATCCCAGAGAGGAAAAGCATCCCAGCGTACAACCGTAAGCGCATCCTAGGATTTCCCAGGATGGAGGCGCGGGGCTATGATGTACGTGATGAGCTCACGTGAGAGAGCAGGGCGCTGGTCCTCCCGTCCAGAATTGCCTTCCGTAAGTGTTGTGCCCATAGGTGCCCAACGGTCAGGCGGATGCTTTGGGCGAATTGCTACCCTGGCCCACAAGTCCGTATTCTGGCGGAGATCAGCATGAAAGCGCTACTCATCCTAAACGCGGGCGCCCGGAAGTCTCGCAAAGAGGCTATCCACAGGGCGGTAGGACAGCATCTTCACGCGGCAGGCATCGAATCCGAACTCCACGAGACGCGCACAGGAGAGCATCCGGGCGACGTGGTCCGAGAGCGGTTGGTTGACGGTGTCGACCTAGTGCTGGCTGCAGGGGGAGATGGGACCGTCGCCGCGGTACTAGACGGTCTGGCGGGTACGGAGATTCCCTTGGGAATCATCCCGGCGGGGACGGCGAACTTCGTCGCCCGGGAACTGGGCATCCCCCAGTCTATAGATGCAGCTGTCGCGCTAATCGCCGCGAATCCTCACCCAGTCAAGATCGATGCCATGCGCATCCGAGGTCGCCTCTATGTGTTGAATGTCGGTGTGGGGCTCAGCGCTGCAGTGATCGGCAACATGACCCCAACCAGCAAGCGGCGGTTTGGGTTCGTCGCCTACGTAGGCAGCACAATCGCCAAGATGCTCACGCAAAGGCCCCGTCGGCTGACAGTCGAGGTGGACGGCCAGACACACACCTACTGCGCCGTAGAAGTGCTGGTCAGCAACTGTGGTCTCCTGACTAAGAGACTATACCCAGGCACGCCCGACATTAGGGTGGACGACGGGCACCTCGATGTGTGGGTGCTGAGCACGCAAGCTCTCCTGGACTACCCTCGCTATCTCCTGTCGACCGTCCTCGGTCGGCGGTCCAAGCTGGAGGCCGAGTTCCTCCGCGCAGAGCGGATGATCACTATTCACAGTCCTGTCCCGCTTTCCGTGCAAGCCGACGGCGATCTCATCGGCACCACTCCGGTCCGGATCGAGGTGCTCCCGAAAGCGTTAACAGTGCTGGCGCCGGCAAACGCCACCCGTGGCTCGCACGAGCAACCCTCACGTTGAGGCACTGAAAATGAGCTTCGACACGTTGCCTCAGGACCACTGAAAATAGTCGGACTTCCAGTTTTATAATGCAGGATAGGCTCTCAATAACCGGCGACCAGATCTACTCGGTGTGGGACAGGCTCCCCGCGCGCGATCGCGTTCAAGGTTTCCGCGAGCTCGTGCATGCGTTTCCTCTCCACTTCTTCCGTGCGAAACGCGCCCCCGCGGTGGGGGCTCATCACCACGTTGTCCAGCTTGTGAAAAGGAAACTGCGAGGGAAAGGTGCTCCCTCGCTCGTCGACACTCCTAGGGTAACGGTACCAGACGTCAATCCCCGCTGCCGCGATCCGGCGTTCCAACAGAGCATGGTACAGCGCTTCCTCGCCGACGATCCTCCCGCGGGCGACGTTCACAACAACGGCCGAGGATGGAAGTGCTTCTAGCTCCCGCTTCCCAATCAGCCCCTCCGTCTCTGGGGTGAGGGGCAGGCAGATCACGACGGCGTCCGCCTGCGCTAGGACAGCCCCGACCGCGCCCAATCCGTGCACGCCGATGTAAGGTGGGTGGACCTGCTCCGGATTCTTCCGTACAGCGAGGACCTTCATCCCCAGGCTATGACAGACAGCGGCCACGCGGCTCCCGATCGCGCCGAGTCCGAGGATCAACACGGTCTTCCCATCCATTATCTTCATCGACTCGCCCTCGTAGCGAATCGTCCAATCTCCTTGTCGCAACGCGACATCGGCGGCTACGACCTTCTTGGCCGCGGCCAGAAGGAGGGAAACGGCCAGTTCAGCGGCCACCGCTGCGTTATGATGAAGGTTGCAAACCGTAAGCTCGGGGAATTCGGAAAGCACTAGCTCACGAGTCGAGGCCGGGACACCGGCATAGGGGATCACCAACACCCGCAGTTGAGGACACAATGCCAATTGCTCGCGCGTAGGCCGACCGCAGACTAGTAGTTCGGTCTCCCTGGGAAGCGCCTCGCCTCCGAAGCTAAGCTCGATCTTAGGCTCCAGTGCGGCTCGGAGTTCCTCAATCGCATAGCTCGGCGGCGGGCTATGAATGTGTACGCGTAGCTGCCTTCCTCGTTGCCGGTTCATGCGGTGAGTGTATTCAACCGGCAAGGACGTGCCACGCTTCGCCGCGCCTGTGCACGCCGCTACCTATGGACTGCTACAATAGATTAGCGCGCATGGCCCTCCAGTAGCGCCAGCTTCAAATCCTATGGATCGTGCAAAGCCGACTGACAAGGCTCTTCTGCCGCTGGCTGCCCCTCCCTTCTCACAGCTTCCGCGTCGGCTCTGAAGTTGTGCCGCCCCTCGACCAAGACCCGACCGGCCATAATAGGGCTGTTCCAAAACCACCTACGGGCTCGTGACGACTAACGCCCTGATCGCGGCCTCGGACGAGCCCACAATGCGTATACCAGCCCCCAGATTGTCCACAACGCTCGAGTCGACAAGGGCAGCCTGAGCTGAGCCGACCATGTACAGGCCATAATCTGTATTTCCCTTCACGGTCGAGTCAGTGAGAGTGGCCCGCGACTCGTCATGTAGATAGACGCCGTATTGTCCATTGTGCGCAATGATCGAATCGGCCATCCTGACCTCGGCCGAACCCGCCACATCGACCCATCTGCTTCATTCTCTTGTACGACTTTGTCGGCCAGCGTGGCGTTGGCGGAGTCCCTCACAGAAACGCCGTATGTGTTCTCCAGGATGGCTGTCTGGCTGATGGTGACCCGGGCGGAGTCCTTCACCGCAATGCCGTACCGCCCGTTGCCTGTGACGTTCGACCCCTCCCTGAGCAGCTGGGCCTGGCCCTCCACGCGAACGCCGTCTTCCTCCTCGGTCAGTGGCCATCCGGGGCGGGCCTCGGCGACTGTGATCCCGTCAAGCACAACCTCAATCTCCTGGTCACTGGCAACGCGAATCACGGGCTCGCCGACTTCTTCGCCCTTGATGACCGTCTCCTCGCTTCCTGCTCCTCGCAGGGTGAGGTCCTTGTCGATCACCAAGTTTGCCTCCAAGGTGCCGGCCCCCAGGCAGATCACCGCGCCCTCGTCAGTCGCATCGATTGCATCCTGGATGGACTCGTCCGGCTGCACTGTGATCGAGCACGTTTGTGCCCTTGTGTCTGAACAGACGGCAGCCGAGAGGAGGATCGGATGGATGATGGAGTCCGGAGCAGCCGAACCACCCGGTTCGGTACCAACGAACAGAAGGTACCTACCGTCCAGCAGTGGCTCCGACTGGTATACAATCCACATGCGCCCTTCGAGGCCCCTAACGTCGTACAGTTCCTCGACGCGATACACGATCCATTCTCCCGGGCTGCCAGCGACCATGGCCTCATATCGCTCGATCAATTCAACAACAACGTCACCGCCAGGATCACCGGACACTTCCATGAGGAGCGGCTCGTCTACCGTCAGAACGAGAAGGGCCACAGCATCGGATGGCACATCATCTTCAAGGCTCGCGCTGGACCAGAAGCCCAGGACCGTCGCACCTTCTTCGTTCAGCCCTTCCTCCATCTCAGCGGTGAAGTCATGCCAGTGGCTAGGTACCCTGAGGCACACGCCTTCAGCACGTACGTCTTGCCAGCCTGGGGAGGAATGCCCAGCCCACCCTGCGCCCCCGCAGATCCCCATGACCAGCACCAAGACAAGGAGCCAGCCCATGCGCGTAGGCTTCTGTCCCATCGACAGTCCCTCCTTCCCTGCCACCCTACCACATCAGCGATCCCAGGGGCCCACCGTTGCCCCCGTGACCCTCCCAACCCCCACACCATCGCCCCCGAGGTTGAAAGTGTGAGATCTTTTCTAGTCTACAGAACCACCACGTTAAGCCCCCTGTCGCACCTCTATCCTGATTGGCGTTTCAGTGAAGAAGTTTATCTGCCTACGTTCGATTAGCTTTCGCGCTTGCCATACCTTGATGGGAATGCGCATACCGCGTACGCAAGCTCAGCCCCCATGACTTTGAGTTCGAACGTGATGCGGTTGAACTCCCGCATAGCGCACCTACTCCATCGGGTCCATCGGGCCGAACCTCAGCCAGCTTCTCAGATAACTATAGCAGGGAGTCTGCTCGCTCAATGGGTGGGGCATCGACTCCCTGGGTCTGCTGCCTTACCTCGTCGCTCGTTCTGCCGACGGGCAGTCCTGAACTCACAGAAGTCTAGCCAAGCTAACCCCACGAGAGGCAGCTACCACACAACTAAGAAACTGAAAATACAAACACCATCTGCGTTTCCCGCGGTGGCTCCCCGGGGAGGATTCGAACCTCCAGCCTACTGGTTAACAGCCAGCCGCTCTGCCGTTGAGCTACCGGGGATCTCTAGGTAATCATACGTCGGTTGGGAGGGCTTGGTCAAGCCTTTTTCTTTTCCACGGGCTCGATGTGGACGACCACTTCGGGGCGCCCAGCAACTGCTTTTCCCACTGCGCGCTCGACCTGAGACGCGATCTCGTGCGCCTGCCGCACACTGAGTTGAGGGTCCACCTCGATATGAAGGTCCACAAACGCGCTTCGGCCGGCACGTCGCGTGCGGAGGGCGTGCCATCCGCGCACGCCGGGAACGCTTTGCACAGCCTCACATACCCACCGCTGCTCGGCCGGACTAAGTGCCCCTTCGGTGAGGTCGTGAACCGCGCCGCGCATAATTCGGCCCGCCGCCAGGGCCACCAGCCCGGCCACCACAAGGGCCGCTCCGCGATCTCCTTGGGGCCAGCCGGCCAAAGCCACAGCAGCGCCGATCAACACTGCCACTGAGGAAAGAGCGTCCGAGCGGTGATGCCACGCGTTGGCCGCTGTAGCCGGACTCCCGCTCGCCCGGGCCACCCTAGCTGAGGCCCTGTACAGGAATTCCTTGACCGCGATGGATACGGCGGCCACCACCAACGGCCAGAACCCCACCACCCGGTGCACTCCCACAGCCAGGTCTGCCGCCGCTTCCCAGGCAAGCCACACTGCGGCACCGCCTAGGGCCAGTGCCACCATCGCTGCCGCCAGGGTCTCGAACTTGCCGTGCCCGTAGGCGTGGTTCTCGTCCGCCGGCCGCTGCGCTATGCGCAAGCCCCCAAGCACTACCAGATCTGTAGCCACATCGGATAGGCTATGGACCCCGTCGGCCACCAAAGCAACCGAGCCGGAGACGAGCCCTACTCCAAGCTTCAGCCCCATCAGGGCTACATTGGCCGCCGCACCGGACCAGGCCACAAGCAGGTCAGCAGCGAATCCTTTGCGTTCGGTCACGCCACTTCCGCCTCAGATCAGCTCCAGCACATACCGCATGTAGAAGAAGTACACGGGGAGCGCGCCCAGCACCCCGTCAAGCCGATCAAGCATCCCGCCGTGCCCGGGAAGAAGCCAACCGGTGTGCTTAACCCCAGCAGCCCTCTTAAACAGCGACTCGAACAAGTCGCCCAGCTGGGCGAAGGTGCCTACCCAAACGCCCAGCACCACCACATGCGGAAGCCAGCGGAGGAAATCGCTCACAAACACCGGCAGTAAAGCCGCCCCAATCATAGCAATGACCACACCCCCAACGACTCCCTCCCATGTCTTGGCCAGGGAAACCCTGGGCAGGAGCTGATGCTTGCCGATGGCTGACCCAACCAGGAACGCGCCCGCGTCGTAACCCCACACGATGAGGAAGAAATGCAGAACGTAAGCGAAGTCCGCCCGATGCAGAAAGTAGAGAATGCTCAGAAGCACCGGTATGTAGAGGAACCCGAAAATTCCCGCCAACGCGGCGAAGAAACCCTCTCGGGGTCCCTTACGGAAAAAGCTGTACACAACGGTGAAGTACACCACGCCCCAGCCCGCCACCAGCGCGTAGTCCTCCCACAGGACCGAAAGCATGAGGAACACCGGGATGGCCATCATCAGGAACTCCTTGGGCTGAGGGATACCCAGCCGGGAGACGATTTGTATGTACTCCCAGCCGGCCATGACGCCCGCAACGGACACCACTAGCCCCACCAGCCAGTCGAGCTGATAGTTGCCGGCAACCCAAAACAAAGTGAGCACCACGGGCATACCGACCAGAGCTGTCGCCAGCCGCGCCGCAATAGCTCTCACGAGCTAACCCTTCCGAAGCTCCGCTGCCGGCCCTGGTATGTCTCCAGAGCATCGAGGAAGGCGGCCTCATCGAAGTCGGGCCACAGCACAGGGGTGAAGTAAAGCTCTGCGTAGGCCGTCTCCCACAGGAGGAAATTGGACAACCGCTGTTCCCCGGCCGTGCGAATAACCAGGTCGACGTCGGGAAGGTTGGCGGTGGGCAGGAGCCGCCGGACGAAGGGCTCATCCACGGCCTCCGCCTGCAGACAGTTCTCCCGCGCCGCCCGCACTGCCCCGCGCACTGCCTCCATCACCGCCCAACGACCTCCGAAGCTCAACGCCACATGTAATTGGAGCCCCTGATTATCCCGGGTCAGTTCCTCCACGCGGGCCACCTCAGCGCTCAGGCTCGCCGGGAAAAGCTCCCGCTGCCCCACCACATCCAGCCGAACGCCCGCCTCCGAGAGCTCCTCCACCTTCTGCGCTATAAACTCCTCCAGGAGACCTATGAGAAGGTCTACTTCCTCCGGCGGGCGGTCCCAGTTCTCCGTGGAGAACGCAAACAGCGTAAGATGGCGGCACAGCTTCTCTTCCCCTGCGAGCCGTATCAGGCGCTCGGCGGCCTCGGCTCCCCGCCGATGCCCCTCCCCCCGGGGAAGCCCCTGCACCTTAGCCCACCGCCCGTTGCCGTCCATGACCACGGCCACGTGGTTAGGCCGAGGGCCGGTTTGCACTCGCTTAAGCGTATTCCGCCAACACACGGCGCGCCTCTCCTACAATGGTCAGTGACCCGCAGACCACCAGCGCATCATCTTCGCGCAGTTCCCCGGCAAGCGCAGAAGCTGTCTCCCCCACGCTACCACCGACGTCCCACTGCCGTGCGCAGCGACGCGCCTGGTGGGCCAGAGCTTCGCCGGGCAACGCCCGGTCCGAGGCCGGGGTAGCCAACACCACACGATCGAAGCGCGGGAACAAAATCTCCGCCATTGCCCTTATCAGCTTGCCCCGTAACGCCCCGAACAGCAACGTCTGCCGCCCAGCAGGAGAAGGCAGTAGATCCAGCGTATCCGCCAGGCCGCGGGCGGCCGCCGGGTTGTGCGCTGCATCCAACACGACGTACGGCCTTCGCCGAAGCACCTCGAACCTGCCCGGCCAACCAGCTTCCCCCAGTCCCTGGTGAATCTCCTCTCGGGCTATTCCCATACCCCCAACCAGCTCGGCCAGGGCCCCGTTGACGAGTGCTAGGTTGGGGCCTTGATAGACCCCGTGCATGCGCGTGGGGAAACTACCAAGCTGCAAGGGATCCGAAGTGGACCGCCACATGGCTCGCTCCCACGACAGCTCAACAAGCTGCACATCCCGCGGATCCACCTTTACCAGGGCCGCGCCCACCTCCTGGCACTCCCGCTCGAAAACCTCCAGGACTTCCGGTTTGTCCTCCACCGTTATTAGCGGCACCCCTTGGCGCGCCACGCCCGCCTTCTCCCAAGCGGCGCGCCCGAGGCCCGGACCGAAGATCTCCCGATGATCCAGGCTCACCGACGTGATCAGCGAGAGCAAGGGGTTGGCAAGGCAGCGGCTGGCATCGAAGCGCCCGCCCAAGCCCGCCTCCACAACCCCCACGTGCACCCCTTGCTCTGCGAAGTGGGCAAAGGCGGCCGCAGTCAGGGCCTCGAACTCATTGGGACGCCCCGGCCCTTCGTCCAGCTCCTCCACCGGCTGCACTGCCTCCAGGATGAGCTCTGCCAGGCGCGAGGCCTCCACCCGAACGCCGCTCACCCGGATCCTCTCAGTGGGGTCTCCCAAATCCGGAGAAGTGTAGGCACCCACCCGCATTCCGGCCGCCCGCAGCACGGAGTCCAGAAAGGCGACCACGGACCCCTTCCCGTTGGTGCCCGCCACATGAACCGCCGGGAACGCACCCTCCGGGTTGCCTAGCCGAGCAAGGAGAGCCTCTGTTCTCTCCAGCCCTGGGTTAACCGCGCGCTCCGGGTTCAGAAGCCCGTCCGGGATGTGTTGAATCACGTGCCCCTTTCCACATGCCTGAGTAGGCGCCGGCGTTGGTCACGCAGGTCCTCGGCCTCGGTCTCCGTCTTGGCCACCACGTGCTGTGGCGCACGAGTCCGAAAGCTCGGGTTGGCCAAACGTCCCTCCAGCTCACCGAGCTCCTTGTCCAGCTTGCCCAGTTCCCGCTGGATACGCTCCAGCTCCCTCTCCCAGTCCACCACGCCTTCCACCGGAAGGTACAGGTTCAGCTCCCCGGCCACGCCCTTGGCCGTCGCCCGGCCGGCTCGATAGTCCGGCTCGTAACGCGCGCAGCCCACCTTGGCCAGCCGTCGCAGCGCTTCGGAGAAGTCATCTACCAGCTTCAGCCCAAACTCCTCCGGCCCCGACACGATCAGATCCAACTCAGCGCTGGGGGGGACCCTGAGTTCAGCCCGCAGGGCTCGGATCTCCACCACCACCGACTGCAGAAGCTCCAACCGGGCCTCAGCCTGTTCATCCACACGGTTTTCCGACGAAGTGGGGAACGAGTGGTGGGCCAGCGGGCGCTCTCGGCCCGTATACCGCCAGATCTCCTCACTGATGAACGGGACGAACGGGTGCATGAGCTCTAGTAGTTCCTCCAACGTCTCCTGCAGGACCCGCTGGCAGGTAGCCCTGGCCTTCGGATCTTCTCCGTACAGTCTCAGCTTGGCCAGCTCCAAATACCAGTCGCACAGCTCGTGCCAGGTGAAGTGGTAAACAGCTTCCGCGGCCAGGTGGAAGTTGAACCGCTCCAGCTCCTCACGCACCTTGCGCACCGTCCGCTCCAGCCGGGAGCGAATCCAGCGATCTTCCCAGGCCAGGGAAGCCGCCGGTGCCCCCCTGTCAAGGTCCTCCGTGTTGGTGAGGATGAACCGGGCCATGTTCCATACCTTGTTTAGGAAATTGCGCGCATCGCCGAGGTCGTCCATCCCCAGGCGCAGTGTCTGGCCCTTGGTGGCACTGCGGGCCAGGGAGAAGCGCAAAGCGTCCATTCCGTGAGTGTCCTTTACCTCCAACGGATCAATGCTGTTCCCCTTGGATTTGCTCATCTTCTGACCCTGTGCATCTACGATCAGTGGGTTAACGAATACCTGTCGGAAAGGCACGTCGCCCATGAAGTGGAGCCCCATCATCACCATCCGAGCCACCCAGAAGAACAGGATGTCGAATGCGGTCACCAAGACCGTAGTCGGATAGAAGCGCTCCAGCTCGGGCGTGAGCTCCGGCCAGCCCATGATGGAGAAAGGCCACAGCGAAGAGGAAAACCACGTGTCCAGAACGTCCTCATCCTGCCGGAGCTCCACCTCCTTCCCGTAGTGCTCCCGGGCCTGGCGGTGGGCAGCCTCATCGTCCATGGCCACAAACACCGTGTCGTCCGGCCCGTACCATGCCGGGATCCGGTGCCCCCACCACAGCTGTCGCGAGATGCACCAGTCCCGTATTCCCTCCAGCCAGGCGGTGTATACCTTGGCCCATCGGGGCGGAACAAACGCCACCCGGCCCTGCTCCGCCGCATTGATGGCAGGCTCGGCCAACGGCTGCATGTGGACGAACCACTGGGTGGAGATAAGCGGCTCCACGGACACGCCACACCGTCCGCAGTGCCCCACACTGTGCCGGTAGAGTTCGACTTTCTCCAGCAGGCCTTCTTCCTGCAGGCGTTTAAGCAACGCCTCCCGAGCGGCTTCCCTGTCCATGCCGGCAAACGGACCGCCTTCCTCGTTGATGGTCCCGTCCTTGTTGAGCACGTTCACCGAGGGGAGCTCATGGCGCTGGCCGATCTCGGAGTCCAGAGGGTCATGGGCCGGGGTGATCTTCAAAATACCTGTTCCAAATGAGGGATCCACCTCTTTGGCGCCCACAATGGGCAGCCGCCTGCCCAGAACTGGGAGCACCGCAGTCCTGCCGATCAAATCCCGGTAACGCTCGTCCGCGGGGTTCACAGCCACTCCGGTGTCCCCCAGCATGGTCTCCGGCCGGGTGGTGGCCACGGTCACATGGTCCCCGCCCTCCAGGGGATAGCGGACATGGTACAGCTTCCCGTCAACCTGTTTGTGCTCGACCTCGATGTCCGAAAGCGCGGTCGCGCAGCGCGGACACCAGTTGATCATGTAGTCGCCGCGGTATACCAACCCCTGTTGGTACAGCCTGATAAACGCGGTACGCACGGCCTGGGAGAGCCCTTCATCCAGGGTAAACCGCAGTCGGGACCAATCACATGAGCAACCCAATACCTTAAGCTGGTCAACTATCTCGGAGCCGTACTTCTCCTTCCACTCCCAGACCCTTTTGAGGAAAGCTTCGCGGCCGAGCTTGTGTCGGTCAGTCCCTTCCCGGGCAAGCTCCCGCTCGATCACATTCTGCGTGGCGATCCCTGCATGGTCGGTACCAGGAAACCAGCATGCTTCGAAGCCGTCCATGCGCTTATAGCGGGTGAGGATATCCTGCAGGGTGTTGTTGAGCGCATGTCCGTGATGTAAGCGCCCGGTGATGTTCGGCGGAGGGATAACGACGGAAAAGGCGGGCCTCTCGCTATGGGGATCACACTTCCATAGCTCGTCCCAAGAGCGACTTAACCGCTCTTCCACTTCCCTCGGGTCGTACCGCGTCGGCAGCTCCATCTCACCCACCCAACCACTCAGCGTCCGCCATACAATAGTCCAGGATCTCCTCCCGGGTGAAAAACAACGGGATCTCCCGCCGGGCGGACTCGGGTGAGTCGGAGCCGTGCACCAGGTTACACGTCACTGCCAGCCCAAAGTCCCCACGAATGGTCCCCGGCTCGGCCTGCTTGGGATTTGTCTTCCCCATGAGACGACGCACGATGTTGATGGCTTCGTCACCTTCGACCACCATGGCTACCAGCGGGCCGGCAGTGATGAACCGTACCAACTCTTGGAAGAATGGCTTCTCCCTGTGTTCGGAGTAATGCCGCTCAGCAAGCTCCCGAGGCAGCCACATCAGTTTCGTCGCGGCAATGCGCAGCCCCTTGTCCTCGATCCGTCGGATAATCCGACCCACCAGCCGCCGCTTGAGTGCGTCCGGCTTCAGTAACACAAGTGTCTGTTCCACTCTGGCCTCCTGGTATAGTGCCGGCGGGGCGGGATACAGGCACCGCAACCCGGCGAGTTAAGCGCAGTCCGGAATATCTACCACTTCCCGCGCGGGCCTGCAAGGCCACCAACTCGAGTTCACCCGGTTGTTTGGGTTCAGGTGGTTCACTTGGTTACTTGGGTTCGCTGTCACATAACGCGCTCTGTTCGTTGTTTCCCACTGGCTACTTGCCACAAGCGACATGCGGAAAGACCACAGCACCTAGAGCCCAACGAACCGTGATTATATCCGGGCGTAGCGGCGGCCGGGCTGTTCCTCGACCAAACCCGCCATCTGAAGCTCCAACAGTGCTTGGGACACCAGGGCGTGGGATAGACCCGTATGGGCCATGAGCTCACTGGTATCCAGCATTTCGCTGCTGAGGGCTTCGTACACGGTCAACGCATCGCCCGTGGGCAGAGGAAGCGACGGCTGGAAGTGGTGCTTCCCCACCCCGCCCAGCTCCTCCACAACGTCCTCTACACACGTCACGGGGCTGGCCCCGTCCTGGAGAAGGCGATTGGTGCCTGCGGATGCTTCCGAGGTTATAGGACCGGGCACTGCCAGCACGTCCTTGCCTTGCTCCAGCGCCCGTTCGGCGGTGATCAGGGCCCCCGAGCGAATGGGCGCTTCGACGACCAGCACCGCCTTGCACAACCCCGCGATCAGTCGATTGCGGCGGGGGAACGTCCACGCAGCCCCGGGCGTCTCCCACGGATACTCTGACAGCACCGCCCCCTTCTCAGCGATTGCCTGCAAACGGCGCTCCACCCCGGCGGGATAAGGCTTCCCCAGGCCTGTGCCCAGTATGGCAACGGTACGCCCGCCGGAGAGTGCACCCTGATGGGCGGCAGCATCCACCCCCGGCGCCATCCCCGAAATCACTGTCACGCCCCGTTCGGCAAGTTGCGTGCCCATTTTGCGCGCCACCAACCGGCCATAGCTTGTGCAACGGCGGGTACCTACAATCGCCACGCCCGAAACGTCGGCAGGCTCCAACTTCCCCAGGACATAGAGGACGAGCGGGGGCGTGGGAAGCTCGCGCATGACCTCGGGGAAATCACCATCTGCGAGCGTGACAATATGGGCTCCGGCGTGCCGGGCTCGGCGCACTTCTTGTTGAGGCTGTGCAGCGCTACGTTCCCGGGCAATCCTCCGAGCGGCCTCGGGGCCGATCGCCCGCGCCAGTTTTTCCACAGGCGCGGCCATGATCTCGCACGGCCCACCCAGGACACCCAACAAGGCTCGAAGTCGCCGCGGAGTGAGCGACGGCAGCATGTTCAGGGCGAGCCAGGCCATTCTATCCTCCATGTGAGGATCATACCATCCCTACACCTCACGTGTCACCCTTTACCGTTATGCATTGTAGACCCCGTGGGGGCCTTCCTGACGTTCGCACGCTCCTTACCTGCTACCACCCATCAACGCATAACACCAACACGGGCCGCCTGCGGCCAAAGATGCTGGACCGCGTTTTGCAGGAGGCCTTGTCAGTAGAGGGCTGTTCCAGAGTAAGAACAACCCAAGTTCGTTGGACACGATTGCCCGTCGCGTTTTCTAGGCCGGTCTGCGAAGGGCATCGCCCTCCTCCCGCAGCGCTGTCCAGAGGATGAGCACGCCCAGAGCTGCGACCGCACACCACAGGCCAAAGCCCGGCCCCACTGGAAGCTCAGAGCCAGGGAAGCTCGCCAGTCGCTCCACGACCGCCAGGTAGGGCGCAATCAGGAACCTGTCCACCGCTGTACCGGCTACCGGGCCGAGGAGGAGCACCACCACCCCCGACCAAAGCAGCACGGCGGTCCAAGTGACGAGAAGGAGATTTGCCATCAGACCGAACAGCGCCACGTGGCCGAACGTCGCCCCGATCACGGGCAGGGCGCCTGCCTGGGCACATGCGGTGACCGCTAGGAGATCCGCTGGCCGTAGCAGCCAGCGGGGCAGCTCGGCGCGCAACCATCCGGACATCCAACCGGGAAGGAGAAGAAGGATGGCCCCAGTGGCCATGAACGAAAGCTGGAACGCCGCATCGGCCGGGGACCAGGGCCAGATTAGGACCACAACCACAGCGGCCGCGGCCAACGCCTGCAACGGATCCAGCCACCGCCGTAGAACCCAGCCCCGGTGCCATAGAATCCAGAAACTCCCTGCGCATCCGAACATGATGGCCGCCCTGATGAGGGAAACCCTGGCCCCGCCCACCAATACATAGCAGGAGACGAACAGCATCAGCATTAGGTACCGAACGACTGGAGGGAGACGGAAGAGCTTCAACAGCAACCACCCGCCTGCCACCAACAGGCCCAAGTGCAGCCCCGAAAGTGCCAGCAGATGCGCCACCCCGGCGGCGCGGAAAGCGTCCTGCCGCTCATCAGGCATTAGGCCCCGCGCTCCCAACAGTAGCGCAGAGAGAAAGGCCGCCCCTTCCTCGGGCAGGGAGCCCGTCAACCTGTGTAGCAGCCGCATGCGCGCTTCGTGGGCCCAACGCAAGAGTCCTGGTCCCCCTTGCTCCAAGACTTCGGCGCTCTCAGCCAAAAACAGCCCGAAAACCCCGCGGCGCCGGAGGTAGGTTTCCCACTCAGCGGGGCGTGGTTGGGCCCCGCGCCCCTCCAGGTGGAGAAGATCGCCAGGGCCCACAGCCGAGCCGGCGGGAAGATACGCGACCAGGCGCAGGGGGGTGGGATGCCCTTCCAGTTCCACCAAAGCTTCGGTAGAGCGCGACCGGGGCTCGGGAATCCCTACCACCCGTACCGTTGCCTCCTGCATTAGCGGAAGCTGGTACAGAAATTGAGAGGGGCTCTCCTCCGGCTGGGGCAGAGCCAGCCCCCCTACCAGGGCCACAGCCCACAGCAGTGCGCACGACCGGCGCCAGCACGCACCGGCTAGCAGGACTGCTCCCACCGGTACGACCCACCACCCACCGGCGCCTGCTGCTCCCAGTGCAGCACCAAAGGTCAAGCCAGCGGCAACCCCCGGCAAAAGCACACGAGGCATTTCGATACCCCTCCACCAGTAGTATAATGGGGGTACATAGGGGGTGACTTGGTCTCGACGGGTGTATCTAGGTAAGGCGGCAAGCGGAGTTCCCGCCATCTCCAAAAACTGGCGGAACGGCAAAAATAAATGCCGACTATTCAAACGTACCTGCTTACGCCTATAACTAGAGCGTAGGCCGTCCCTCGGATCCTCGCCCACGGGGTTCGAAGGGGCGTCGACAAGTGGGCTAGCGTCCGCAGCGAGCCTACCGCTGCGGGACGCGAAATACTCGTAGGCTGAGGACCCGGGCATCCTGCCCGCGGGAGGCCCGGATCCGAGATCTAAAGCGCGGGCTAAGCTTGTAGAAGCCGAGCTGACGGTACATTCGGACGCGGGTTCGACTCCCGCCACCTCCACCAGTATCGGATAAAGCACTCATCCGGGAATGGCTTCTTCGTCCCACGTGCTGCGGCGCCCTGCGCATCACCTGTGAAGCGCGGCGGGCGGCGGTCAAGGCGCACTCCACAGAGCGGAGCTGTCGACATGCTCGCCGTACGCAGCATCGATCCGAACAGCTGCGAGCTCCTCCGATAAGCCACACCAGCATACGACTGTGCCTGACTTCCCAGCAGCGCAGGGCGAGTTCCTCTGCGACGGCCCACCGAAGGCGCCGCAAGCATGGAACGCGAAAGTGCTCCCCAGGTCGCCGTGCTACCCGCAGCAGGCGCGGATCTACGGTACACTGTCTCGACGATCCGGCCAGGAAATGCCGGACCAGAGGGGGGGAAGAGATGAAACGCATCGGCATCCTCGGAGGCATGAGCCCGGAGGCCACAGCGGAATACTACCTTCACATCACCCGCCGCTACACGGAACGCTTTGGCAACTGCTCCTACCCGGAGATCTTCATCCACAGCGTGTCCTTCCAGCCGTACATCGACTGGCCAGCCGCCGGGCGCTGGGACCTGGTCGCCGACGGTCTTGTGGAAGGGGCACGAGGGCTGGAGCGGGCTGGGGCGGATTTCCTGGTGATCCCCGCCAACACGATGCACTACGTTCTCCCCCAGATCAGCCCCCGGATCGGGATCCCCATTCTGAGCTTGCCGGACGCCGTCAGAGAGGAAGTCGCTTCGCATGGCCTACGCTGTGTGGGCCTGTTGGGCACGCGGTACACAATGGAGCTTCCGTTCTACGGCAAAGTGCTTGGGAAGAGCTCGATCCAGGTCATCGTTCCTCGGGACGAAGACCGCGGAATCGTCGACCGAACCATCTACGAAGAGCTCGTGTTCGGCCAGATCCGCGAGCGTTCCCGTCAGGCATTCCTGCGCATCATCGGAGATCTGGTCGCTCAGGGCGCTCAGGCCGTGATCCTCGCGTGTACCGAGATCCCTCTTTTGATACGCCCCGATGACTGCCCAGTGCCCGTGTTCGATTCCTGCCGCATTCACGCCGACGCCGCCCTGGAACATGCGCTGGGCGAGTAGGGGGCAAGCCGACCGAACCCAACAGCTGGGAAATCCTCTCTTCGTTCAACTGCCGAGCGCCTTCCAGATCATGTTGCCCGCGGCGTAAAGCATGACCACGCCGAACAGCCGCCGCAGGAAAGGTTGGGAGACGCGCGGCGCAAGATGGCTTCCAATCTGCGCCCCGAGGATGATCCCGATCGCCAGCGGCACAGCAAGGTCGAACCGGGGGTTCCCCTGCAGGCTGTGCTGGATGAGCCCGGCGAGGGCCGTAGGGCCCATCACAAAGAGGCTGGTAGCGGCAGCGACCACCACCGCGGTTCCCAGAAGCAGCGTGATGGCCGGAACCATCACCGTTCCCCCTCCGATGCCGAAGAACCCTGAGGCCGTTCCTGCGAGCAGGCCTACGCCCATCACTGGCAACGCCCGGTAGCTCACCTGTCCGTCCTCCGACGTTCGCTTGAACCTTTCCGCCAGCTCCTTGGGTGTGCGCCCCCACAACATGAGCACAGCGACATAGATCAGCAGAACCCCGAAGGCGACCGCCAGCACATCGCTTGAGACGAACTCGGTCAGGTATGCTCCCAGGAACCCTCCGCCTAGCGCCGAGGGCATGAGCATGAAGCCAAGCCGGAAATCCACAATCCCTTGGCGTCCGTAGCCGATGGTGCTGGAAACGCTGTTGAACACGATGGCCGCAAGGCTGGTAGCCACAGCCACGTGGGTGGTGGGGACGAACACCACAGTCAACAAAGGCACCATGAAGATGCCCCCGCCCACCCCGATCATGCTCGCGAAGACCCCGATGACGGTGGCCGCAACGGCCAGCAGCAGGTAGTCCATCACTCTACGGCTCTTTCCATCGGTGTCTCAGCCTGCCGCCCGGCCAAGAAGCCCCCTCCTCAGCGTTCACCCTCACAGCTCCGAATGCGTAGTCGTCCCCTTGGCAGGCGACGCGCACGACGCTCCTTCCTCCCGGCCTGCCCAGGGGGCCATTCTACCTGTAGTCAGCCGGTGAGCCAGCGCCGGAGCCAGCCTTCAACTTCCTCCAGGGGTCAAAGCTTTAGTTTGATTGTCAGCCAGCCTGAATCTGGGTCACATCTGGCTTGCATAAATACCGCTTGAGGAATCTTCTGCGCTGAGCAAGTGAGACAGTGGAAGGAGTAGTGTCAATCACATTAAAGCTCTGACCCCTTCGGCGAGGCGGTCGGCAGCCTCGGGGAAGGTGCGCTGTTCGGCGAACTGCCGCGCCTTCCGGCCCATTTCCGTGATGTCGACGCCGCCGGCCAGAAGCTCGTCCAGGCCGCGTGCCACGCCCTGGGGGGTGGGGCGCACCACACGGCCGAATTCGGGCCGGACCAACTCCCCGGCAGAGCGGTGGTCGGTGGTGAGCACGGGGAGCCCGTGGCGCATCGCCTCCACCAAGGTCAGACCGTATGACTCATGGCGGGAGGGAAACACATAGAGGTCGGCAGCAGACAGAAGGTCCGCCTTGTCTTGCCCAGCCACGTAGCCGGCAAAGCGCACGTCTGTCTGCCGAAGCCTCCCAGCCAGGCGTTGGAGTTTGCGCATATAGCGCCGCCCGTGCATGTAAGCCGGTGCGCCACAGAGCACCACTGTTAGGGGACGACCTCCCCGCTTTTCCCACAGGGAGAGCGCCCTGAGGAGTATGTCCTGCCCCTTCTCCGGCGATATGCGGCTCAGGGCAATGAGCACAGACCGATCGCTGGGTAAACCAAGCCGCCCGCGCGCTTCGGCTCCATCGGCGGACGGCTGCCCGGCCGGCAACGACCCCCAGGGAATCACCAGAACATCGTCCGCGGTGCGCCAGGGGTAGGCATCCTGCAGCACCCGCTGCATGCCACCAGATGGGACTACGAGAAGGTCGGAAAAGCGCGCGCAGGCCTCCTGTTTGCGGAAGATCAAGCGTAGCACATCCGGCGTCAGGCGGAGGCCCCCCAACCGGTCTACCGCTCGGGCGGCACGCGCCAGCCCACCGGCGGAAACCAACCCGCGCAGGTATACGCTGGCCGCGTAGTCCACTACGTCCACGTGGAGTATAGTGGCCTGCCGGCAGCCCCGGGCATGGATCGCGCCGAAGTCTCCCGCTTCACAGATATCGTTGTGCAAGACGCAGATGCCGTCTGTGCCATGGCCGGAAGCCATGTTCTCAAGCTCGCGTGTGACCCCTCGCTCAAACTGCCGGCTGAAGCGGGCGTAGCCGCGCACGGTGAGTTCTGTAAGGCGGTTCCCGCTCCCCGGGACTTGCCAGCCCAGTTCCCGGTACTCCACACCGGGGAACCGATCCCAACCCTCGCCGGGCCCCGAGCCCAGGACCACGAGCTCAAAGGGACGGGTCTCCGACCAGCGCCGCACCAGGTGCAGGCCCACGTGGGCCCCACCGCCCAACGGGTCCTGCGTAAGGTCGTAGCCAAGGTGGGCACCGGCAAACACAACGGTCGCCTTCACAAACGGGCAGGGTGGCACAGTCCGTCGGCGGGGTGCGGTATGGGCGCACAGGGGACCGGAAGGCTCAAGGTCAGCGTTCCTGTTGGCCCGGGGAGGCGGCCGTCAAAATCTCCCTGGCTGCACGGAGGTCCTCCAGTACGGCCTCGAGCTGCCCCCGCATATCAGTCGGGTCCACCGCGGAACCGGCCTCGGCCACCTCGCTTTCGGACCACCGTTGCAGCGTGCTATCAATCCGGTCGATGCATGCGTCCAGTCCGGCCATGCCGCTGGGCCGGTTTCCGGACTCCAAATGCTCCACCGCCCGTTGCACGGAGTTCACAACTTCTGTCAACAACGTCAGCATCTCCACCACACTCATTGGCCGCCCTCGTCAGGTTCATCCCGTTTGTTCCTCGTTCGGCGGCCCTGTAGACCGTCGCTGTGGCCGAACAGTTGCTCGCTCATTTCCTTGAGAACCCGTTCCTTCATCCTCGCTACCTGCCGCTGGGGAAGCCCCACCTCTTCACCGACGTCGGCCTGCGTCCGGCCTTGGTAGAATAGCCCGTCGATGATCTTCCGCTGAAGATCGGATAGACGCTCCACCGCCGCCGCAATGCGCAGACGCACCTCCAGTGGCAGCTGCGCGCTGTCCGCTGCCAGCAGCCGCTGCAGGTCAAGGGAGGGAGACGGATCCGTGGCCCGTCGTTCTGCGTCGAGAGATACATAGGTCATCGCATCCCGAGACTTGAGCGCTTCGGCCACCGTGTCAGTTCCCACCTCGAGTGCTTTGGCGATCTCCTCCAGGGTGGGAGGCCGGCCCTTCTCCTGGTACAGCTGATCCTGGCACTCTCGGACCCGTTGCGATACCGCCCGGACCCACTGTGGAACCCGGATACTCCCGTACTTATCCCTGATGTAATGGCGGATTTCCCCTTTTATAAGGTGCGTGGCGTAGGTGCTGAACTTCGTCCCCCGCGCGAGATCAAAGTTGGCCACCGCTCCCAGGAGCCCCAGATACCCGGCTTGGACCAGGTCTTCGATCGGCTCGCCCGTGAACCTAAACTGCGCAGCCACCGAGCGCACCAACCCCGCGTGCCGGCGCACCAGCTCGTCCTGGAGAGCGGTCCACTCGCTTCCCCCGCCCTGCCCACCGGCCTCCAGCCTGCGCAGCTCGGCCAGCAGGGTTTCCGTGTCTGCATCCTGCCAGTTCCTCCGGGCTTTGCCCATCACACGAATCTACCGCCTTCGCCCCGGGGAAGAACACCCACTTGACCGGCAACAAACGGGCGCTTCTCACCGCGACACCGGCGCAGCGTCCGTTCGCACGCAGACGCCCAGCTGCGTCCAGGCAGAGGCCGCCTGTGCGCCTGTTACGGGCTCGTCAGCTCCACTGCCACCAACAACGTCACGACCACTACCAACGCCACCAATCCCAGCTCCATCGGACTGGGCCGCCAGCGCACCTCCTCCACCCGGTCCAACGGGGAGGGGCAGTCCACCTGAAGGCACCTCTCAACCTCCTCCTCAATCAGAAGCTCCACTGCCGGCCCCACACGCACCGTGGCCTGCTCTCCTACGAACACCGCAGGCACGACAACGTCGTCCAAGCCGTAAGCATCTGCCACAGCCTGCATGAGCCGCCAGTTGTCGGCGTCGAAGCTGACCTCATGGCGGTGAATTTCCAGCTCAGGGTAGCGCTCTTGTAGCTCCTCCAGGTACTCGCTCATGACACCACACTCCGGACACCCCCGCGCCCAGAAGTACTGAAGCTCCACGGCGCCAAGGGCCACCCCACCCGCCAATGTCACGATAATTAGCAGCACACCAATCGCTCTCATAGTAGCTCAGCTTAACCTCCCGGCGGCCCTGGGCGCCAGCAGCAAGAGGAGAGGGTGGTAAGATTGGGGTATGGCTAAGACGGCTGCGACCGAGGAACGCTTCTGTGTCAGGACCAAGCTTGAGCCTCAAGGCGATCAGCCCAAGGCAATCCGTGAGCTGGTTCGGGGGCTGAACGAAGGCGCGAGGTTCCAGACCCTCCTCGGGGCGACAGGCACGGGGAAGACTTTCACCATTGCCCACGTGGTCCAGGAGGTACAGCGCCCCACGCTCGTCATTGCCCACAACAAGACCCTGACCGCACAGCTGTACGGCGAGCTGCGGGAGCTGTTCCCAAACAACGCCGTGCACTACTTCGTCTCCTACTACGACTACTACCAGCCGGAGGCCTATATTCCGCAGACGGACACCTACATCGAGAAAGACTCCCAGATCAACGAGGAAATCGACCGGCTTCGCCATGCCGCCACGGCATCGCTCCTGTCGCGCAGAGACGTGATCGTGGTGGCTTCCGTCTCCTGTATCTACGGGTTGGGTTCGCCTTCCGACTACGCATCGCTTTCCCTGACCCTGAACGAAGGTACCGAGTACGACCTGGATGATGTGCTCCGCCAGCTGGTACAGCTGCAGTACCGGCGCAACGAGCTGGCATTCGAGCGCGGCACATTCCGCCTGCGGGGCGACGTCCTAGAGATCATCCCCGCCTCAGAGGATCACGGCTGGCGCGTGGAGTGGTTCGGAGATGAGGTCGAACGGATTACCGAAGTGGATCCTCTCACTGGAGACGTCCTGCGGCCGCGTCGGAGCATCACCGTGCCCCCGGCGACCCACTTTGTGACCCCCCAGCAGCGCCTTAAGCGGGCCATCGAGTCCATCGAGGAGGAGCTGGACAAGAGGCTGGAGGAGCTACAGGCAGCCGGACGGCTGCTGGAGGCCCAGCGATTGGAGCAGCGCACAATGTACGACCTGGAGATGCTGCGCGAGATGGGGTACTGCCCGGGAATCGAGAACTACTCCCGCCACCTGGACGGCCGCACCGCTCACGAACCGCCGTGGAGCTTGCTCGACTATTTCCCGCCCGACTTTCTCACAGTGGTCGACGAGTCCCACCAGACGATCCCGCAGCTCAACGCCATGTACCACGGAGACCGCTCGCGGAAGAACACCTTGGTGGAGTTCGGCTTTCGTCTCCCATCGGCCCTGGACAACCGGCCGCTCACTTTTGAGGAGTGCGAGAACCGTCTGGGGCAGGTTCTGTTTACCTCAGCGACCCCGGGGCCTTACGAGCAGCGTGTTTCCAGCGCCGTGGTGGAGCAGATCATCAGGCCCACCGGGCTGGTGGACCCCAAGGTGGAGGTGCACCCGGTGCGCGGACAGGTGGACCACCTGCTAGGCGAGGTCCAGGAAGTGGTGAACCGCGGGGAACGGGCCCTGGTGACCACATTGACCAAACGCATGGCCGAGGACCTGACCGACTACCTGACCGAGCTCGGCGTGCGGTCCCGGTACCTGCACTCGGAGATCGATACCCTGGAACGGGTGGACATCCTCCGGGAGCTCAGGCTGGGGAAGTTCGACGTCCTAGTGGGGGTAAACCTCCTGCGGGAGGGGCTGGACCTCCCGGAGGTCTCCCTTGTGGGGATTCTGGATGCCGACAAGGAGGGCTTCCTCCGCTCCAACACCTCACTCATCCAGACCATCGGACGTGCGGCTCGAAACGTCCGCGGCAAGGTAATTCTGTACGCCGACCGCGACACCGGCGCCATCCGCGAGGCACTACAGGAGACCAACCGCCGCCGGCAAATCCAATTGGACCACAACCGGCGCCAGGGGATCACGCCAAAGTCCGTGGAGAAGGCAATACGCGATCACTTCGCCGATGTCCGCCCCGTGGAGGAGCCGTTGGAGCTCCCTTCCGATCCGGAGCAGCTCTCCTACGAGGAGCTGCGTGAGCTGATTCGCGAGCTTGAGGGCAAGATGCACAACGCCGCGGAGAAGCTGGAGTTCGAACTCGCCGCCGCTCTGCGGGACAAGATCCGCGATCTGCGCCGGCTGCTTCGCTAGTTTGCCTGTGGGACTACCACGGCGAACCCATGGTGAGCACCCGGCCCTGGCGCTATGATTACTCTATTGGAGGTATGCCTAGTTAAGGAGGGAGAGCGCTCAAAGCCAAAGCGTAACGTATGGAAAAACTGATAGTCCGGGGTGCCCGAGAGCACAACCTGAAGAACATCGATGTGGAGATTCCCCGGGGCCGACTGGTAGTGATCACCGGCATATCCGGTTCCGGTAAGTCCTCGCTGGCCTTCGACACCATCTATGCCGAGGGCCAGCGGCGCTACGTGGAGTCTCTATCAGCCTACGCCCGACAGTTTCTGGGCCTGATGGAGAAGCCCGATGTCGATTTCATCGAGGGCCTCTCGCCAGCCATCTCCATCGACCAGAAGTCCCGCTCCCACAATCCACGTTCCACCGTGGGCACGGTGACTGAGATTCACGACTACCTGAGGCTCCTGTTCGCCCGGATCGGCCGGCCGCATTGTCCCCGCTGTGGAAAGCCCATCGAGCGGCAGACGGCCCAGCAAATCATCGACCAGGTAAGCGCCCTCACCGAGGGCACAGCCGTGCAGGTCATGGCACCGGTAGTGCGGGGCCGCAAGGGCGAATATAAGCACGTGTTCCAGGAGCTGAAGAAGGAAGGTTTTGTGCGGGTGCGGGTGGATGGCGTCCTCCGCACTCTGTACGAGGACGTCCAACTGGACAAGAACAAGCGGCACACCGTGGAGATCGTGGTGGACAGGATAAAGGTCTCCGACCGCAAGCGAACGCGGATCGCCGATTCGGTAGAGACCGCCCTGCGTCACGGAGAGGGACAGGTGATCGTCGAGGTTCTCGGACAAGGGGAGAGCTTGTACTCCGAGCACTTCGCCTGCGCAGATTGTGGGATCAGCATCGAGAAGCTCGAACCACGGCTGTTCTCCTTCAACTCGCCCTTCGGTGCCTGTTCCACCTGTGATGGCCTCGGCCGGCGGATGGTGGTGGACCCGGACATGGTGCTCGACCGGAGGAAGTCGCTGCGCGATGGGGGACTTCTCCCCTGGGCCACATCCAAATCTCGCTGGCTGTGGGCACTTTTGGACGGCACGTGCAAATCCTATGGCATCCCCCGCGACGTACCTCTGGGGGAGCTGTCCTCGGAGCAATTAGACATCTTGCTTTACGGCACAGGCGGGGAGACAGTGCCCTTCAGCTACACCACTTCGCGCGGCCGGACTCGCGTCTACCACCGGGCGTTCAGCGGAGTAGTCTCCAGTTTGGCGGAAAGCTACCGGGACGCTGCCTCGGAGGATGCCCGACGGGAGATAGAGCAGTACATGTCGGCCCTGCCCTGCCCGGACTGCCAGGGAGCGCGGCTAAAGCCTGAGGCACTGGCCGTGACCATTCAGGGGCAAAGCATCTGGGATGTCTCCTGGCTCCCAGTGCGGGACGCGCTGGAACTCTTCAAAGGCCTGAAGCTCTCTTCTCGGGAACAGCTGATCGCCCAGCAAATCCTGAAGGAAATCCGGTCTCGCCTGCAGTTCATGGTCGATGTCGGACTGGACTACCTCACATTGGATCGCCCGGCGAACACGCTGGCCGGTGGCGAAGCACAGCGCATTCGGCTGGCCACGCAAATTGGCTCCCAGCTGGCCGGGGTGCTCTATGTCCTGGACGAGCCTTCGGTGGGGTTGCATGCCAGGGATCACCTGCGGCTCTTGGCTACGCTGCGACGCCTGCGCGACCTGGGAAACACTGTGCTCGTGGTGGAACACGATGAGGAGACCATGCGCCAGGCGGACCACCTGGTGGACCTAGGCCCAGGAGCCGGGATCCATGGCGGGGACGTTGTCGCCTCCGGTGCTCCTCAACAGGTGGCCGCCGAGCGCCGCTCTCTGACAGGTCGTTATCTGTCGGGGGAGTTGCGGATACCCCTTCCCCGGGAGCGGCGGCAGGCAGGAGCCCGGTGGTTGACGGCCCGCGGAGCCCGGCAGCACAACCTCCAGGGGATCGACGTGCGGATACCGTTGGGGCTCTTTGTTTGCGTGACGGGAGTGTCCGGCTCAGGGAAGTCCACCCTGGTGGAGGATGTGCTGTATCGCGGTGCGACATGGCGCTTGGGCTATGCGGTGGGAAAACCCGGAGCCCATGACGATATCGAAGGCATCGAACACATCAACAAGGCAGTGGTCATCGACCAGGCTCCCATCGGCCGGACCCCTCGTTCCAACCCGGCCACCTACACCAAAGTGTTCGACCCCATCCGCCAGGTCTTCGCGGCCACGCCGGAGGCGAGGATGCGCGGTTACGCCCCCGGGCGCTTCTCCTTCAACGTGCGGGGCGGACGATGCGAGGCGTGCCAGGGCCAAGGAAAGGTTAAGATAGAGATGCACTTCCTGCCCAACGTGTACGTCCCCTGCGAGGTATGTCGTGGAACGCGCTACAACCGCGAGACTCTCCAGGTCCGCTACAAGAACAAGAGCATCGCCGAAGTGTTGGACATGACCGTGGAGGAGGCCACGGGTTTCTTCGCCGCTATACCTCCGGTACGCGACCGCCTGCAGCTCCTGTACGACGTGGGCTTGGGCTACATCAAGCTAGGTCAGCCCGCCACGGAGCTCTCCGGCGGGGAGGCGCAACGGGTAAAGCTAGCGCGGGAGCTTGGCCGTCGGAACACGGACCGTACGCTGTACCTTTTGGACGAGCCCACGACCGGGTTGCATGCCGACGACGTCCGGCACCTGCTGAACGTGCTCCAACGGTTGGTGGACAGTGGCAACACCGTTGTGGTGATCGAGCACCACCTGGACGTGATCAAGACCGCCGATTGGATTGTTGATCTCGGCCCGGAGGGCGGTGACCAGGGGGGCCGTGTAGTTGCCCAGGGACCGCCGGAGAGAGTGTGTGAGAATCCGGATTCCTATACCGGTCAATACCTGCGCCGGGTGCTGGAGCCCCAGGAAGTCCATTAACGGTGGCATCCAGCCTCGCGTGCAGCTAAGGAAGGGAGGAGGACTATGACGGTACGGTCGTTACTGGCCGAGCAACTCCGACATACGTGCGAGTCTGGAGTTTGGCAGCCGCCCTTGTTTGTGGCGGTGGAGGGATTGAGCCCAGAACAAGCTGCGTGGAAACCCGGACCGGGGCGGCATTCGATCTGGGAGATCGTCCGCCATCTGCTACATTGGAAGCGCTTTGTGCTGGAGCTATGGGACGGACGACAGGCCAGTCATGACGATTGGGAGAGGCGTGACTGGGCCCCGTTTACCGTAGAGGAGTCGGCCTGGCCGCGCGATGTCAAGGAACTCAAGGAGATGTCGAAGGAGATCGCTCAGAGGGTGGCAGACCTGAGCGATAGAGATCTCGGATCCACCTTCCCCTACTGGAACCAACCACTGAGCGTCGTCCTGGCGGACATGGCAAGCCATGACGCTTACCATGCAGGACAGGTCCAGCTTCTCCGAGCGCTGCAGACAATGGAAGGGTAACAGACACCACCAAGGTGAAACCTCCACCCTGCCCACAGCGTATATATGGTGGAGGTGGATGACCGTGGTCAAGAAGATGATCCTGTTGGCAGCGGTGGTGCTGTGGGGAACACTTGCTGTGCAGGCGAGCACGGACCCCTCACCACTGGGGCTGGTCCCGGAGCCCGTTCCGGGCCTTGAGGTGTCCATATGGACGGACAAGTCCGAGTACACGGTGGACGAGCACGCCCGCGTCAATATCTGGCTGTCCCGCAATGCGTACGTTTACGTATACAACATCGACGCCCATGGACGGGTCCGACAGATCTTCCCCAACTGGTATTCCAGTGACCCGTACCTCAGACGTGGCACGCACGTCCTCCCCGACCGACCCGATTACCGGCTGGGTGTGACCGGTCCGGAAGGTATGGACAGGTTGCAGGTGATTGCCAGCAGGCAGCCGCTGGGAGTTGGCACCGGCTCACCGGGAGATCCGTATCCCCTGCTGGCCCCTGATGCCCAACAGGGTCGCGCCGTCATCCAAGGGCTGGTACCCGAACCCAGCCGCTACGTCACCGCTTGGACCACTTTCCGGGTGTGGGCGAAGGTGCAGCCGCCCACCTGGGGCTGGCCTTTCGCTCCGCGACCACCGTCCTGGAGCCCGCCGCATTACCCGCCCCATGGATGGGGCTGGTACCACTACGACGGCGACTGGTACCTGTTCATCGGGGAGTGTCCCCCCGAAGCTCAGTTCTGCTGGCGATTGGGCGCGGACGGCCGCTGGCGCTTCAGCTGGCGAATACGGATAGGTAACTAGGCAACGGGGACTGTCCCCTCAAGCGAACTCGGAGAGCAGCGGCGCCAGCTCTTCAGCCGTCGGCAAGGGCCGTTCAGCAAGCGGTCCTTCCTGTAGCACCGGATGCTGGTCCTGGAATGTAGCTCCCTCGCGTCTGTACAGCACCCCCGTGAAGATTCGGTCCTCGCCGCTTGTGGCTACGGAGAAGGCAGCCTTGCGGTCCGCAGGATTGTGTCCCTCATCCTCCAGTCGGAACACACGCTGCTTGAACCAGGCGAAGGTGTTTACCCGATTCCACACCGGACAGGGCTGCAGCACGTTGACCAGCGAGAACCCCTTGTGCCGCACCGCCTCGGCGATGAGCTCCGCCGTACTGGCCACATCCCCGGCAAAGGCCTGTCCGACAAACGGCGCGTCAAGCGCCAAGGCCAGGGCGGCTGGGTTGAACGGTGCACTCAGGGAGCCGAAGGGTTGCGCTTTCGTCTTATACCCGTGAGCCGCCGTGGGAGAAGCCTGCCCTTTGGTCAACCCGTACACGCGGTTGTCGTGCGCCAACACCGTGATATCCACGTTGCGCCTGATGTTGTGTAGTAGGTGATTTCCACCCTCTCCATACAAGTCCCCATCGCCCGAGTCGGCGATCACAGCGAGGTCATGGCGGGCCATCTTGATCCCCGCAGCGGCGGCGACCGTACGGCCGTGGAGGCCGTTGAAGCCATTTACGGAGACATAGTGAGCCATCTTCGCCGCCTGGCCGATTCCGGTCACAAGCACCACCCGATGCGGCGGCAGTTCAAGGAAGGAAAGAGCCTTGGCCAAGGCCTGTCGGATCCCGAAGTTCCCACAACCGGGGCACCATGCAAGCTCTACATCGGTGAGATACTCCTTGGCATTCACGCTTCCACCTCCCGGGCAATGCCCTCCGCAGTTAGCGGCCGCCCGTCGTAGCGACCTATGCAGCGCTCCACCTGCCGGCCGGTCTGCTGGGCGACAAGCTGGGCCAGCTGGCCGGTGGCGTTTGCTTCTACGGCAATCACCCGCTCCGCCTCGCGGAACACCTGTATTAGCTCCTCGGTCCGCAGGGGCCACAGTTCGGAAAAGTGTATCAGGCCGTAGTTACCGCCATTTGCGTTCAGCCCATCCACCGCTTCCCGGATCGCCCCATAGGTGGAGCCCCAACCCAGGCAAACCGTCCGGCCTTCAAACGAACCCGCAGGGTATAGCGTGGGCGGGGCCACGTCCTCCAGTAATCCCTTTTCCTTGCGCAGGCGCTTCTCGGTCATCTCCTTGCGGATTTGCAGATCCTCGGTGATCCGTCCGTACGAGTCGTGCTCGTCCGAATCGACGAGCACAAGCTTGTCGGAGACCCCGGGCGCGGCCCGCGGAGAGACCCCCGAATCGGTGAGAGCAAAACGGTCGTAGTTTTCCATGGCCGCGAGTTCCTCTGCCGACAGAAGGTGCGAGCGCGGAGCAACCCGGCTTGCATCGAGCGGATTGCACACATTGTAGCTTTCCACCAGGTACTGATCGGTGAGGATCAGCGCGGGGACCTGGTGCTTTTCGGCCAGGTCGAACGCCTTGCCCGTGAGGTAGAACGCTTCCTCCGCAGTCCGCGGAGCCACCACGTAGCGGGGGAACTCGCCGTGGCCGGCGTGAATCGCAAACAGGAGCTCCTCCTGCCCCGTGCGCGTGGGGAGCCCCGTGGCCGGCGCCGGCCGCTGGCCGATGTGGATGACCACTGGAGTCTCGATCATCCCCGCCAAGGAAAGCCCCTCCACCATTAGGGAAAAGCCACCGCCGGCCGTGGTCAGCATGGACCGCACGCCGGCGTACGCCGCGCCCAAGGCCATGTTGATGGCAGCGATCTCGTCCTCCGCCTGTTCCACCACCAGCCCCCACCGGCTCGCCCGCTCCGCCAGGTAGGTAAGCACTGCGGTGCCCGGCGTCATCGGATAGGACGAGACGTATCGGCACCCGGCCACGACCGCACCCGCGCCCACTGCAGCACCCCCGGTAAGGAGCATCCGCTCGCCCTTACCATAAGCTGCCGGGGGCACCTTCAACCGTGGTTCGCCTGCGCGCTGGGCCCCCAAGGCAAGCGCTTTCAGATTGAGTTCGGCCCTGTCGCCAAAGACTTCGCGTACCACTTCGGCCAGCGGCTCCTCGCCGATCCCCGCCACCTTGGCAGCCGCACCCAACATCACCATGTTGGCGGCGATGGGAAGCTTCAGTTCGTCCTTGGCCAGCCGCTTGGCCGGAATACGTACTACCTTGCCCGCCGCCTCCAGCTCCTCCTCACAGACGACCCAGCCGCCGTCCGCCAAGGTGGGCAGGTATTGGTCCAGCATTTCCTGGTTCAGTGCCACCAGCAGGTCTGTATCCTCGCGTGTGCCCCCCGTAGGCTCCTCGGTCAGCCTGACGGCGAAGGCGTTCTCTCCCCCGCGGATGCGCGAGTGATAGCTTTGTTCAGCATGCAGAGTAAGGCCCTTGCGAAAAGCACCTCGCGCCAGCACCGCCCCTACGGTCTGAACCCCCTGCCCAGCCGCGCCGACAATGCGGATCACAAGGTCCATGCTCGCTCACCTCTCTTGCGCGCTCCAGCAATCAAAGGGTACTGTCCCCTTTGTTAGCGGAGGCGCAAATAAACGTGCAGCAGGCCGCCGATGGCCGCCCCTGCGCCAGCACCGAACGCAGCATCCTCAAAGAACACCCCTACCACTGCACCCACTACCGCCCCAAAAACAAGGTCCCGGCCCAGGCCCCACCACAATGGTCTGGAGGCGCCTTCCGCTCGCCTCACGTTGCCTCGGCGGCGTCCTCTTGAGTCCACTTCTCCTTCTTAAGAAGCTGGTTCCAATGGCGGTCTACGGCCGCCTGGATTTCCTCGAGCTTGGGCTTGAGATCAGGGTTCTTGAACAGGTGCCGGAACCGTCCCTGGCCCTTCAGCCACTCCTCCACCGGAACGTGTTCTTTGGGCTTGTAGTTGATCTTGTACCGGCCTTCCACCACCTCATACAGGGGCCAGTAGCGGGTCTCAACCGCGAGCTTCGCCATGGGAACGGAGCTGTCGCGCTTGGTGCGCCAGCCCAACGGGCAGGTAACAAGCACGTTCAGGAACTTAGGGCCCTCGTAGCTCATCGCTCGCTCTACCTTGTTGGCCAGATCGATCAGGTTGGACACGGATGCCTGGGCCACGTATGGCACATGGTGTGCGGCCACGATGGAGGTCATGTCCTTGCGGTCCTGCGGTTTGCCGGGGATGGCGTCCCCCACCGGCGAGGTCGTGGCCGAGGCACAGGACGGCGTTGCGCTGGAGCGCTGTACACCGGTATTCATGTATGCTTCGTTGTTCAAACACACGTACAAGAAATCGTGCCCCCGCTCCAGGGCCCCGGAAAGAGACTGCAGGCCAATATCGTAGGTGCCCCCATCGCCGGCAAATGCCAGGAACCGGATCCGACGATCCATCTTGCCTGCCCGAACTAGTCCGTTGTAGGCGGCTTCCACCCCGGCGATCGTAGCTGCCGCGTTCTCAAACGCAGAGTGGATCCACGGCACGTTCCACGTTGTTCCCGGGTAGCGGCTTGTGGCCACCTCCAGACAGCCAGTGGCATTGGCCACCACTACGGGATCCTCAATTGCGTTAAGGATGGTGCGCACCACCATCGGCTCGGCACACCCGGCGCACAAAGAGTGCCCGGGCGAGAACCGTACCCGGCTTTCCTCACGAGCTGCCAGCGTCTTGATGTTTGGCATTTTCCTCCCTCACTCCCGTAGCCCGATGTACCGCAGCCCCTTGTCCACCTGGGCCGTCTTCATCTCAGCCAGGGTGTGAGTAAGCTGCTGGGGCGTGGTGTCTCGCCCGCCCAGACCGTAGATGTAGTTCAGCAGCGCCGGGCGGCGATCTCGGTGCATCAATGCAGTGGCAACATCCGAGTACAGCGCACCATACGCCCCGAACGATACCGCTCGGTCGAGGACGGCCACCTGCTTCACGTGGGCTAGCGCCTCGGCCACCGCGGCATATGGGAAGGGCCTGTACAGCCACACCTTTAGCAGGCCCACCTTTTCCCCTGCCGCCCGCAGCTCGTCCACGGCGACTTTGGCCGTCCCCGCAGTGGAGCCCATAACCACCACTGCCCGCTCGGCGTCCTCCAGCCGGTAGCTTTCGAAGTATCCCCGGTAGCCGCGACCGGCCGACTTATCGTACTCCTTCTGCACCTCCAGAAACGCCTCCGGAGCCGCTTCGATCGCCGCCACCTGGGCCCGCTTTAGCTCGAAGTAGTAGTCGGGCATGGCGAACGGCCCCCAGGTGGAGGGGTTATCCACGTCCAACAGCGGGTACACCGGGGTGTAGGAGCCAACAAACTTCTTGGCGATCTCGTCCTCCAACGGCTCTACCACCTGTACTGAGTGGGTCAGGGTGAACCCGTCCAGGTTTACGAGCATAGGAAGCCGCACGTTGTCACGTTCAGCCAGTTTCTGGGCGATCAGCGTGTAGTCGTAGGCTTCTTGCGCCGACTCGGCAAATATCTGTACTGCTCCGGCATCACGTGCGAGGTACGCGTCGGAGTGGTCACAGTGAATGTTGATGGGACCGGAGAGCGCCCGGTTGGCCAAGGCCGTGACGATGGGAAGCCTCATGCTGGCCGCGATGTACAGAATCTCCACCATCAGGGCAAGCCCCTGAGAAGCCGTGGCGGTCATCACCCGGCCGCCGGCGGCCGCCGCCCCCACACAAGCGGACATTGCCGAATGCTCGCTTTCCACAGGCACCAACTCGGTGCTTACCACGCCATTGTGCACATATTCTGCGTAGTACTCGGCTATCTCCGACTGCGGTGTGATGGGGTACACTGCCACCACGTCTGGCTCGATCTGCCGCATGGCCTCGGCCACTGCCTTGTGACCCGTCATCACCTTGCGCATTCCGCACCCCCTTCGGGGACCATGTCGATGGCGTCTACGGGGCATATGCCTGCGCATACCGCACACCCCTTGCAGTGATCGTAGTCCACTCCGGTAACCTCCCCCTCCTTGATCTCGATGGAGTCGTCCGGGCAGTGAAGCCAACACTGAAGGCACTGGATGCACTTTTCCTCGTTCCAGATCGGCCGCAGGGAGCGCCAGCTGCCGGTCTTATTCAATTCCGGCTTGGCACCTCCAGGTACCACACCACCGATTGGGAGGTCCTTCCAACTCTTTAGCTCAACCGCCAACTTGCACCCCTTTCCCAGCCTCGTACCCTCCCCGCAGGGCTACCAGGTTCTTATCCAAGATCTCCTTCGATAGCTTACCTCCCATGGTCTCGCGCACCTCATCTTCCACCACTTGCAGATCGCTCCCCAGGGCACCCGCCACTGCACCCAACATGGGGATGTTGGGGAACCCAGTGCCCGCATCATCTGCGATCTTGTCGGCATCAAGCACCACTATATTGCCGGAGAATCCTGTGCGAGACCGGACATCTTCCGCCGAGCATGTAGTGTTCACGATCATCGTGCCGTCCGGCTTGAGTCCCTCCGCAGGGTTCTCCGTGTCCAAGAGAGATTCGTCCACCACTACGGCCACATGCGGCTCGTAAACACCGGAGTGAATCTTTATCTCCCCGTCATCTATGCGGTTGAAGGCCCGTACCGGCGCACCTGATCGCTCGGGCCCGTACTCGGGAAAGCTCTGCACGTGCTTGCCTTCCCGCAAGTTGATCTGGGCAAGGATCTGGGACACGGTTTTTGCTCCCTGACCTCCACGCCCGTGCCAACGTATCTCTTTCATAACGCCCTCCTCCATAACAATGACTCGCATTGTACCCACAAGGAGGCGTCTATCTCAACGTTGCAGTCTCGATTCGCAGGGAAATGGGAAAGGGGACAGGCCCCTCCGGGGCCTGTCCCCCTTACCACTGCCGGGGGAGGATTAGAAAGGTCGCGAGTTTAGGAACCGCACTTGTCCTTTAGTCCCTCCAGATCTTTGATGATTATCTGGTATCGCCGCTTGCCCAATATTCCCTCCCGCTCAAAGCGGTTGAGCGTCATGGTCGTGTTCTCGCGGGCCGAGCCGATCATCTCGGCCAGATCCCGGTGGGTGAGGCGAAAGCTGATAACGATGCCTTCCTTCGTCTTCACCCCATACTCATGCGAAAGTCGCAGAAGCTGTCGGGATAGCCGGCTTTGGATATCTCGGAAGGCCAGGTCCTCAATTATCTCCTCCAAATCACGGATCCAGAGGCCAAACAGCTCCAGAAGCTGGACCAACACATCGGGGCGATGGCGAAGCCAGGCCAGACATGCCCCACGACTCACCCGCACGATCGCACCGTCTTCTACAGCCACAGCCTGATGCCGACGGCGGTGTTCTCCAACCAGGGCCATTTCCCCGAACATCTCCCCCGGACCCCGTAGCGCCATGGTGAGGCGCTTTCCTGACGGGTCCAGATACGACACCTTAACGTTGCCCCTCTCCACGAAGTAGACAGCCTCGCTGGGGGTCCCCGGGTAGTAAATCGTCTCCCTGGCAGGAACCTCCTCCCGATCCCCCTGCTCCAACAACGGACCTATTCCCGGCAGCAACCACTTCTCGCGTGTGCTCTGCATGACGTGATGAGAGTACTGCCAGCTGCATGGCTTTCGAAGGAATCAGGGCGTCCAACGCGGTGGTCTCGGGGGTCTAAAAAAAAGAAACGCGTCCCCTAGCGGACGCGCACACGTACTGTGGACAGGTCGCGATGAGGCTCCATCGTTCAGGAAGGCTGGGTGCTCCTCGAAAGGTTTACTCCCTAGAAAGGAGGTGATCCAGCCGCACGTTCCCGTACGGCTACCTTGTTACGACTTCACCCCCCTCGCGAAGGACACCTTCGGCGCCCTCATCGGGCGACTTCAAGTGCCCCCCACTCGGTTGGTGTGACGGGCGGTGTGTACAAGCCCCGAGTACGCATTCACCGCGGTGTGTCTGACCCGCGATTACTAGCGATTCCTGCTTCATGCAGGCGGGTTGCAGCCTGCAATCCGAACCATGCCCGGCTTTTTAGGATAGCTCCCCCTTGCGGGTTGGCAGCCCTCTGTACCGAGCACTGTAGCATGTGTGTCGCCCCGAGCATAAGGGCCATGATGACTTGACGTCATCCCCTCCTTCCTCCGACTGTTCGCCGGCAGTCTCGTCAGAGTCCCCGGCGCCCCGAAGGGCCCGCTGGCAACTGACGACAGGGGTTGCGCTCGTTCCGGGACTTAACCCTACGTCCCACGACACGAGCTGACGACAGCCATGCAACACCTGTGCAGGCCCCCAGGCGCACAAGGCCCTGGGTCCCTTCCCTTTCGGGTCAGTACCACCTGCATGTCAAGCCCGGGTAAGGTGCTACGCTTAGCATCGAATTAAACCACATGCTCCACCGCTTGTGCGGGGCCCCGTCAATTCCCTTGAGTTTTAGCCTTGCGGCCGTAGTCCCCAGGCGGCGGGCTTAGCGCGTTAACTGCGGCACCGACCAATTGCCTGGCCGACACCTAGCCCGCATCGTTTAGGGCGTGGACTACCCGGGTATCTAATCCGGTTTGCTCCCCACGCTTTCGCACGTCAGCGTCAGAGACGGCCCAGAAGGTTGCCTTCGCCATCGGGGTACCGACCGGTATCTACGCATTTCACCGCTACTCCGGTCGTTCCACCTTCCTCTGCCGCCCTCTAGCCCGACAGTATCGCCTGGCCTCCCCCAGTTGAGCCGGGGGCTTTCACAAACGACTTGCCGAGCCGCCTAGGTGCCCTTTACGCCCAGTAATTCCGGGCAACGCTAGCCCCCTACGTCTTACCGCGGCTGCTGGCACGTAGTTAGCCGGGGCTTGTTCCTGGGGTACCGTCATCGGTAGGGCATTCCCTCCCTACCTTATTCTTCCCCCAGAAAAGGGGTTTACACCCCGAAGAGCTTCTTCCCCCACGCGGCGTCGCTGGGTCACCCTTGCGGGCATTGCCCAAGATTCCCCACTGCTGCCTCCCGTAGGAGTCAGGGCCGTATTTCAGTCCCCATGTGGGGGGCCACCCTCTCAGGCCCCCTACCCGTCATAGCCACGGTAGGCCATTACCTCACCGTCTAGCTGATGGGCCGCGGTCCCGTCCACGCGCGACGCCGTAGCGCCTTTACCCATGGTGGCATCCGCCTCCATCGGTCTATCGGGCATTAGCCTGGATTTCTCCGGGTTATTCCCGTCGCGTGGGTAGGTTAACCACGTGTTACGCACCCGTTCGCCGCTCCGTAACCTCGTTCCATCCCCGAAGGGACTTCACAAGGTCCGATCGCTCGACTTGCATGTGTTAAGCGCGCCGCTAGCGTTCACCCTGAGCCGGGATCATACCCTCTCGATTTAGCTCAGTTTCGGGTGTTACTCAAAAGGAACGATGGGATTCCCCATCGCTTACCTGTCCACTTTTCAAAGACCAGCCTTCCCCACAGCGCCCCTGGCGGGGCGCCGGCTTATCAGTATACAGCGCCCCTCAGCGGAGGTCAAGCGACCTTGCCTCCATCGGGAGCACCGTGCAGCATGATGCATCATGGACCCCAGGGATGTCAAGATAGCAGTCCTTTGCGGTGGAGACAGCGCCGAGCGGGAGATATCGCGTCGCTCAGGAAGCGGCATCCTACGGGCGCTTAGGCGCCGGGAGTGGCGGGCCGAGCTGGTGGAGATCCAAGACTACAATGGACTGCCACAGCGGCTACGTAGCTACGGTGCAGTGTTCAACACCCTCCACGGAGCTGCCGGCGAGGATGGCACGGTACAGCTTCTCCTCGAGCTCATGGGGGTCCCCTATGTGGGCTCCGACCCGGCCGCCTCGGCCAGGGCCATGGACAAGGCAGAAACCCACCAACGGCTCTACGGCACGGGCCTGGCAACGGCCGACTGGAAAATCATCCCAGCGGACACCTCTCTTCGGGGCACGGTGCCCAATTCCGTCGGGTACCTGGGTTTCCCGCTTGTAGTGAAGCCACGGCGGGAGGGCTCCAGCGTCGGGCTTCACCTGGTAGAAGACGCCGAAAGCATTTCCTCCGCAGTGCAGGAGGTCGCTGCACGCTACGGCGACGTCCTAGTGGAGCGGTACATACCCGGCCGTGAGTTGACCGTGGCCGTATTGGACGAAAACCACGGCCCTCACCCGTTGCCCGTCGTCGAGCTCATCCCCCGCGGCCACATGTTCGACTTCAGCGCCAAGTACACTCCAGGACACTGCCGCTTTGTCTGCCCGGCAGACCTCTCCCGGTCCGAGGAGCAGGCAGTGCATAAAGCGGCCCTTGATGCACATCGGGCGCTTGGTTGCCGGGACTTCTCCCGGGCAGACATCAGGCTGCATCCCGACGGAACAGCGTACGTGCTTGAGCTAAACACACTCCCTGGCATGACGGAGATGTCCACCTTCCCCCGAGCCGCAGCGGCGGCCGGAATCCCCTACGACGAGCTGCTCGAACGCCTGTTGTTACGCGCCATATCCCGGTTGCCGAACCCCTCCGCACTCGGGTAGAGTAGCGGTAGCCCGAGGAGGTGATGCGTGTGAAGATTCGATGGCTCGGCCACGCCTGCTTCCGTATTGAGTCAGCCGACGGAACCGTCCTGCTCACGGACCCATACGACGAGAGCGTGCCGTACAAACCGCCGGAAGGACCCGCTCATGTAGTGCTTGTAACGCACGAGCATTTCGACCACAACGCCGTGGACCGGGTTCAGGGATCTCCCGAAGTCATCCGCGGTACAGGGGAGCAGTCTGCCCACGGGATCACCTTCCGCGGCATCCCCGCATTCCACGATGCGGAAGGCGGGCGCCAGCGCGGTCACGATGTCATTTTCCGTTTCACCCTCGACGACGTAGTCTTGGCACACTTCGGCGATCTGGGGCACAGCCTGACCGACGAGCAGCGCAAGCCCTTGGAGGAGGTTGAGGTAGCCTTCCTGCCCGTCGGAGGTCACTTCACCATCGGGGCAAAGGAGGCCGTGGATGTTGCCAAGGCGCTGCCCAATCTCAAGGTGCTGATCCCAATGCATTACCGAACAGATGCCATACCCGACTGGCCAATCCGACCGTTGGACGAGTTTCTGGCCGCCTCTCCCTTCGCGGTGACGCAGCTGAAGAAGCCCGAAGTCGAGCTCTCTCGGGTGGAGCTGCCACGCCGGCCAGAGGTGTGGGTACTTCACCATGCCTGAGATTTCCGCACGCAGCTGTGCGGCCCCGGCCTCGCCCATCCGCCGCCTGTACCCGCTGGCCCGGCGGGCCAAACAAGCAGGAAAAAAAGTCTACCATCTCAACATAGGCCAGCCCGATATACATACCCCAAAGGCCTTTCTCAAGGGGGTACGGGAGGCGGACATCGATGTGCTGGCTTATGCTCCCTCTCCCGGGCTGGACGTAGCGCTGGAGGCTTTGGCGGGCTACTACGCCGGCTGGGACATCCCCCTGCGGGAGGAGGAACTGTTGGTGACCACCGGGGGCTCCGAGGCAATCACCTTCGCCCTCAATGTGACATGCGATCCAAGCGACCGTGTCCTGGTTCCCGAGCCCTTCTACCCCAACTACCAAGGGTACGCCCAGCTGACCAACGTGGAGATCACTCCATTGACGACCAGGCGAGAACAGGGGTTCCACCTTCCTCCCCGGCGGGACATCGAACGCCTGATCGACCGGAGAACAAGCGCACTGCTATTCTCCCACCCGGGAAACCCCACTGGTGTAGTCTACAGCGAGCAAGAGCTGGCAACCCTAGTGGAGCTGGCCCTCAAGCATGACCTATTCATCATCGCCGATGAGGTGTACCGGGAGTTCGTGTACGAGGGAACCCATCGCAGCCTTCTCTCCTTCCCGGAGGCGGCCGACCGAGTAATCCTGGTCGATTCCATTTCCAAGCGCCTATCAGCCTGTGGTGCCCGGGTGGGGGTGTTTGCCTCGCGAAATCAACAGGTAATGGAAGCGGCGAAGAAGTGTGCCACGATACGCCTCTCCGCGCCCACGTTCGGGCAGCTTGGGCTCGCGGAGTTCTTGGCCGATCCCGAGTACACCCAGATCATCGACAGCATGGTCCAGGAGTACCGACATCGCCGGACCGTGTTGTGCGACGCTCTAAGAGGGGTGCCCGGGGTTACGTTCCGTCGCCCTGAGGGGGCATTCTACATCATGGTGGGGCTTCCTGTTGCCGATGCGGAGGGTTTCATAAGCTGGATGCTGACAGACTTCCCCGGTGAAGAAACGGTGATGATGGCGCCGGGGGAGGGCTTCTACGCCACCCGGGGAGAGGGCCGAGACGAGGCCCGCATAGCCTATGTACTGAAGGAGGAGGACCTGCTGCGCGCTGTGGCTGCACTGGAGTGTGGACTGGAACTGTACCACGCTGCGGAGAGGGCCTCGGCACGCGCTTAGGGCCTCCCATGCCCTCGCCGCAGGATAAGGAGCGACTGGATGTGCTTCTTGTCGCAAGCGGCTTTACCGCCTCCCGTAGCCGGGCACAGGCCCTCATTCGAGCAGGGCGGGTCAGGGTTGACGGAAAGCTCGTGGACAAGCCGGGAACGCGTGTTTCCACCAGCGCCCAACTAGGGGTGCACACCCCTCCGCGCTACGTCTCCCGCGGAGGGGAGAAGCTGGAAGCGGCGTTGAGCGCGTTCGATCTCGACCCCGGCGGCCTGGTGTGTCTCGATGTTGGAGCCTCCACCGGCGGTTTCACCGATTGCCTCCTGCAGCACGGCGCCGCTCGAGTGTACGCCGTGGATGTGGGCAAGGGGCTTCTGGACTGGAAGCTGCGAAACGATCCGCGAGTGGTGGTCCGTGAAGGACTAAACGCCCGTTACCTTGACACCCAACACATCCCGGAAGCCGTAGCGCTCGCCGCCGTGGATGTGGCTTTCATCTCCCTCCGCCTAGTGCTTCCCCCTATTGAGCCCTTGCTAAACCCAAAGGGCGAAGTGTTGGCACTCGTCAAACCCCAGTTCGAGGCCGGCCGAAGCCAGGTAAGACGCGGGGGCGTCGTATGGGATCCGCAAGTTCACCTGGAGGTGTTGGAGAGCTTGCGCACTTTCGTGGCAGAGAAACTGGGTTGGGCTGTCAGCAACGCCGTAGCCTCTCCTCTTCCCGGACCGGCGGGCAACCTGGAGTTCTTCCTCCGTCTGTCCTCGGTGCGAGAGGAAAGCACCGACGCCGACCTTGATTTCACCACGTTGGTGAACCGAGCCCACTCACAGCTGGCGCGATCGCCCGGCAGTCCCGCGCAAAGGGAGAGCGAACAGGGGGGCGGTTCTGCCGCCCCCCTATAACATCCACGTCACCTATATCAGCCGCAACATCAGCGAGACGCTGAACTCAGTCGATATGCGTGTGGCCTCCGCAGGCTTGGTAAGCCCTAGCTCAAGCGTGACGCTGGCGCCTCGTACCGGGAAGGCGACCGCCAAATTGGCCGAGGCGGTGTCCTCTGGCTCCTCTTCCCGCTCCTTCTCCCTTCTTAGAAGCAGTTGAGCACTCACATCCAACGCCCCCGCCGTGTACTCATATGCCCCCGACAGGGTAGCAGTGTGCTTGTCTGCAATGTCTATGGGGCCTGCAATACCGGCTTCGAAAAGGATTTGGGATTCAGGAGCCGGGGGCAGGGCCATAGACGCCGAGCAGGAGAGCATGGTGTCTCCCGGGGCATCGCCGGCTTCGAGCACCTCATAGCTCAGCCCTCCCTGCACTGCCCAGCCGCAATGCCGCTCATCACCAGTGGCCAGCACGGTGTTCTCCATGGCAAGGACCGCGCGGGCGTCCACGCTCACCCCGGCCTCCTCCTCAATAGCGGTTACCAGTTCCTGAACCAGTTCGTCCACCGTCTCGTACTCCACCCTCTTTCCGATCTCCTCGGCGAGTGCCATCAGTGTTGCGTCAGGAAGTGAAGCCGGGATCTCCTCTCGTGCCAGCAGCATGGCCTCGATGCGCATGGCCTTGGCCAACGGGGTCACGTCGGTGAACCTCCCGTAGCCCAGCCCTGCGCTGACGTCCAACGCCGGGCCCGGCACATCCGTGTCAAGCCTCGTGTCAAACCCTGCGAAAGCAAAAAACGGCTGTTCCTCCTCGAAGTAGTATCGCAACGTCCCCTCCGAGTGGGCGCTGCCCCTGGAGATCTGCAGCTCGGAGAGCGTCAGCTCACCAAGGGCGCTCAGAGAGTAGCCCAAGCTCGGCGAGTCGTACAGACTGCTGTACTCCAACCGCGAGCGCCCGGAACTCACGTCCACCTCATCCGTAAATGCATCGTCGAAATATCGGTAGTTGAACGAAAGCCGCATCCGCGAGAGCGACGTAGTAGGTGAAATGTAGTCGCAAAGCGATAGCGCGCTTCCGGACACGACTACCGCCGCCAACACTGCTACTACACCAAACAGAACTCCAAAGCTTCTCATAATTCTCCTCCTCCCAGTTAAGTGGACACCAGTCCACCTACAACCATTATAGCAAACTGACGGCCAAGCCGAGCGAAGCAGGTCACAATCGCTGCTTACCCTCATCCTGACCGCTCATCCCACAATACATAAAACGCGGGGCGAGTCAACTGCCCCGCAACGTGACACGTGCCCCCTTCTCTCACTACCATGGCCCCGGAGGTGATAGCTGTGGAAAGGCCATCAAGGCGTTTACTTTGCGCAGTTGGTGTTGCTGCGCCGCTGCTGAGCCTGGGCTGCGCGGCGCCCTCGCCGAAGCTCCCCGACCCGACAGAAGAATTCGCCCTTCCTGCTCCCGCGTTCTCGGGGACCGTCTCCGTGGAGCAGGCCATAGCCCACCGTCGGTCGGTGCGATCCTATTCGCCCCAGCCGTTGACGGTACAACAACTCGGCCAGCTGTTGTGGGCGGCCCGGCCGGGTGAGGTTCTATGTTGGTGATCGGTGTAGCCGGTCCAGCGGGCTCAGGGAAGTCCACTGTATGCCGCATGCTTGCCCACCGCTCGGGTGTCGCCTACATCAATTGTGATGAACTCGCCTGGGCCACCTACCGCCACGGCGGGCCCAGCTACGCGCCGCTGGTCGCCCGTTTCGGGGAGGAGATACTAACCGAGGACGGAGCCGTGGACCGGGACCGTCTGGGCCGTGTGGCCCTGGGCGACCCTCAGGCAAAGGCGGACCTGGAGGCAATCGTCCACCCGGCCGTCATGGAGGAACTCCACCGCGCGGCCGCCGAACACAGCAAGCGAGGAACTGAGGTGGTGTTGGTGGAAGGGGCGCTGCTTTTGGCATCCCCCTACGTAGACAGAACGCTATTCGACGCCTTTGTCTGGCTATATGCTCCCGAGGAGGAGCGTCACAAGAGGCTTCTCTCTTCAGGACTGGAGGGAAGTACAGTGCGACGCAGGCTTGAGGCCCAAGGAGACTTGGCACCTCCGGTGGACCCTTCCGTGTACCCTGTGGACGCCTCCGGCCGCCCGGTACAGGCCGCTGATCGCATGTGGGACCTAATCCAGACGCTCAAGCAGAGTGGCTCCCAAGGTGCGGAGCACCTCTAGGTCTGAGTAGGGTTCGGGCCCGTCGGCTGTCACCTGACAGCGTTCATGTCCCTTTCCCGCAACCAACACGACGTCTCCCGGGCCGGCCAGCTCAAGCGCCCGCCGCAAGGCCGCCGTGCGGTCCAGATGAACCTCGTACTCACCGGACGCCGCGGTGACCCCTGCGGCTATCTGCCGCGCAATCTCCGCCGGTTCCTCGGACTTGGGGTTGTCGGAGGTGATGAGCACAGCATCCGCCCAACGCCCTGCGGCCTGGCCCATAAACGGCCGCTTGCCCCGATCCGCCTCCCCGCTGGCCCCAAATACGGCAAGCAGCCGGCGGGAGTGGGGACGAAGCTCCTTCAGCATGAGTTCCAAAGCAGCCGGTGTGTGCGCGTAGTCCACCACCACCTCGGCCCCCCGTGGTGCCCTCAGCCTAGTCCACCTCCCCAGGGGAAGGGATACGCGGTGCAGCCTGTCGGCGATATCCGCGGGCCTCTCTCCAAGCGCCCAGGCGCAGGCCCCGGCGGCCAGGGCATTGAACAGATTGTGTCGACCGGGCAACGGAAGGGTCACTGATCGCCTGTCCTTGGGGCTGACGAGTTGAAACATAGTTCCGCCCCCGCTTGGCTCTACGTTCTCCGCCGATAAGTGTCCCGCGTCCACTCCGAACGTCACGGTTCTGCCGCCGCCGGCACCACACACGGCCTTGTAGTGCGGATCTCCAGCGCCCACCACCACCCACCCTTCCGAGGTCAACATGCGAAACAGCCGGAGTTTGGCCGCCAAGTACGCCTCAGGGCTCCCGTGGTAATCGAGATGGTCGCGGCCCAGGCCGGTGAACACAGCCGCCGCAAGCCGCATTCCGTCCACCCGCCGCTGGGCAAGCCCGATAGAGGATGCCTCAAAGGCAAACGCTTGCCTGCCCCGGTTCACCGCCTGCGCCGCCAAGCGCTGCAGATCTGGGGCCTCCGGTGTGGTCACGCACGAAAGCCGCTCCGTCTCCATGGACAGGGTGGTCACGGTCTGGCACTCAGGGAGGAGCTGTCCCAAGAGGTGTACCACCGTGGACTTGCCGTCCGTTCCGGTTACGCCGACAGCGCGCAGCTTGCTCGTGGGGTGCCCATAGAACAGCGCCGCTGCGCGGGCCAGCGCTGAACGGCCGTCGGGCACCCGCAACACAGGGATTTCCAGTCCCGACACCCGCCTCTGGCACACTACGGCCACCGCTCCCCGGCTCACCGCTTCGGAGATGAATGCATGCCCATCCGTCCGCCGCCCGGGAAGGGCGAAGAACAAGTCGCCTGGGTTCACGCGGCGGGAGTCCCAGGCCAGGCCTTGCACTTCACGAACGCCATTCGTCCCCTGCGGCAGACACACGCCAAGCTCGCCGGCCAGTGCTCCCAGAGTACACACAGGCTATGCTAGCCCCGGGCCAACATAGACAACGGGACACGCGGCACAAGCAGAACGGAAAATCAAGGCACAGGGGCCGGAGCGTTTGTGGAAAACCACGCTGCTAGCTTAGTATCAAAAAGGGGGAGGCGATCATGGGCGAAACCAGCCGGACGCAGCGGACGGTACAGGCACCCCGGGGCACTTCCTGCACATGCAAGGGCTGGCTCCAAGAAGCCGCCCTGCGTATGCTGATGAACAATCTGGACCCCCAAGTTGCCGGGGACCCGGCCAACCTGATCGTGTACGGGGGGACAGGCAAAGCGGCACGCTCCTGGGATGATTTCGATGTCATCGCGGGCGAGCTACGGGAGCTCGGGGACGACGAGACCTTGGTGGTGCAATCCGGACGGGCGGTAGCGCGCTTTCGTACGCACGGGGATGCCCCCCGCGTCCTCATTTCCAATTCGATGCTCGTGCCCGAGTGGGCCACCTGGGACATCTTCCGGGAGCTCGAGCGCAAGGGCCTCACCATGTATGGGCAGATGACAGCCGGATCATGGATCTACATCGGCACTCAAGGGATCCTCCAGGGCACCTATGAAACGTTGGCCGAGGTGGCACGGCAACACTTCGGCGGGAGTCTGCACGGCCGACTGGTGCTGACTGCAGGCCTTGGGGAGATGGGCGGCGCCCAGCCGCTTGCGGTAACGCTCAACGACGGCGTGGCCCTTGTAGTAGAGATCAACCCGGACAAGATCGAACGCCGCCTGTCGCTGGGACACCTGGACACCTGGACCGACTCGCTGGACAAGGCATTGGACCTGGCGCAAGAACACCGGACCCGCGGCGAGCCCATCTCCATCGGGCTTTTGGGCAACGCCGCCGATGTCCATCCAGAGCTCTTCCGCCGGGAGGTCATCCCCGATGTGGTCACCGACCAGACGGCGGCCCACGACGAGTTGCAGGGCTACGTGCCTGGCGGGATGACCTACGATGAGGCACTATCCCTGCGGGAGAAGGATCCGGCCAAGTATGTACACCTTTCCTACCAATCCATGAGCGAACACGTCCAGGCCATGTCCGCCTTCGCTGACGGGGGCGCGATCGTGTTCGACTATGGAAACGCCCTCCGCGCTCAAGCACGCCATGGCGGGCTGAGCGAAGCGCAGGCGTTCTCCTTCCCCGGCTTCGTGGAGGCTTATATCCGCCCAATGTTCTGCGAGGGCAAGGGCCCGTTCCGCTGGGTCGCCCTGTCCGGCAATCCCGAGGACATCCTGGCCACAGATGAGGCTGTGCTGAGGCTGTTCCCCCAAGATGAGGCGCTGGAGCGGTGGATCCGCCGGGCCCAAAGAGTAGTGCGACACCAGGGCCTTCCGGCCCGGATCTGCTGGCTGGGCTACGGGGAGAGAGCCGAAGCAGGCCTGGCGTTCAACGATCTTGTGAAGAGCGGGGCGGTGAAGGCGCCGCTTGTTATTGGGAGGGATCACTTGGACTCAGGCTCGGTGGCCTCCCCCTACCGGGAGACCGAAGGGATGCAAGACGGGTCCGACGCCATCGCCGATTGGCCAATTCTGAATGCCCTGCTAAACGCGGTGTCCGGGGCCAGCTGGGTATCAGTGCACCACGGCGGCGGGGTAGGCATCGGCAAATCGATCCACGCCGGCATGGTGATCGTGGCCGACGGCAGCGAAGACGCCGCTCGACGACTTAAGCGGGTTCTCACCGTGGATCCCGGCCTAGGGGTGGCTCGCCACGCCGACGCCGGCTACGAGAAGGCCATCCGCGTGTCCAAAGAACGCGGGGTACACGTGCCGAGGTCCACACACAGTGAGTAGCTGAACACCTACCCGCCCTCAGCCACCTTACAACGCCTCGCGGGCGAGTTCGTGCGCCCAGCGCAATGGGCTAGGCTGTTCTGACGCCTGCGCCTGTCCGGCAACTACGTCCAACGCTGAGGCCAAATCGGTGCGGTGCCCTGGGGAGATGAACAGCGTGCGGTTGCGCCCCGTGCGCAGCGCAGCGGCGACAGTTTCCCCCTCCAAAACCACGGGACGCCATTCACCGATCGTCATCCCTGCGGTGTTGAAATCACCGCACAGCGGGCGCTTGGCCACCCCTACCGTGGGCACATCCAGAAGCAGCCCCAGATGACTGGCGATGCCCAACCGACGCGGATGCAGTATCCCATTTCCATCGACAAGCACGACGTCGGGAACTCGGGCCGAGGCTCGCACCTCTTCCCACACCCGGAGGTAGGGGGGCAGCTCGCGCCACGCAAGGTACCCAGAGATGTAGGGAAACCGCACCTCGCAATCGGCCCACACGTAGTCCTCCAGCTGCCCATCAGAGGTACACAGAGCGCACACCGCCACCGCGCGGTCGTCGCGGTAGCCTATGTCCAGGCCACCCACGAGCGCCGGGCCCTCCAGGGGGTCGAAGCGCACCTTACCCGCCAGCTCATCTTGCTCCTCCCGCAGCCGTGCCAGAGGTCGATCGGCCCGGAAATCCCAGAAGAAATACGCTCCCAGCGGCTCCACCCTGGTACCGACTACGTGCACGCCTTCCTCGCGGAGCTGAGCCATGTTCGGGCCCTGGTCGGCGAACCGCCCGCGGGCTATCTCACCGCTGGCATACACTACGCGGTGTACAGGAAGCTCAGCGCCCTCGGGACCCGCCAGCCACATCCCGACAAACCGCGCCACCCCTGGGTCGCCCAGGGCATCGGCCAGCGCCTTGAACGTCGTCACCCGCCCGGCCGGCACCTGCTTTACCAAGCTCTGAAGCTGCTCGAGGATGCTCGGGACCGAAAGGAAGATCTTCTGAGCCACAGCTAGCTACAGGAAGGACAACCGGGCAGCACACTCAGCTGCCTAGGAGGGGCGACGCTAACATTACCGTCATCATCGACTACTCGCAGCTCAATTGTGTATTCGCGCGTATATGAGCCTTCCACCACGTACCTATGCGCGACCGTCGGCTCGGAGGTGACGTTGACGGTTCCGTCACCGAAGTCCCACTGGTACTCCACAATCTCCCCGCCGTCAGGATGGTGGCTCGCTGTAGCGTCGAAATACACCGTCCGCGGGGAGACAACGATACCGTATGACGCATCCATGGTGAACTCTGCCACCGGTGGTTTGCGGCGAACGATGACCTCCGTTTGCGCAGTAGATTTACGATTGCGCTCATCCACCACGGTCAGTTGCACCGTGTACGTCCCTCGCTCTTTGTACGTATGGCTTGCCTCCGGCCCGTTGGCCGTGGTTCCGTCGTCGAAGTCCCATTGGTACTCTACGATGTCGTTTCCCCCAAAGCCGGAGGCATCGAATTCCACCTCCAGCGGGCGGGGCCCTTCAGGCGGATACGGCGTCGTTACTATGTCACCGGCGGGCAGCTCCTGCCTCCAGCAACCTGTGAGGACCGCCGCGACGGCCATCAAAAGTACAACAGGAATAGCTTTTCTCATGGTGAACTGAATTGTACGCCTGAGGGCCCCTCCTGTCCATCGTCACAACAGGAGAGGCGCCCCTTCCCCTCTAAGGGGCGCCTGCTCCTCGTTGGGTTAGCGGCGCGGGCTCTCGTTACCTGCGTCCGCAACGACCTCTAGCGCCCGCAACGACCTCCGGCGCAATCGTCCACAGTTACAGTTCGGCTGGTGCTTGCTTGTTCCCCCTCCTCGTCCTCCACCGTGAGACGGACGGTGTAGTCCCCGGATTGGGTGTACATATGGTCTGCGAACTCACCCTCTCCCGTATTCCCATCACCGAAATCCCAGCTCCAGCGCACAATCTCGTCGCCATCAGGGTCGGAGGAATCGCTGCCGTCAAAGCTCACTGTCTCATCCTCGAATGGGTCAAGCGGATAGAAGGAAAACGAGGCCACCGGGGGGTTGTTGAGCACACGCACTGTGGTACTGGCCCCTCCCACACCCGAGGGCCCCACCACCCTCAAGATCACGCTGTACTGACCCGGCTGGCTGAAGGTGTGCACTAACTCTTTCCCCGCGACGACTCCGGTGCCATCGTCGAACTCCCACAGATAGTCGCTGATGGATCCGTCGTTATCGTAGGAACCGCTCGCATCAAACGTAACCTCAAGCGGCGCCTGCCCCTGACGCGGTTCGGCAGAGATAATCGCGCTCACGGGGCCCGAGGGATTGTTGCCGTCTACACAGCCAGTCAGGAGGGCAACCGCAGTCAAACAGCCGATGGCGCACACCAGTTTGACCCTCCCCTTCAAAGGGCCTTGCATGGCTCTCCCCCCTGGATTTCAACTCTCTTGGTGGTCCTGTCCTTCTGTCCCGCTGCATCGATCACCGTCAGGGTCACGGAGTACGTCCGGCCGTTCCAGTAGACATGCTCCACTTCCGACCCTTCATCGCTTGAATTGCCGTCGCCAAACGCCCAGCGGTATTCCTCAATCTCCCCATTGGGGGTGGTGGAACCCTCGGCGTTGAACCTCACCCGCTCCCCCACGGCCGGCCTGTCTGGAACATAGGTGAACTCAGCAGTGGGAGCGGGGTAGTGCACCACCACCTTGGTACTACGCCGGTCGGACTTCCCCTGCTCGTTGAACACCTCGAGGATAACTTCGTAGGTCCCCCCGGTCTCGTAGGTATGGGAGACCATTGCGCCTACCTCTTTCGTCCCGTCGCCGAAGTCCCATACGTACTCTGTCACGCTTCCGTTCGCGGCAAACGAGGGGGACCCATCAAAGCTCACCGTCAACGGGGCCTCACCCTCAGCTGGCCTTAGGGCGAACAACGCCTTGGGCGCTTGGACCTGAAGCCTATCGGTGCAACCGACAAGCGAGACCAGAATCGCCAGCGTTAGGGCACCCATTAATAACGCTCTTCCCCTCAGCATCATTACCTCCTCACCTCACAGCTCAAAGGTCAAGGTCACCGACAGGCCGACCCACACTCCACTGAAGTCCAGCTCATCGCCGGCCCCGTCTTGGGACAGGTCCAGCTCCTGCCCCTCAGAGTCATCAGAGTGAAGAACTCCGAACGGCGCGAAGCGCAGTCCCGCTTGCGTTCCCAAAGCCAGGCCCGGCCTCAGGGGAAGCGCCGCACGTATTCCGAGCTGGCCGACAAAACCTCCGCTGCGGTACCGGCTGTCATCGGCTGCCGGCGCAAATGGGATCGTCCACTCACCCGGCAGATTGTCCAGAGCATCAAAATCGCAGTAATGATCGACCCAGGCTACCCCCCACCCACCAGCTAGGCTGACCTGGAGAAGCCCGTCCGCAAAGCCGAGCGATACTTGCGCCAGCCCGGCCAACATCCCCACGTCGAGCGAGAGTTCCACGTTGAACTGCTCACCGCCTGCTTCCCATGTGCCCTTGGTGGCGACACCGGCTTTGAGCATCACCAGCTGAGCGCCCACGCCCAGCGGTCGCCCTATCGCTTGCGAGATGGCGACACCCGGCCCGCCTTGTAGCTCTCCAATGGTGTCCACTTCTCCTTCCACCTCGGGCGACTCGTTCACAATACCAATGGTTACGTCAGCCTGTTGGATGTATCCGGCGAGATCCGGGAACGAGGAGAAATACCACTGGGCACCGGTACCAACACTGAGTGTCCCGGCCCACCCGGGCGCGGCTATTGCCGCGGCCACCACCAAGATCGTCCATCTCATGGTTCCTCGCCTCCCCCTTGTGACGCAGGCTACAGCCCCGCGTGGCCTGGGGCGAGGACAGGGCAAACCGTGCTAAGGCGGGATTGTCACGCAGAGGTGGCGCGCAGTTCCTCTGAGATGAGGTCAACTGTCCGCAGCACGTCGCTGCGGGAGACATCCAGGTGCGTAACGAAGCGAATTCTCCGTTGATCCGCCCCTGCAGCTGCCGGGGAGGCCAGGATGCCCTGCTGGCCAAGGCGGTGGCAGAGCTCGGGGGCAGCGAGGGTGCCGGCCAGTTCCAGCACCACGATGTTTGTTTCCTGGGGCCATACGCTCGCGCCCGGCAGTTCTGTCAATCCAGACGCCAATAGACACGCATTCTCATGATCGTCAGACAGCCGTTGTACGTGGTGGTCCAGGGCGTAGAGCCCGGCGGCGGCCACTATCCCTGCCTGCCGCATTCCACCTCCCAGGGCCTTACGTACCCGGCGAGCCTCCCCAATGAACGAGGAGCTTCCGCAGAGAAGCGAACCAACCGGGCACCCTAGGCCCTTGGACAAACAAAACATCACCGAATCAACTCCGGCCACCAACTCTCGGGCCGGTGTGCCTGTGGCCACCTGGGCATTGATGATCCGTGCTCCGTCCAGGTGGACGGGGATCCCCCGTTCGCGCGCGAGCCCGACGATTTCGCGCAGACTTTCCGCCGGCCACACACGCCCTCCGGCGGCGTTGTGTGTCGATTCCAGACAGATCAGACCGGTGGGCGCCAGGTAATACGCTTCGGGTCGAATGGCTTGCTCCACCTGGCCGGCGGTGAACACACCCCGATCCCCGGGGATCGCCCGCGGCATTGCTCCCCAGAAGCGCGCCATGGCCCCTACTTCTACGTTCAATATGTGAGAAGTAGCCTCTACCACGATCTCCTGTCCCGGCTGGGTGTGACAGGCTATGGCCACCTGATTGCCCATGGTTCCGGAGGGCACAAACAGCGCCGCCTCCATCCCCGTAAGTGCCGCGGCACGCGCCTCAAGCTCCAATACGGTGGGGTCTTCGCCGTAGACATCGTCCCCTACCGCCGCTCCGGCCATTGCAGCCCGCATGGCCGTAGTGGGTCGGGTCACCGTGTCAGAACGCAGATCAATCAACGCCATCCCCCCTCCCCAACCAAGGGCACAAAAGCACACGGACAGAGGTACGACTTGCGCCACTCCCCGTCCGTCCGCTCCATAAGCCACAGGTCTTGGCTCCAACGGTCACCCGTCGGTATGACCAACCGCCCCCCGGGAGCCAGCTGCTCCTGCAGCGAGTGGGGCACCGAAGGAGCGGCCGCAGAAACGACAATGCCCTGAAACGGCGCCTGTTCATGCCAGCCCTTGATGCCGTCCCCAACGCGGATGTGGACCTGGGTGTACCCCAGCTCCTTGAGCCGAGCTCGCGCTGTCTCCGCAAGCTCCTCATAGCGCTCCACAGTGAACACTTCCACGCCGAGTTCAGCCAGGAGCGCTGCCTGGTAGCCCGAGCCCGTTCCCACCTCCAGAGCGCGGTCCCCCGGTGAGAGGCGCAGGGCCTGCAGACTCAGCGCGACTATGTATGGTTGGGAAATCGTCTGGCCCTTGCCAATGGGGAGCGGACGGTCTGCATAGGCCCAACGGCTCATGTGCTCGGGGACAAAACAGTGTCGGGGAACCCGTTCGACTGCCGCCAGGACCCGGCGGTCGTTTATCCCCTGCGCCGCCAAATCGGCCGCCAGGCGCGCTCCCGAATCGCGGTACCCAGCTTCGTTCACTGTAGGCCTATTCCTCCTCCGGCTCGGGCGAGTGGTAGGCGGCCAAGGCCTGTTGTGCACTGGCGAGGTCCTCGGCCGGGACCATGACCTGCACCTCCGCGAGGCCATCTGCTATAATCGGGTATACAGAAGGAGGAACGTGGGTGCGGAATTTAACCTTGATCCCCTCCCCTGCCAGGAACCCGGCCAACAAGTTCGCCTGCACCTCTCCCATCACCGTGGTCAGCCTAACCCACTGGTCCATCCGGCCTCCCTCTGATCAAGTTCAGAATGCACTAAGGTAATACACTGATGCCCGTGCAGCCAGCGAGGGCCCACAGAAACACGTGGCAGCTCGTCCAACAGCTCTCGTTCCTCGGGCTCGAACTCGCAGTGATCCGACAGAATGAACGCCGGATGTCCCGCCAAAGGGGCCTGCAGAAGAGGCACACCACTCTCAGCCAACAGGATTAGGTAGCGGCCTTCCTCCCTCAGTGCCTGCAGGAGCTTGGCCAGCCCAGCGCGTTCAACACTGATCCCGCTAGTTGATTCCACCGTTTCACCCGGGCCTACAACGCTCCCCCGCGCCAGCGCTCGCCGCAGAAGCGCAGCCGTGGACCGCTCGTCAGGGTTCAAGTGTCGGAGCCGCTCGCCCTCCATCGTGACCACCAGCTGATCCCGTATAGAGAAGTACAACCGCGTGTCCTTGCGGATGCCGTGCGATACCAGAAATGCCTCCACCGCACATCGGCAAAGAATGTCCAGCCGTCCGGCCCCGCCGGGAAGGTCAGTCAGGGAGAAGTCCCCGTTCAACGGCGCCGTATGACTAACCACCACAAAGGTTCGCACATTGCTTATGGTACCGAGCACCAGCCGGGGGGACCAAGGGGCGTCCGCACTCGGACAAGCGGGACGTACCGTTCCGCCTCATGCACTTACCCTAGTGGCGTGATGCGCCGGATCAGTTTTGCCGTCATCTTGGGGCTATCGCTGTCGTTCACTGTACAAGCGGCCTCCGGGCTGGGGTTGTGCGTCTCCACCGAGTGGTACATCCCCATCACGGGCACCCCCACCTGGGAAGCGGCGGCAGGGCTGAGTCTCCCCCCTCTCACCGCCGATTGGCGGGTCACCGGCGAGTGGGACATCCCCCATTGGAGCGAGGTTGCCGCCCACGCACGCGGAGGCGGGTTCACGGCCGGCTGGTCGCTTGTGTGGGACACTGTGGGCCCGGCGGTTCGTTATGCCCAAGCGGAAGTTGAAACCGTTTCAGGGGGCATCGTCAGCCGCTGGGTATGGGCCTGGGCCGATCCCGCGGGTGTCGGAGCGCTGGACTTCGGGGCCTGGGCGCGCGTCGGTTGGCCTAGAGATTTCCCTGCGGGCTGGGCTGTAGCCGCCGATCTTGGAGCAACCCCCGTCGAGCTGGAGTTGCATGGCCCCGGAATACCCCACACAGTCGAGTTCTCCCCTATCGGAGGAGAAGCTTTGCTGCTGCACGGGGCCACCCTGTCCGCATGGTGGCCCAGGTGGAACGCTGAGGCGGTCTTTTCGGTACCCTACGGACTGGCAGAGTTCCGGCTCGCCACCGAGTTACGCGCAGGAATACTTAGCATAAATGCGGAGCATCTATACACTCCACAGGGGAGCACACTTACCATCGATCCAAGCCTGAGGCTGGGCACGGGAGGTTTCATCATTCACTCGAACGTGACATGGGACCTCCCGCTTGTGATCACCGGATTTCGCGTCCTTGGGTTTACCATCCGGTGTCCCGTGGGAGATGCACAGGTTGAGCTGACGGCCGACCTGGGCGAACACGGTCTGGTGCAATCCCCCCACGTGGTCAGGTGGAACTTACGCATCCCGGTGGCGCGAGGTACCGAGTTTTCCATGGTCACCTGGTTGGGCGGCCATGATACCTTGTGGCGCTGGGGACGAACAGATGTCGCTCTGCGTGCCTCCGTGGGTGATTTCCTCACCTTAAGCACCGGGCTGGAGCTGGACCCTACGGGGCTTTTGGCTTGGGAGGCCAGCCTCGGACTCTGCTTGGGATCCGGCAGCTGAGACCTTGTTTGCCGGAGCACAGGTTTCCCTTAAGCTTTCCCCCGATAGGCGATGGGCCCAAACGAAAAGGAACACGAGCTTTCACTTTATCGCCGGTGGCGACCGCTGCGATTTGCCGATGTCGTGGGCCAGGAACTCGCGGTCCAGACTCTTCAGCGAGCGGTTAGCCAGGGACAGACGGCGCATGCGTTCTTGTTCAGCGGCCAGCGCGGCGTGGGCAAGACCTCGGTAGCGCGTATTCTGGCCCGCGCTGTCAACTGCTTGGCCCCCCAGGACGGTGAGCCCTGCAACGCCTGCGAGAGCTGTATACGTATCCAGAGCGGGACCTCACTGGATGTGGTGGAGATAGACGGCGCCTCCAACCGTGGAATAGACCAGATACGCCAGCTGCGCGAACAAGTGGGCTACGTGCCGGCCGGGGCCGCGCGGAAGGTGTACATCATTGACGAAGTGCATATGCTGACCGGCGAGGCGTTTAACGCCCTCCTCAAGACCCTGGAGGAGCCTCCGCCCCGAGTGCTGTTCGTGCTGGCCACCACGGAGCCCCACAAGGTTCCCCTCACCGTGCTTTCCCGATGCCAGGCCTTCGAGTTTGCCCCCCTTCCTCCGGACCAAATCGCGGGCAAACTCCTGGAGATCGCCCGCAATGAAGGGCTGGAAGTGGAGCCGGAGGCGGCACAGCTGATTGCCCGCCGGAGCGGAGGTGCTCTGCGGGATGCGGAGGTCCTGCTGGAGCAGTTGGCACACAATTCTCCTATCACACAGCACACCGTCCAAGATCTACTAGGTCTACCCCCCGAGGAGACTGTGGACACCTTTGTCTCGGCCTTGGCGTCTCGGGAGGCGCAAGGACCGCTGTCCACAGTAGCAGAGCTGACCGCCCGAGGGAGGGACCTGGGGATGTTTCTCGAGGAGGCCGCAGCCCGAGCACGGGATCGCATCATCGGCGGAGAAACCGAGCTGATCGCAGTCGCCCGGGCGTTGGTAACCTGGCGGGCGGAGCTTCCTCGTGTGGTGTCCCGGCGGCTGCACGTAGAGCTGGGAATACTGGAGCTCTGCGGCGCCCCGTCCGAGCCTGCACCGTCCTCCGCTTCGGAACCCGTAAGCCCTGATCCCCGGTGGACGGCGCTGTTGGCTGATTGCTACCGACGGAGTCGTGCGCTGGCCGTGTTTCTACTCCCGGCCAAACACCACCTTGCCGATGGAAGCCTGCATATCATCCTGCCGGCCGATTGCCGTTTCCATTATGATTGCCTACAGG
>JAWOCQ010000046.1:0-10332 GCA_046483725.1 Candidatus Bipolaricaulota bacterium
CTCGAAGAAGCCTGGACAGGACGCGGACATGGAGCAACCGTACACTTTGAGGACAGGCGCCACGGTGCTGGACGTGGTTAAGTACATCCACAGGGAATTCGTCGACAAACTCCGGTTTGTCAGGCTGTGGGGGTCAAGCAAGTTCGACGGACAGCATGCGCCCTTGGATCACGAGGTTCAGGATGGAGACATCGTGGAAATCCACCTCGCATGATTGACCCGGTCCGCTTGGCGGAGTCGCTGGTGCGGATACAAAGTGTGTCGGGGGACGAAGCCAATCTGGCCCGGGAGCTGAGCAACGTACTGCGAACATTTTGTGAGATAGAACAAGGCCCCTGTGGGACTGTTGTCGGACGAATCCGTAGTGGTGATGGGCCTACACTCTTGCTCGAGGGGCATATGGATACCGTCCCTGTGGGGGATGCAGATGCTTGGACCCGTCCACCGGATGGAAGGGTAGAGGACGGGGTGCTGTGGGGGAGGGGCGCAGTGGATATGAAGGGGGCCATTGCCGCGCAGCTGGCCGGCGCCGAGACAGCTTCCGGGGCAATTCGCGGGACGCTCCTTTTGGTCTATGTGGGGCATGAGGAGACTGCGGAGGGAGTGGCCCTGGGGGAGGCGCTGGATACCTTGCCGCGTCCAGACCTGGTGATTCTGGGGGAGCCCACGGACCTTGCCCTTGCGCTTGGGCACAGGGGGCGGACGGTGCTTCGCCTTCAGGCGCGGGGCGCCCCTGCGCATGCCTCGATGCCCGAACTGGGGGAGAATGCCGTCACCCAGCTCATGGGATTACTCGCGCAGGTTATGGAACGCCCTCTTCCTGCCGATCCCGTTTTGGGCCCGGCTTCGCTCACTCCGGTGGCGGTGGGGGGTGGGGCGGCTGCGCCGATCGTTCCTGATGCAGCTTGGGCTCTGTTGGATCGGCGGGTAGTGCGGGGGGAAACCGTCGAATCTGTGCTTTCCTTATATGACGGGTTGCCCCTTTCCGTGGAGCAGACGGAGCTTTCGTTCCACACGGGAGAAGCACGCTGTGGGCAGCAGTTCTTCCCCGCCTGGTGGATGAGCCCCAAGAACACCTGGGCGGTCCAGGCAAGAGAAGCGCTGGACCGGCCGCCGTATCGGGCATGGCGTTTCTCCACCGATGGGGTCGAGTCTTGCGGTCGACGCGGAATTCCTACGGTTGGCTTCGGCCCGGGCGATGAGCGGGCGGCACACCGGGTCGACGAGGGGGTTCCCACAATGGCGGTGTCCCAGGCTGCTGAAGGCTATCGCAGGCTCCTGCTCTCGCTTATGGGGCCACAAGCGCCGCCACGATCTCCCGCACGAAGGCCGGGAGGTCGTCGGGAGTGCGGGACGTAATAAGGTTCCAATCTCTCACAACCGGCTCATCAACCCATGTGGCGCCGGCGTGCTCGAGGTCGTCGCGGATGGCAGAGAAACTGGTGACACGCTTCCCGGTGACCACCTTGGCCGAGCACAGGACCCACGGGCCGTGGCAAATGGAGGCAACCACCTTGCCCGACTGAGCCATCTTGCGTACGAAGTCCACGAGTTCCGCACTCCTGCGCATGATGTCCGGGGCGTATCCGCCGGGGATGATCACGGCGTCGAACTCCTCCGCCCGGGCTGAGCGGGCGGCCAGGTCTGCCTTGGCCGGGTACCCCAGCTTGCTCTTGTACTGGGCAGCTTCGGGCCCCACGCCCACTACCTCGGCACCCTCTTCCTTCATGCGGTAGTAGGGGTACCAGTACTCCAGCTCTTGGTACATGTCCGAAACGAGCACTGCCACACGCTTTCCGTTCAGCTTCATCCTCCCTCCTTTGTCCTTGTTCTCAGCGTAGGATCCACACGCGTTCGCCTGCCAGCCTGGCTCGACCGGACGAGGCCCGCCGCAAGCGGTCGGCGATCGCCAGTCCTAGTCCTTCTTCCGGAACGGGTTCGGCGACGATGGCCGTTAGGTCGGCGGCGTCCAATCTCCGCAGCGCGGCAAAGAACTGAGCCGCGGCCTCTCGCAAGTCACCGCTTGCTGAGAGCTGCTCCACTCGGCTGAAGGCCTTCCAGGGCTCCTTGAACGCTAGCATCCCACAGCGACGGCGCTCGAGGTACTCACTGCTACCCCCCGGGGCTCCCGGCTCCAAGAGGAATAGGGGCGTATGGGGAAGGTAGTGTCTGGGGAGAGTCCCCGGCGAGCTGGAAGGGCTCACCGGGGCGTTCACGCTCAGGTCGGGTACCAATTCCCGCAGGGCCTCCAGAGCTGTACCGCCGGGTCTCAACAGCCGCGGGGGAGACTCGGCTAAGGACAACACCGTAGATTCGATTCCCACATCGGTTGGGCCGGCAGCCAACGCCGCCTCCACCTGTTTGTCCAGGTCGCTTAATACATGCTCGTGGTGGGTGGGGCTGGATCTGCCGAACCGGTTGGCACTGGGGGCAGCGATAGGGCGGTCGGATGCTCGAATCAGCTGGAGGGCCACCGGATGCGAGGGCATACGTACAGCTACAGTGGGAAGCCCTGCAGTGACGATATCCGGCACTCGCTTGGCTTTTGGCAGCACCAGCGTCAGGGGACCCGGCCAGAAGCGGTCCATGAGCGTTTGGGCGAGCGGGGGGATGGACTTCCACAGGGTGCGCACTTCGTCCTGGGACGCCACATGGACGATGGTTGGGTCAAACCGAGGGCGGCCCTTCACCTCGAACACACGGGCGACGGCATCCGCGGAGAGAGCGTCCGCACCCAGCCCGTACACGGTCTCGGTGGGGAAAGCCACCAGGCCCCCTCGACGGATCACCTCCGCCGCTTGGGCGATGCCTGACTCATCCGCGTTCAACAGCAGTGTATTCACAGTCCTATCCTACTCCCATGTGCGGGTCGCAGCACAGGGCACGGTATAATGTAACCCATATGGGAGCTGAACTTATAGTGCATAACTGCGTGCTTCCTTTGGGGGAGCCCGGACACGATGCGATTGCGGTTCGCTGCGGGCGGATTCAGGCAGTAGGGCGGCAACAGGATGTTTTCCGGCTGCGCAACGAGGGCACCATGACGATGGATCTGTCAGGCAAGCCCGTGCTTCCCGGGTTCTTCGACGCCCACACCCACTTCCTGCAGACCGGCTTGGAACTGACCTACTATGTAAATCTCTCCACGGCGCGCTCTCTGTCCGACGCGCTGGATATGCTGGCCGAGGCCGCCCAGAAGCGCCCTGATCAGTGGGTAGTGGGACGCGGGTGGGACGAATCGCGTTGGAAAGAGAAGCGTTATCTCGAGCGACAGGACCTGGATCGGGCGATCCCGCGGCAGCCGGGTTGTGCAGTGCGCGTGGACGGGCACCTTATTGCCTGCAATACCCTAGCTTTGGCGCACTGCTCGGCCCCCGAAGGGGAGCTGGTGGACCGCGAGCGGGGACACTTGCGAGAGACACCGGCCTGGGAACTCCTGGCAGGCATTCGCCTGGACCCGGAGGAGGGAATGGAGGCGTTGGCGGAGGCCTCGCGCCACGCGGCGGCGCTGGGCGTAACGGCGGTGGCGGAGATGGGCGGTGGGGCTGCCATGAAAGCCTACCAGGCTGCTCATCGGCGCGAGCTTTTGCAGACACGTGCATTTCTTTATCTGCCTCGGGAAGGCTTGGGTTCCCTCACGGAGCTTGAAATCGAGCGCGGTTTCGGTGATGAAAAGCTGCGGATCGCTGGACTGAAGGCTTTCTTGGACGGCTCTGTGGGTGCGGGCAGCGCCGCGCTCCAGGAGCCCTACGTGGGCAGGGAAGACTGCGGGAGCCTCCTTATGGACGAGGGGGAGTTGGCCAAGCTGTGGCATGCGGCCGGCCATGCGGGGCTCCAGCTTGCGGTGCATGCCATTGGCGATCGGGCGATCGACACAGCTCTTTCCGCTGCGAGCGCTGCCGGCGTCATATCCGAGGACAGGCACCGCCTGGAGCACCTGGAGCTGGCCACGGAGGAACAGCTGGACCGTATGGCGGATCTTGGGCTCGTGGCGTCCATGCAGCCGAACTTCGTGGCCAACTGGAGCGGCTGGGGAGGGATGTACGAGAAGCGTTTGGGGCCTGAGCGGGACGCCCGCATCGACCCTCATGCGTGGGTTCTTGGGCGGGAAATACCGCTGGCTTTTGGGTCGGACGGGATGCCCATGGGGCCGCTTTCGGGGATGGCTGCTGTGTTGGCGCCCCCCCATGAGCCGCAGCGTGTTCCGCTTGAAGATGCGCTCCGTGCGTATACAAGCGGTGCAGCGTGGGCCGCGTTTGCCGATGAGGAATTGGGGCGGATCGCGAAGGGCTGCCGCGCTGACCTGGTGGTTCTATCCGCTGACCCCCGCAGGGAGCCGGGGGAGGAGGTTCGGGTGGAGATGACCTTCCTCGGTGGACAGCGCATCTTCGAACGTCGCTGACCGCCGTGCCTGAGCTTCCTGAAGTGGAAACCATGGTCTGGCTGTTGCGCCCACGTGTGGAGGGCGCGTTGCTGGAGATGGCGGGGACAACGGACCCGGCGCTCTCCGAGGCGGTGCAGCAGGTGCGCACGCCGGCTACGGTGGAGCTCTTGTCCAGGAGGGGCAAGTACGTGCTTATGCGGACGGATGCTGCGCAATGGACTGTTATTCACCCTCGTATGAGCGGGAGGCTTGTGTGGGGGCAGGCGGGCCGAGGGGAGCGAGTGCGCTCTTTGTGGCGCTTCTCCACCGGGGAGATGCGTCTGGTGGATCAACGCAGGCTGGCCACAGTGGAGGTTGCCGACGGGACTGAACCTGAGCTTAGTCTAGGACCCGAACCGTTGGAGGGCCTTGATTGGCTTCCGAATGCTCTTGCGCGTTCCCGCATGCCGGTCAAGGTATGGCTCATGGACCAGCACAAGATTGCGGGGATCGGCAACATCTACGCCTCGGAGATTTGCTTCCGAGCGCGGGTGGATCCCCGCCGTCCGGCCTGCAAACTGGAAGGAGATGAGGTGGTGCGGATTGTCGAGGAGATACCGGCGGTACTGGAAAAGGCTATCGGCGGACAGGGAACCACGCTGAGCGACGGGGGCTACCGGGGTCCGCGAGGGGAGCTGGGGAGGTTCGCCTTGCAGCTGGCTGTGTACGGGCGGGAGGGCGCTCCGTGTGCCGCTTGTGGGATGGCGGTGCGCCGGCTGGTTCAGTCGGGGCGAAGCACTTTCTACTGCCCGAACTGTCAACACTGAGCGCCGCAGGCGTGTTCTACGGGCGCCTGTGGGGGCCTAGCGGTCGGCCGTAGAATTCGTAATCCTTGCCTTGGGCGAGGCCGGGGAGGTGAAATTCGTGGGAGTGTTGGCCGGGGAGTTCTACGGCAATCCGTGGTGGCTGTGGGGCGTTGCCGCGGGTGTGGGTGTGGGCGTGGCGCTGGTTCTATATTTGCTCAAGCGCATCCTGGCCCGCAAGGTGGCGAAGTACGATTCTACTACCGCCCCTTCGTGGTGCCGGTTCGGTGTGGATCTGGTACGGAGAATCAAGCGGTTCTTCTTAGTGGCGCTGGGTTTGTACGCTGCGGTTTTGGTGGTAAGCCTGCCCGAGGCGGTGGAGAGGGGCGTTTCGGCAGTGGTGATGCTGGCATTCCTCCTCCAACTGGGGTTCTGGGGTAGCGGGGCGATCTCCTTTTGGCTGAACCGATACGCCCGGCAGAAGATGGAAGAGGACGCGGCGACCGCTACCACCGCACGCGCGCTAAGTTTCCTGGCCAACCTGTTACTATGGTCGATTGTTGTCATCGTGGCACTTGACAATCTGGGTGTCAAGGTGACTTCCTTGATTGCCGGCCTTGGGATCGGTGGTTTGGCGGTCGCCCTGGCTCTACAGAACGTCCTCGGTGACCTGTTCGCATCGCTTTCCATTGTACTAGACAAACCGTTTGTCCTAGGTGACTTCATCATCGTAGGCGATCTGCTAGGCACGGTGGAACACATCGGGCTGAAGACGACCCGGGTACGCAGCCTGTCCGGTGAGCAACTGGTCTTTTCCAACAACGACCTTCTGAGCAGCCGCATACGAAACTTCAAACGGATGTTTAGCCGGCGCATCGTTTTCTACATAGGGGTTACCTATCAGACCCCCTACGAGAAGCTAGAGATGATCCCAGGCATGATACGGGAGGTCGTTGAGCAACAGGAGAATACACAGTTCGACCGTGCGCACTTCGCTGAGTACGGGGATTTTGCTTTGCGGTTTGAGGTCGTCTACTACGTGATGGTGCCCGATTACGCCGTCTATCGGGATGTACAGCAAGCGATCAACCTTGAGCTATACCGGCGCTTTGCCGAGCACGGCATTGAGTTCGCCTATCCTACGCAGACCCTGTTTCTGCAGAAGACGGAGCCCGGCTCGGGGTGAGTGGTCTAGTTGAGCAAGCTCTTTGCCGTGGGGGACAGATACGCTCGGCTGGTTCTGCGTCCTGAGGAGTGGGAGAGCCTGCCGGCTGATTGGGAGGCCATATTCGGCCGGTCCGCACCTTTGGCGGTGGAGGTGGGATTCGGAAACGGGGAGTTTCTGGCCCAGGTGGCGGCGGAGCATCCTCACTGGAGCTTCATCGGGTTTGAGGTGACGTTGAAATGTGTGGAAAACGCGGCGCGCCGGATGGAGCAACGTGCGTTGGAGAACGTGCGCCTGATGAGGTTGGAGGGGCGGTTTGGTCTGCGGGAGCTGTTTGCGGAAGGCAGTGTGAATCAGGTATATGTGAACTTCCCTTGCCCGTGGCCTAAGGCCCGTCATGCTCAGCGCAGGCTGTTTGGGCCGGAGTGCGTACATACATTGGCTGCGGTGTTACTGGTCGGGGGCGAGGTACGCCTGGTGACGGATGTACATTGGTATGCATGTGAAGCACGCGAGGCGCTTCAAGCTGACGGGATGTTTGCCGCGGTGGGACCTAGACGTGTGGTGGACAACGGGCCGGCCACACGATATGAACGCAAGTGGCGCTTGGAGGGCCGCGAAATCTGGGAGCTGCGTGGGGAGTGTAGAGCAGCGCCAGCAATCCAGCGCATTGCGGAGGGGGTTATGCCGCACGCAAGGGTGGAGCGGGAGGTTCCGTGGGCGGGCGTGAAGAGGCTGGCCGGTTGGACACAGACCTGGTCGGGGGGCGCGTTTGTCGTACGAGAGGTCTTTTACAGGGCTGACGAGCGGTCCGCTATCTTGCGCGTGTTCTCTACTGACGGTGACTTTCAGCAGCAATACTTTATGCTGCTTGCCCGGGCGCGGTACGGCATGCTGGTCAAGCTGGATGGGGCAACGCTTCCCTTCAGAACACCAGCGGTAAAGCGCTCGGTGGCTGACGTGGCCGCAGTATTACGGGAGGGGGGTACGTGATGGCCAAGCGGTGGTTTTGGTTTTTGGGGATGCTGGTGTTACTCGGCGCGACAGCTTCGGCCCACGAGGTGGGCGCGCAGCTGCGCCTGGACGAGGGTGGCCCCTCGGCGACCGGGTGGGTGGCGCTAAGCCGGGAGTGGGCGGGTGTGGAATTCTCCGGGCGCGCGGAGGGTGATCTGCTGTCTGTTGAGCTGCGTAGTTTATCGGGGACGGCGAGATTGCAGTGGGATTGGGTTTCGGCTCGGGCCAGTGTGACGGATTCGGCTGGCGGCCGTACCCAGGTGGTCTCGCAGCTGGAGGCGGAATCCTCCATTCCCGTGGATTCAGTGGACCTCAACATCTACGGAGGCACGCAAGGCCGGATGTCGTGGACGACCGTCGGTAGAAGCACTGCACTGGGGACGTGGGTGTCCCTGCGGGGCGAGGCATTGCCTTGGTGGGGTGAGGGTCGTGTAGATGTGGGATGGCCCTGGACGGCAGTTCGGTGGAGCTTGGCGGCGGGGCTGGAGCAGGCGTCCTGGATGCAAGTCCGTGTGGAGGGCTCTGAACTTTCGCTGGAGTCGGCGGGGCTTGAACTGGGAGGAGAAAGCGGTCGTTGGTCTACCTCGGCGCACTTGACGGTTCTGCCGAGCGCGACTCAGGGGATCACGGTGCGCTGGGGCGATGACACATTTCGGATTCACACACGCCTTAGGCTGCGCAGTGGGGGAATGTGGAATGCTCAGGTAAGAGCCACCGGGCGAGCCGGCATGTGGAGTTGGGGAGCGTGGATTGATCTGGCGCCTGTGGGTTGGCAGAGCACCTCAGTGGAAGTTCGTCTCCGCTTGTGATGGAGTAGTGTTCGATGTTTCCGGCTGTGGGGTCATGGGGGAGCGGGCGAAATATTGTCGAGGCCTGTCACAACTCCTCTTACCTGTGGGAAAACTGTGAAGTATTTTGCGCCGGGATGTGATAAGCCTGAGTGCGAGCGTGCTCTGAATTGAGCGGTCATCTGTCCCGCGGCGAGAGGACGTGGGGCCAGCAGCTTCTCCCCAGGCACGGGGACAACTGAGCGTGGCCAGTGTAATGTGTGTTACTTTCAGGCGGACGGGAGGGACATCTCTGGGTGCAATTAGGTACCATATAGGCTAGCACATGCTAGTCTTGACTCCTATAGGAGTTTTATGCTATTATTGTGTTAGCTATGAGGTGCTGCGTACTGCTGGTAGAGTGGTCGGTGGAAGGGCGAGCGGCTTTCTCCCCGTATGCGCGTAGCATGCTGAGCTTGGAGCGCAGCTGGCAGGGTCTGTCCTACCCACAGGTCTCCTGGCACTCGCCTGCTCAGTATCTACGGTACGGCTGGATTCGGACCGAGGTGTCGGCGGGGCAAGGGGAGTTGTCGGTGCGGCTGCATCATCGCGTTCACCACGGATGGGATGTGGAACAGGTGGAGTTCCCAGAGGCGGTGACTTGGGACGAGGATAGCGGGCGGTGGAGGTTTGCCCGGTCGGAACTAGCTGTCGCCTCGCGAGTGGCCTTCGTGGCCCGCGGGCTTCGGGTGACTTGCTCGGATGGAGGCAGCTACACGGACCGTTACCTTGAAGCGGAGCTCTTTCCAGGGATGGAAGTGGAGGCAACATGGGTAAGTGATGACCCGGCTGCCGAACACACGGCGCCCTTGTTGGAACTGGGTTGGAGCCTGTCAATCTGAGTGCAAGAGCCTCTGGGCAAGGGCGTCTACTTCCTCCACGGACAGCGCCTCGCCCCGGACGGAGGGGTGACGCCCCAGTACTGTCAATGCCTGAGTCACGAGTTGCCGCGATGCCAGCTTTGACAACGCGTTGCAGGCTGTCTTGCGTCGTGCGCCGAACAACGCCTTCAACACCTGCTCGAAGGCTTCCGGTGATGACTGTATGCGGCTGCTGGAGAGTCGCCGGAGAGAAAGCAACACCGAGTTCACCTCTGGAGGAGGGTAGAATGCCGTACGTGGCACGCGCCGCAGAACCTGTAGATCGTAGTAGGCGCTCAGGTGTACTCCCAGCCGGGAGGCATGCGGTCCGGGGTCCTGCACCAACCGCTGTCCGACCTCTTGTTGCACCATAAGTACCGCTCGACATACGGCCGTTCGCTCCCGGATCAGCTTGAGCAACACCTCGCTTGTGATCCCGTATGGGAGGTTTCCCGCTATCACAAGCTCCTGGCCTAGAACCGCAAGCTCCACGTGGCGGAAGTCCGCGCGCACCACCTCAACTGTTTCGCAGCTGCGAACGTGTTCTCGAAGGATGGGTATGAGCTGCTGGTCCTTCTCTACCGCCCACAGCCGGCCGGCGTGTGGCGCCAGGGCCAAGGTCAACGTTCCCACGCCGGCTCCCACCTCCACTACCGGCTCATGTCCCTCCAGGGTACACGCCTGGACCATCTTGCTGAGGATGTTCGCGTCGGCGAGGAAGTGCTGGCCCAAGGCTTGTGAGAGGCGGATGTCGTGCTCGGCCAGCAGGCGACGCAGGAACCGGGCAGAGGTAAGCTGGGGACCGGGCGGATCTCCGAGTGGCTGGTTCATGGGAAGTAGTCGGCTTTCAAGCTCGCAGGATCATCACCTTGTCCAGGCTGCGTCGTGGGCGGCCTCGCACCTGTACCTTCTTGAGCGTGGCCTTCCTCGCATTGAGCGTTTCGTTTACTCCCACGAGTAGCCTCCTTCATCAGCCTGGCCAGGCACAGACTGGGATCATGGTGAAAGTCATTGTGGACGGGGCCCTCCCCTGAGACCACCCAACGGTGGGTGCAAAGAAGGCAGGCCATGAGCTGACTATTGCAGCACTCCGCAGGGTAGAGGACAAGCCCGCGGCTGGTGCCGCTACGCCCGGCAAGAAACTCTGTCAACCGCTCCAAGGACATGATGTCGGCCTGCACCTCGGGACGTTTGAAGGCCGATCGGCAATCGCCTACCCAAGCCACACCGGAGAAGCCCTGCTTTCGGGCCGCGGCTTCCTCACGCAGGACGGCGGCAAAGGCGTGACGCACTTTCAGCC
>JAWOCQ010000053.1:0-9022 GCA_046483725.1 Candidatus Bipolaricaulota bacterium
GGAAGGCAAGCCGCCGTTTGTCCTTGGAACCAGTGCCCGAGATGGCTTACCCTACCCCTTGATTAGTTGGCAAAAAGCCCGGGAACTCATCGCCCAACGGCCCGTGTTGATCTGCTTCGGCACCGGACACGGGATGGCGGATGAGCTCTTGCAGGCTTGTGACGGGCTTCTACCCTCCGTACGAGGGGGGACCGAGTACAATCACCTGTCCGTACGAGCCGCAGTGGCGGTAATTCTGGACCGGTTAAAAGGAGTCGATCATGGCAGGGATGGATGACCTCATCCGCGCATTGGAGCAGGACGTAGTACGCGAGGTACCCGAGTTCAGGACCGGCGACATCGTCCGCGTCCACGAGCGTATTTCCGAGGGGGCGCGGGAACGATTGCAGCCGTTCGAGGGCGTGGTCCTCAAGCGGTCAGGGTCTGGCTCGCGCGAGACAGTGACAATTCGCAAAATCGCAGCCGGGGTGGGCGTAGAACGCACCTTCCCGCTGCACCACAAGCTGGAACGCATCGAGGTTTTGAAGAGGAACAAAGTCCGGCAGGGCCGGCCGTATTGGCTTAGGAGGATCTCACGGCTGCACAAAATCGGGTGAAGCGCCGCTGGCCGCGGCGCCGCAGGCGCAAAGAACGTAAGCCTCCGTGGATCGTGCGCCTCCTGCGGCGCCGCGGGGTGCGACTGTCCCCACGGGCTGAGTGGGGTCTGGGCTGGCTGGAGACACTGGCAGTGGCCGGGGCGGCAGCCGCACTCATCATCACTTTCGTCACCGTACGCATGACCGTGCCCACGGTGTCCATGGAGCCCACCATCATGGCGGGGGACTCGTTCTTCGTGGACCGCATCTCCTACCACTTCACCCAGCCCGGCGTGGGCAATGTGATTGTTTTTTGGCACCTGGAGGGAGTTCAAGTCACCTCCGTCGTGCCGGGAAGCGCCGCCGACGCGGCCGGACTCAGGGAAGGGGACTGGCTGGTCGCGCCCCAGATCGCGGATACGGGCGTCGGTGGAGAGCCCGTACCTTCGCTGCGCTCGCTCCGGCGGAGGATCGAAGACGCTCAAGGCAACGAGCTGGAGGCCACGGTATTGCGCGAGGGAGTAGGGCTTGTCCCTGCCACATTGGAGGTGCCTTCGGATGCCCGTGATCTTTCCGGGTTGGGAATAAACGCGTCGATCAGCCAGGTGCGATATGTAAAGCGCCTGATAGCCACCGGGGGCCAGACGGTGGAGATACGTGATGGCCAAGTTTACGTAGACGGTGAAGTCCTGGAAAAAGTTTCCCACCACACATACTGGACAGGAGCTTCGGGCATGCGATACGGAGTTGACTCCACCGAGGTTCCAGAGAATCACTACTTTGTACTAGGTGATAATACTAGGAATTCTTATGATTCTCGCTACTTTGGTTTTGTACCCGCGGATGATCTGATTGGAGCTCCCTTCTTCCGAGTGTGGCCATTGGGGCGGTTCGGCCCTATGAACGGCTACTTCTGGTCCTCCCCGTGGTGAGAGATCTTTGTAGGGGTCAGATCTTGATGTTGGGAGTCAGTCAGCCCTTATCTGTCTTACTGCGTGAGTATTATGAAACATTTAGCGGTTTAATGTCACCCAACATCAAGATCTGACCCCATCAAAGAAACGTTATAATGGAAGGGGGTGAGCTATTTATGAACACGCTATTGCAGGAGATCCAGCGGCGGCGCACTGTACGAGCATTTCGCAGCGAGCCAGTGGAGGAAGAAAAGATCGAGGCACTTGTCGAGGCCGGCCGATGGGCGCCCTCGGGGAAGAACACACAGCCTTGGCGGTTCGTGGTCGTACGCTCCCAGGAGAAGCGCAGAGAACTCGGCGAGCTTGTCCCACAGCGGAACATGATCGCCACTGCACCAGTGACCATCGCCGTGCTCAAACACGTCCCTTCCGGCTATGACGAGCTGAAGGACGCCCATGGAATCGGTGCCTGCGCCCAGAATTTGCTGCTGGCCGCCCACGCCCTAGGCCTTGGGTGTTGCTGGATCGGCCGCGCGCGTGACCCCGAGGTGGAAGCGCTTGTGGAAGCACAAGAGGACGAAGAGTTGATGCTGCTCCTACCGGTGGGATACCCCGCAGAGGAGCCTGGCGCGGGCCGGCGCAAGCCCCTGGAGGAGTTAGTAAGATACATCTGAGATGCCCATCTTAATCCTGTTGGCAGCGGTGATGCTCTTGGTACCCGCGCTGGGCTTGGGCGTGGCGACGGCGGCCCTTGCCCTGGCCGCGGCAGTGGCTGTAGGCCTTACCGCCGTGGCGTTGGGCGCAACCGGGTGTTTGTTCAACTGGATCCTGGCCGCCTTGGCCGTCGGCCTTTCCTGCCGCGCGGTGCGGTCCGGGCGTAGGTTGGTGGAGCGGCTGAGACACGGGTTCGCCCAGCCCGACGGCCACCTGTAGACAGCTAGCGCCGTGGCTTGTCCACGACGCGGATTAGGTCACCCATCGTCGGAGCCAACAGGGGCCCCTGGGCGTTGGGGTCAGCGAGTGGCGCCGATCAGGCCCCGTAAAAGCATCAGCACGGGGATGATCTCCAGACGCCCCACCCACATGTTGAAGCTCAGAACCAGCTTGGCGGCAGTGGGCATCTCGGGATGGGTGATCCCAGTGGAGAGCCCAACGTTTCCCTGGGCTGATGCCACCTCAAAAACCACATCGGCCAACGCATACTCGTCCCCCAGCAGGATGGTCATAGCCAGGATGCCCACCAGCAGGAATCCCATCCACAGAAAGGCTATCGTCATGGCCTCCTCCAACCTGCGCCACGCCTCATCTCCTGGGAATACGTGCCCTCCCACGCGAAACGGCACCACGGCGTCCGGGGGCTTCAACGTCTTGCGGAGCTTCCAGCCGACACCTTTGAGGAGAAGCAGATAGCGCATCACCTTGATGCCGCCGGTAGTGGAACCGGCAGCCCCCCCGATCACCATGCCCACCGCGAGCAAGAGCTTGGCAGCGTCGGACCAACCGGCCACCGATGTCGATTGGAATCCCGTGCAGGTCATCGCGGAGAAGTACTGGAACGTCCCGTGGCGCAGCGCCTCGCCCACCGGGAAACGCAGTAATGCCTCCAGACTGACAAGCAACGCTCCGATCACCAAAAAAGTCACAAACCACCTGGTCTGTACGTCGCGCATGTAAACTCCCAGGCCGTACCGCGAGGCCCGATAGTGAACGGCGAAGCTCACCGAGCCGGCTAGCATGATCACGAGCAACAGCATTTCCATAATCGACGAGTCATAATGGCCGATTGAATCGGGCCACAGGGTAAATCCACCAGTGGCGATCCCGGTCATCCCATGGTTGACCGCCTCCCAGACGGGCATGCCTGCGACCCATAACGCCAGAATGCTCACCCCAGTAAACAGAAGGAAGATCCACCAGATTGTGCGCACCGTAGAGATCACCGAAGGGTGTATTTTTTCCGTCCGAGCTTCCGCCAGGTACAGGGTCATAGTGGCCCTCCCCGGACCGGCGATGAGTGTGAGCATCAGGACGATCACGCCTACTCCGCCCACCCACTCGGTGAATGTGCGCCACCACTGTAGGGAATGCGGGAGGAGATCGGGTCGGGTGGCCATGGTGAGTCCCGTGCTGGTGAATCCGGAGACGGCCTCAAAAAAGGCCGCGCTAAAATCAGCATAAGGAAGGGAAGCGCCCGCAGTCGACACGGAAACCAAGTAGAAGGGCAACGCACCCAGCAGCGCCACGAGGAGCCACCCTAGGGCAGCAATGATCAGCGCATGGTGCAAACTGACATCGCCTGCACCTCGACAGGGGAAGTACAGTGCTCCGCCCAGCACCGCCGCTAGAATCGAGCTCAAGGCAAACGGCCAAACAGCGTTCCATTCGCCGAACCATGCGGCTACGGGAATCGACAGGGCGGTCATCAGCCCCACTACGGCGGCCAGGTGTCCCAACGCGCGGAGGACAACCTGCACCTCGTCGAGAAAAACCCGTTCAGCCCGCAAGGCGCTCTATGAACTCGTCGGTGACGTGTTCCTTGGAGTAGACGGTGACCACGTCCCCCTCCTGCAGCACAGTGGGCCCGGAAGGGATCAGCACCTCCCCGTCCCGCTCCAGGGCGGCGAACAGGATTCCCGACGGTATAAGCCCCTGCTTGCCACATTCAAGCAACGACTTTCCCAACAGCGGGGACTCTCGGGTGATGGTCATACGAAATATCTGAGCACCGCCGGCCATGGTGACAAGATCGGTAAGCTTCTTGCGCCGAGCTGCATTGTACAATGCTTCGGCCACGATCACGTCCGGGTTTTCCATAACGTGAGCCCCCAGCCGCCTGAATAACTCCACATGCTCCTTGACATTGACCACTGACACAATAGAGGGGACCCCCAGATCGGCCGCGGCGGCGATCACCATCAGATTGGTGGCATCGTCACTGGTGGTGGTGATCAGAGCATCGGCACGCTCTCCTCCCGCCTGGCGGATTACTTCAGTGAACGCCGCATCAGCGTTGACGACAAGCACGTCGTAGCGGCGGGTCACCCCTTCGGCCTTGCGCGGGTCCCGTTCCACCACCGCGACATCGTGGCGGTCCTTCAGGGCAAGGTCTATAAGCGCTGAGCCGATTCCTCCCGCCCCAACCATGATAACGTACATAGAAGCCCATGTTACTACTCCCCACAAAAACCGACAATACCAGGGCTGAAGCCCTCTTCCTACCCCAACCTACTTCAACGGACGGTCAGAGCTCCAGTCGGGTATTAAGCAGCCGGCAGGCATTATCCCAGGTGATCTCCGCCAGCTCTTCGGGCGACATCCGTCGGAGCTGGGCGAGTTCAGCGACGACCAGACGCACCTTCAGCGGATCGTTGCGCTTACCTCGGAACGGCTGCGGGGGAAGGAACGGGGCGTCGGTCTCCACCAGCAGCCTGTCCAAGGGGATGGCGCCCACCGCTTCCCGCAACCGTGTGTTCTTCGGGTAAGTAAGCGGGCCGCCGATGCCGATATAAAGCCCCAGCTCCAGCACTTGGCGGGCGGTGGCGGTATCGCCGGAGAAGGCATGGACCACGCCCCTGACCGGTCCCTCCTCCTTAAGCACCTCCAAAAACTCCGCCCAGGCGTCCCGCTCGTGCAAAATCACCGGGAGGTCCAGCCGGCGGGCCAGCCGGAGCTGCGCCCGGAACGCCCGCCCTTGCGCCTCCCGTGGCGAAAGGTCTCGGTAAAAGTCGAGCCCACACTCGCCCACCGCCACGGCCTCTCCGCGGAGGAGCTCCTCGAGCTCCGCCTCGACTCCCGGGACGTAGTCCTTGGCGTCGTGCGGATGCACGCCGCAGGCGGCGAGCACATGCGGGTGAGCGCGGGCAAGCTCGACCGAGTTCCGGGAAGAGGCCAGATCTGCGCCCACGTTTACCACAGCCACCCGCTGGGCACTCATCTCATCGAGCAGCGCGGCGCGGTCTTCCTTGTACTGAGGGAAGTCCAGGTGCGCATGACTGTCGATCAACCTCATAGCACCCTCATGGGTAGCGGCGCTCCAGGCGAGCGATCGCTTGAGGGACAGCGGGCAGGAGATCAGTAGGAAGCACTCCGCGGGGCGAGCGTACCCGAGCCAGGCGCTCGGCGGCCTTCCCGTGGACGTATACGCCGCCACAGGCCGCCTCCACCGGATCGGCTCCCCCCGCCCACAGCCCACCGATCACCCCCGCCAACACGTCCCCCGAGCCTCCGTGGGCAAGGCCAGTATTGCCGGTCAGGTTTAGATACAGCAGCCCCTCCGAGGAAGCTACTACGGTAGGCGCCCCCTTGAGCACCACCGTGGCCCCCCACTGTTGTGCTGCTCGGCCCGCGGAGCTGAGCTTCTCTCCTACCACCTGCTCCACCTCCACACCGGCCAGGCGGGAGAACTCCCCGGGGTGCGGCGTCAGGAGCCAATGGCCCTCGTGCGGCCCCAGGAGTTTGCGTTCATGGGCAAGGCTGTACAGGGCGTCGGCATCCATCAACACCTGGGGGTGTCCGGCGGTGGCGAGGGCGCGAACAACCTCGCTCGCACCGGGGGTGCGTCCTATGCCAGGCCCAACCACCACCGCATCCGCCTCGCGGACCAGTTCCAGGGCCAGCTGCGCCGCATCCGGGGCGAACGTCCCGTCCGGCGCAGCGCCTCCCGGATGAACCAGCGCCTCCGGCACCGCGCCCTCCAAGACCCCGTAAACGGGTTCCGGACAGAGTACGTGGACCAACCCAGCCCCCGCCCGCAGGGCGCCGGAGGCCGCCAGTCCCGCAGCACCGGCCATGCTAACCGAACCGCCTACGATCAGCACCCGTCCGAAGGTGCCCTTGTGTCCGTGGGGCGGTCGCGGCGGAAGGCAAGCGGCGCAGAACTCCTCGGAAAGCACACGGGCGGCAGGCTCCACCTCGTCCCACGCCGCCGGTGGATAAGCCACCGGCACCACTTGCACTTCGCCGCACGCGGCTGCCGCCGGAGGAAGAACATGACATGGCTTAAGGGCACCCATGGCCAGTGTCAACGCCGCACTCACCACAGGTCCCGGAAGGGCGCCGGTGTCCGTCTCCAGCCCCGAAGGAAGATCCACAGCCACAATCGGCACCGGGCAGCGGGCCAGGCGCTCGATGACCGCCCGCACCGCGCCCCGGGCGGGACCCTGGACGCCCACCCCCAGCAACCCGTCGAGCACCAGGTCAGCGCCGGCGAGGACCTCAGCGACAAGCTCCAACTCATCCTGAGATTCCGCGGTCTCCAGGGTGTAGGTGCGATCAGGAAAACTGGCGGCGAAGGCCTGCCCCTGCTCCCCAGCGGGGCCTTCCGGCTCCCCCAACACAATAGCCACGGGGTCGGCTCCCCACAGACCTAGCCAGCGGAGCATTCCCAGCGCGTCCCCGCCGTTTCCCCCCCGGCCACACAGGCCCACCACCCTCTCGCCTGCCACAGAACCGGCCCAGGTCCGTACAGCGGCCGCAGCACCGTGGGCCGCCGACTCCATGAGAAGGAGTTCGGACAGGCCAAGCTCCTTTGCCTTGAGGTCCAAGGACCGCACATTCTGCGACCACAGCACAGGCCTCATAACTCGCATTCTAAGCGCCTGTCGGCCTCTTCCCAAACGGCGAGCACCTCTCCGGCCACGTCACCCTGATCCCGCCCCGTAACATCGATCCAGTGCAGCTCATCACCGCGGAACCAGCTGAGTTGCCGGCGGGCGTAGGCCTTGGTGCCGGCCACGATACGCCGGCGTGCCTCATCCAGGTCCACCTCCCCCCGTAGATAGGCGAAGAGCTCGCGGTAGCCGATGGTCCGTGCAGCCGGGGCCTCCGGGGGAAGAAACTCGGCCTGGAGCGCTCGTGCCTCCTCCAACAGGCCCTCCTCCAGCATGCGATCCACCCGCGTTTCGATCCGTCGGTGGAGTTCCTCCCGGTCCACGGTGAGGCCTACGCCGGCGATGGGCCACGGGGCAGGCTGCTGCTGCCCCCACAGGGCGGAGATGGGGCGGCCGGCATTCCGATAGACCTCCAGCGCACGGACAATCCTCACCCGATCCGACGGGGCGATCCGCGCTGCGGCGGCGGGGTCCACTTCCTTAAGCTCCCCATACAGCTCCGGGGAAGAGCGCCCGGAGAGCGACCGGCGGAACTCCCAGTCGGCCGAGGGGCCCTCGAACAGCCCTTTGGTCAAAGCCCGAACGTACAATGTGCTTCCCCCCACCACCATCGCTCGTCGGCCTCGTCCATGGATGTCGGCGACAAGCTTCTCACAATCACGACGGAACTGCGCCGCGTCGTACGCTTCACGGAGGTCCAGCATCCCGATTAGGTGGTGAGGTACCGAGCGGAGCGCCTCGTCGGAAGGACGGTCGGTGCCGATCTGCAGCCCGCGGTACACAGCGCGGGCGTCGGCGGAGATGATCTCGGCCCTGGCCTGCCGAGCTACCCGAAGCGATACTCCGGTCTTGCCCACCGCAGTGGGCCCCACGAGGAGAAGGACGGTCACTCTTCCGCGGACAGGAGGTCCCGAAACCTGCGCAGGGCTTGCTGGCGTGAGGGGTGCTTCAGCTTCTCCAGGGCCTTGATCTCGATCTGCCGCACGCGCTCCCGGGTAACATCGAACATGGCCGCCACCTCTTTCAAAGTGCGAGGATGGCCGTCTTGTAGGCCGTAACGGAGCTCGATGATCTCCCTCTCCCTGGTGTCCAGCCCCTGCAGCGCCTCGCGGAGTTCCTCCTTCAGCTTGGCCCGGAGCGCCTCGCGGGACGGAGAGGGGATCGAGGTATCGGCCAGGAAATCTCCCAGGGTGTCCTCGTCGTCGTCCGACAGAGGCCGCTCCAGCGAAGCCGTATACGAAGCCGCCTGGTCAATCTTTTTCACCCTGTCCACACTTGTGCCCAGGAGCTTGGCCAAGTCTTCGTATGTGGGGGCCGTCCCGTGTTGCTGAATGTGCTCCCGCCGCAAGCGGCGCAGCTCTTGTAGCGCTTCCACGGTGTGCACGGGAACTCGAATGGTGCGTGATTGGTCGGCGATGGCACGGGTGATGGACTGCCGGATCCACCAGGTGGCATAGGTGGAGAACTTGTAGCCTTTGCGCCAATCGAACTTCTCCACCGCCCGCATAAGCCCCATGTTCCCTTCCTGAATTAGGTCCAGGAAAGAGACCCCCCGGTGCATGTACCGCTTGGCTATGGACACGACCAGCCGCAGGTTGGCCACAGTCAGCTGCTCCCGCGCCTTCTCCCCCTGGCGCATAACCAGTTCAAGCGGCTTGGCCTCATCCGGGGATACCTCATCCTGCTTGAGCTTTGCTTCGGCCTCCTGCCCTGCCTCAAAGGCTTGGGCCAGCTCCACCTCCTGCTCCCGCGACAACAGTGGAACCCGCCCGATTTCCCGCAGATAAGTGCGTACCGGGTCCCGCCCCCTCTCCTGGGGTTCACCATCTCCCCATTCGTGGGGCTCGGGCTCCGTGGACTCAGCTAGCTCCTCCAAAAGGGGAAGGGTTTCTAGCAGCTCTTCCGGGAACCTTTCGTCCTGCTG
>JAWOCQ010000083.1:0-5221 GCA_046483725.1 Candidatus Bipolaricaulota bacterium
GCGGCCTTTGGCCACCGCCAGCTCCAGCTTCGCGTAGCCGCGGGGGTTGAAGTGCAACGACAGGGGGACCAAGGTGAAGCCTGCGCGGGCGGTCAGCCCTACCAAATGGTCGATCTCCCGCTGACGCAACAGCAGCTTCCGCGGCCGGCCGGGCTCGTGGCCGTGGTATGAGCTGGGGCTGTATGGAGCTACATGCATCCCGTGGAGCCAGATCTCACCGTCCTCCACCCGGGCATACGCCTCGTCCAGGGATACCCGGCCTGCTCGGATCGATTTCACCTCAGATCCGGTCAGGCTAAGCCCTGCCTCGTAGGTTTCGTGGATGTCAAAATCTCGCTTGGCCCGACGATTTCTGGCCACAACTGGTCTGGCGCCCATAGCGCATCCAGACTAACCTAACATGTACGCCATTTCACGATCTCGCTCACGTAGTTCACTTGGATCCCACGGTTCGCACGGTTCGCATGGTGGACGACGCGCAAGCTCTACGAACCATGGGAACTGTGTGAACCTTGTGAACGGATATGGAGGGCAGGTTGCTATTGCGACTGTTACGTTCCCGGTTTAGCTGCACAGTGGCAGTTTCGGTGGGGTAGTTGGGGGGCAATTTCCTGCAGCAGGCGGCCGAGGGCCGGCGCCCGCCCCATCATCACCTCTGTTACTTGGTGGGCTTGTACAGGCTCAGCACCCCGCGCGTCCAAGTCCGTAACCACGGCGCAGGTCGCGTAGCACATGCCCAGCTCTCGGGCGAGCACCACCTCCGGAACCAATGTCATGCTGAGAAGGTCTGCCTCCAACACCTCGCGGTACATCCGGGACTCCGCGCGGGTGGAGAACCTGGGTCCATCGAAGCACAGGCAAGTACCGCTCTCGTGTACAGGTTCTCCCAGCTCACCAGCCTCGCGGGCAAGCAGGGTGCGCAGGCGGGGGCAAAATGGGTCGGCCAGCGATGGGTGGACCACCACCGGCCCGTCGAAAAACGTGCTCGGGCGGCCGCTTGTCCAGTCAATGAACTGGTCCGGTAGAGCGAAGTCACCCACAGTGTGTTTGCCGGAAAGCCCACCCATAGCGGAAAGGGCAATGATGCTCTCCACGCCGAGCTCTCGCAGTGCCCACAGGTTGGCCCGGTAGGGTACCCGGTGAGGTGGGAACACGTGCGCTTCCCCGTGGCGAGGAAGGAACGCCACGGGTATCTCCCCCAGCCTGCCTACGACCAGCCCGGGGGAGTGTAGCCCGTAGGGCGTGTGCACCGTCAGGCTCGTGGGCTCCTCAAGGAGTCCCAAGCGGTAGAGCCCCGATCCCCCGATCACCGCCCATTTCGCCGATCTGTTCCCGCTTGGCATGCGGGCAGTATAGCCGTGGAAAGTGTGGGAGAGCAAGCGACTGTTGCCGGATCAGCACGGGTGGGCAGGCCCCTTTCGGAGGGGCCTTTGATTGAATGTCCTTCGGCCTGCAGCGTATACTGGCAGCATGGCTGCCGCGATCCTTCCTAGTCTTCGGATCCGCCCCGGCGACTTTCCCGAAGTTGTCCTCATGCCCGGCGATCCAAAGCGCGCAGCCCGCATTGCCGGTTACCTCACAGACTCCACTACGCTGGCACACAACCGAGAATTCCATAGCTACCGAGGCAACTTCCGGGGGACAGAAATCGGTGTCCTGTCCACGGGCGTGGGCTCACCCGGGGCTGCTCTGTGCTCCGAAGAGGCGATCCAGGCGGGGGCGCGGGTGCTCCTGCGTGTAGGAACGGCCGGATCGCTACAGGATCACGTGCAGGATGGTCACTTAGTAGTGGTAACAGGGGCCGCCCGCTGTGAGGGGACCACAGGCTGGCTAGTGCCAGAGGAATGGCCGGCCGTGTCCGATCACGGAGTGGTGGCTGCGCTGGGGGAGGCCACACGGACCGTACACGATCGCTGCCACCAGGGGTTGGTAGTGACCCACGATCTCTTCTACCAGGGGTTGTTGGATCTGGGGCTGAACATGTGGTCCGCGGCGGGCGCCCTCGCTGTAGAGATGGAATGTGCGGCTATCTTCTGCGTGGCCGCGCTGCGAGGGGTGCGCGCGGGGGCGATCCTGGCCATAGATGGCGATGCCCGCCGTGCCTCGGCCGGCGGATATGATCCGCACAGGGATGTCGTTGGTAAAGCGGTCGACGAGGAAATACAGGTCGCGCTGGAGGCGGTCGTATCGTTGAGCGAGGGTTGGGGGTAGGGGGTGACTGAGTTCTACGTTTGTGAAGGAGCCCGAGCTCCGGCCTTGACTGGGGCACCCGGAGTACATAGGATGAGGAAAGCTGCAAACGGCAGCGCGGAGGCTTGTCGCAAGGCAAGCCGTCGGCAGAAGCGATTGAGGAGGTAACGCATGCGGAGGAAGGTCTATACTGGGGTCATTGGATTGGTGGCAGCCGTACTCTTTGCCGGGCTGGGTTTGGCCCAGGCGCCGGTGATCGGCGAGACCGAGATTGGCCTCAACGGGGAAAGGCAACACGTGCGGACGCAAGAGACCAACCTGGGGAACTTGGTATGCGATGTGCTTCGCTACTATACGGGAGCGGATGTCGCCGTCTACAATGGCGGCGGTATCAGGGCGTCAGCCGACCTTGGTGAGATCACGCTGGAGTCCGCCATGGAAATCTTGGCGTTCAACAACGAGGTCGTGACCCTGAAGATGACAGGGGCAGAGATCATCGCCGTGCTTGAGCACGGTGTCAGTGTCTACGGCGAGGTTGCCGGGAAGTTCCTGCAGGTAGGCGGATTGAGGTTCTTCTTCGACCCCGACAGGCCGGTTGGGGAGCGGGTTCTGATGGTGTTCGTGGATGGCGAAGCCATCCACCCCGAGAAGACCTACACTCTGGCTACCAACGACTTCTTGGCCGCCGGTGGTGACGCCTACACGATGCTCGAGGAAGCCGAGCAGATCGCAGTCGCCGACAAGACCGACCAGGAGATGTTCATCGAGTATCTGCAGGAGTACAGTCCTGTCTTCCCGGTTGTGGAAGGCCGCATAGTGGTCTGGTAGACGCTTAGCTTCAAGAAAGTGTCGGGGCAGCCTGTCGGGGAGCGCGACTGCCCGGCAGGCTGTCTGCTGCCGGCCACCGAGCAGACGCTGCTATAGTGGTGGGAGCGGCGAGTAGCAGTTTGCCGGAAGCGGAAGAGGGGAGTGATTGCGGATGATGAGGCGAAGAGCGATCCTCGTTTTGCTCACGGGACTCTCGCTTCTTGTGATGAGCCCCGTAGGGCTGGCGGGGGACGTGGACTTGGTGATCCTTCACACCAATGACATTCACGGGCGCATCGAAATAGAAGATGGCCAGTTGGGATTGCCCTATGTCGGTGCGTTGGTTGACTACTACCAAGCAGAGTACGAGCACGTGTTGGTGCTGGACGCAGGGGACGCCATTCACGGAAAGCCTGTAACCAACACTCTAGAGGGCGAAAGCGCAGTCATGGCGATGAACGCTGCGGGTTACGACGTGATGGTTTCGGGGAATCACGACTTCAACTTCGGCTACGACAGGCTGCTGGAGCTGAAGGAAGAGTATATGGAGTTCGATCTGGTTGCCGGCAACGTGTTCAAGGAAGGGGAGCTCCTCTTTGACCCCTACGTGATCAAGGATTTTGGCGTTTACAAGGTCGGCATATTCGGGCTAGCGACCCCGGACACCTGCGTAACTACCCATCCGCATAATATAGAGGGGATCGAGTTCGGTGCTATGGTGGAGACAGCAGATGAATACATAACTGTCCTCCGCGAAGAGTACAACGTCGACTTGGTGGTAGCCCTCGGGCATGTGGGGATTGGCGCCTCCCGAGAGGTGGCTGCTGCAGTAGAGGGGATAGACCTGTTCGTGGATGCCCACAGCCACTCCCGCTTGCCTGAAGGCGAGTGGGAGGGGGACACGTTGATCGTTCAGGCCCATGAATACACCAAGTACCTGGGTGTGGTGGAAGTGGATCTGAGCGGGGATGTCCCGGCGATGCAAGCCTCGCTCATCTCGGCCCAGGTGGGGCGTGACCTCGTGGAACCCGATGAGCAGATAATCGAAATGCTCGAGCAATTTCGGGAGGAGATGTACCGCATAATGCTCGGTGACTGAGCACCAGTTCTCCACTTTGCGGTCTCCTTGGTGGTGGACGGTGTCCACGCTGAGGTAGCCGGGCTTTCCTTGCGGATCAGGGCGCCTACGCTCGCCGATGGGCACCTGCTTGGGGTTGGGCTTGTGGACGGTCAGACAGTGCTGCCGGTAGGTGTACGCTCTGCGCAGCCGGGACAGGTGTGCCACGGAGACCTCACTGAGCTGTGCGCACTCCTTCCGGCCGTACACTTCGTACTCCCGCCGGAGGATCGCTTGGGTTGCGGGGCCGGACAGCCGGTTGTGTGCGTTGTCCACCTCGGCAAGCAGTGCCTGATCCGTACGGCTGTACTCAGTGGGGAACCGGTGGCGCTGGTACTCAGGGAGCTTCACATGCCCCGTGCGCCGTACTGGGCGATGAGGCGGCTGAGCCGGGCCTGGGAGTAGCTGGTCATCTTCTCCAGATACCTCCGCAACAGCCCCTTCTCCGCCCTCGCCCGTGAGCTGTACTTGTACCGCCGCAGCGTCCGGGGGTGCGCCCCTCCCGCGGACCCACCGGGAGCGCTAACGCGACGGCAGGTGTATCTTCTCCCTGAGTAAGGGGGAGTAGCAGTGAAGAGCAATGGGAAGAGGCAGTACAGCCCAGAGTTCAAGTTCAGGGTGGTGGTGGAGGCCCTGAAGGCTGAAGGGTCGGGGGCAGAGGCGCAGGTTGCCCGCGCCTATGGCGTCCATCCGGTGACGGTTTCTAAGTGGAAGAGGCAGTTTCTGGAGCGGGGTGCGGAGGTATTCAGTGGAAAGGAGGAGGTGAAGGAGTACGAGAAGAAGATAGCAGATCTTGAGCGTATGTTAGGGCACAAGGAAGTGGAGATCGCACTCCTACAAAATTTTTTGGGAGGACGCTCACGTTGACGGAGAAACTGCAACTCGTCGACGAGCACCGTGACCAGTACGGCCTGAACCGGTGTCTGGAGGTCGTGGGTGTATCCAAGGGAACCTGGCACCGCAGGGTGCGCCAGCCCGAGGAGACCCAGAAGGAGGCGCGGGACAAGGTGCTCAAGGAGCAAGTGCTCGAGGTGGTGTGCGAGCACCCGGCGTACGGCTACAGGAAGATTCAGCGTGAGCTCAAGGAGGCCCGCGGAGTGCGGGTCA
>JAWOCQ010000095.1:0-7970 GCA_046483725.1 Candidatus Bipolaricaulota bacterium
AGACCCCCTTCACGTGTTCGTCAACGGCTGCAACGTGGCTACCTCCGGGGGCCTGGAGGCAAAGCTTTCCGAGGGGGACACGCTGACCTTTTTCCCCCCGGAAAGCTTTCCCTCCAGGCCGCCGGAGGTAGCCACGTTGCAGCCGTTGACGAACACGTGAAGGTGGTCTCGCAAGCGCCCCTCAGCGAACATCAACTCCGCAAGGCTTGGTATACGCTTGCTGAGCTCCTCCAAAGCCTGGCCCACAGTAGCCCCCTCGGCCAGCTCCAACGCCTCCTTGTCCCGGCCTGCCGCTTCGCGAAACTCCGCAAACAGCTTGACCAGCACCTGCATCATCGGCAGTATACTTGACGACATGCATCCCTTCATCATGGTGTTTGTTCGCTTAATCGAGATCTCTGCATGGATATACAGCCTCATCCTCATCGCCCGGGTGCTCGCTTCGTGGTTCCCCGGGGCGATCAGCTACCCCCTCAGGCACTTCCTGGAAACCGTTACAGAGCCCGCGCTAATGCCCATCCGCCGCCTGCTCAATCGCGTAGGCCTGGCGGCGACCGTAGACTTGTCCCCTCTGCTTTTGCTTCTGTGTGTGCATGTCCTTCGCCGCCTGTTGGTGGGCGCCCTTCTTCGCCTTGGATAGGTGGGCTCAACCGGGATTCGAAAGGTCTCCCTTCCCCCTTATCCGGCGCCGCAGGTTCTGCAAGCGAGCGCGAATGCGCCCCTCCCAGCCGGCCGTCGTGGGGCGGTAGTACTCCCGGTTGGCCAAAGACGGCGGAAGGCTCGACATAGGCGCCACCTTCTGGGGGAGGTGGTGAGCATACTGATAGCCCTCCCCGTAGCCCACCTCCTTCATCGTGGGGGTGACCGGGTTGCGCAGGTGCAAGGGCACCGGCTCATTGGTCGTCCCGGCCACGTCGGATTTCGCCTCTCCGTACCCCACGTACAAGGCGTTGGACTTCGGGGCCAGCGCCAGAAAGGCCACCGCCTGGGCCAGCGCGAGCTCCGCCTCGGGCATGCCCACCCGCTCCACCGCATCAGCCGCAGCCACGGCCAATGGCAGAGCCTGCGGCTCGGCCAGCCCTACGTCCTCCGAGGCCATGCGCACCACGCGGCGGGCCACATAGCGAGGGTCTTCTCCCGACTCCAACATGCGCGCTAGCCAATATAAACATCCGTCCACATCAGAGTTACGCACAGCTTTGTGAAGCGCCGAGACAACATTGTAGTGCTCCTCCCCTGCGCGGTCGTAGCTCGGTGCCTTACGCCCCAGGACCTCGCTCACCTCGGCCAACTCCAACGACCCGCTGCCAAGCGCCGCCACCGCGGTCTCCAGAGCTGAAAGGAGCCTCCGCGCATCCCCGTCGGCATATTGAACCAAAAAGGCCCGCGCCTCGTCGGACAGGGAAACCGCACCTCCGCAACCCCTCTCATCCTCCAACGCCCGGTCCAGTAACCCCACCAGGTCGTCCGGTTCTAGGGGCTGAAACACAAACAGCTGGCACCGGGAGAGAAGCGCAGACTGTAGTGCAAACGACGGATTCTCCGTAGTGGCCCCCACGAAGTACACCGCGCCCTCCTCCAAAAATGGCAGAAGGACATCTTGCTGGGCACGGTTGAAGCGGTGGATCTCGTCCAGGAAAAGGAGGTCACGGCTTCCCGCACGTAGCCACTCCTTGCGCGAGGCCTGCAGGGACTTGCGTACCTCGGACACGGTAGTCAACGCCGCGGAGGCATGCACATACCGGGCTCCAAACCGCCGGGCCAGCAAGCGCCCGACGGTGGTCTTCCCCGTCCCCGGGGGACCCCAGAAGATAAGCGCCCCCACATTCCCCTGTTCAACAAGCGCCCGCAGGGTCCCCTTCGAACCCAGCAGCCGCTCCTGGCCCAGCACCTCATCCAGACAGCACGGGCGGAGCCGTTCTGCAAGAGGACCCTGAGCACCCCACAAGCTCTCCATCGATCCTCCGCTGCCTCCCTGTTCCATCGCCAATTCTACACACACACGAGCTCACCTGTACTGGGGTCTGTACTGGGGTCAGATCTTGGGGTTGGGAGTCATTTAACCCCCAGTTGTCTCACTGCCTGGGTGTTATGCAACAGAAAGTGGATTAGTGTCGCCCAACATCAAGATCTGACCCCAAAACTAACTTGACAGGACTGCGATCCCGTCCGTAACATACGTTTGCTATGGGTGGTTAGCTCAGCTGGCAGAGCAGCGGACTCTTAATCCGCGGGTCGGGGGTTCGAATCCTCCACCACCCACCAGCGCGGGCCGTTAGCTCAGTTGGCAGAGCACCGGCCTTTTAAGCCGGGTGACGCAGGTTCGACCCCTGCACGGCCCACCAGTTCGCCCTTGCCTTGCATGGGTGAGCTGACGGCGTAGACTTAGGAATGTCGTCCCCATCGTCTAGGCTGGCCAAGGACACCGGGCTTTCAATCCGGAGGCGGGGGTTCAAATCCCCCTGGGGACACTTGCGCCGCGCGGTGTTGTGCGGCTACACTACCGGGCGAGTAGCTCAGTGGGAGAGCATCCGGCTTACATCCGGAAGGACAGGGGTTCGAACCCTCTCTCGCCCATTGAACGTTTCACGGGGACGTGGTCTAGGCTGGACAAGGACACCGGATTGTCACTCCGGAGATCGCGGGTTCGAATCCCGTCGTCCCCGCCAGAAGGGCGGCTTGCGCGAGAGCTTCCGGCCGCCTGGTCGGCGAGGTAGCTCAGGTGGTAGAGCACGCGGCTGAAAACCGCGGTGTCCCCAGTTCGACTCTGGGCCTCGCCACCAGTCTCCGAGGGGCCACTTGCCGGTGGAAGGCTGTCCCCGAGGCTGAGCCTATGGACCGAACGATCGATGAGCTTTGGGAGGACGTAAAAGTCCAACTCGCAGAAGAGGTCCCCCCCACCAGCTTCGCGGCTTGGTTCTCGGAAGCCAGACCTTTGGCAATAGACGGCGACGAGTTCGTCCTGGAGGTGTCGTCCTTATTCGCCAAGGGCGGTATCGAGCGTAAGTACAGGGGCCTTTTGGAAAGGCTCTTCCAGGACGTGACGGGACGGAAGCTGGGGCTGCGAGTACGTGTGGGGGAACAGACTCCCGATCACTCTCACGAGGCGACGGCCGATGCAAGCCTGCCACAGCGCTTCTTGGGCTCCCAGCCTTTGAACCCCGATTACACCTTCGACTCATTTGTGCGGGGGAAGAACGTGTACCTGGCTCACGCTGCCGCCCAAGCCGTGGCCGAGTCGCCAGCCCGAGCGTACAACCCTCTTTTCATCTACGGGGGAGTGGGATTGGGGAAGACGCACCTTCTCCACGCCATCGGAAACCATGTGCTATCAAAGCCTAGCGGCCTGACGCTCGGCTACACCACCTCGGAGAGGTTTGCCATAGAGCTCATTAACGCCATTGGCTCCAACTCCCAAGAGGCGTTCCGCTCGAAGTATCGCAACGCCGACCTCCTCCTTATCGACGACGTGCACTTTTTGAAGAACAAACAGGGCACTCAGGAAGAACTTTTCCACACCTTCAACGAGCTGTATGGAAACGGCAGGCAGATCGTCCTCTCGTCCGACCGTCCTCCCGAAGAACTGCGTGAGCTGCAGGAACGCCTGGTGTCACGCTTCCGCTGGGGCCTAGTAGCCGACGTTCAAGCCCCGGACCTGGAAACGCGCATCGCCATCCTGCAGGAGAAGGCCCGCTGGCGGGGAGTGGACGTGGATGACGAAGTGCTCGAGCTCATCGCCACGCGCATCACCACCAACGTGCGCGATTTGGAGGGAGCTCTGATCAGGGTCGTCGCATACGTGGAGCTGGGGGAAGGGCCGCTTACAGACGAGGTCCTTGCGGAGATCCTACCCAAGGAAGAGACCGTGCCCCGACTTACGGTGGACATCGTCAAGGACGAAGTTGCACGGAGGTACAATGTGTCCCTCGACGATATGGAAGGGCCTACCCGCAAACGCGAGGTGACCCAGGCCCGCCAAATAGCCATCTACTTGTCCCGCGAGCTCACCCAAAGCTCCTTTCCCGCCCTTGGACGCGCTTTCGGAGGACGGGACCACACAACCACAATGCACTCCTACCATAAAGTACAGGAACTGATGCGGCAGATGCCCCTGTTGCGAGGCGAAATCGAGGCAATACGGGACGAGCTACTGGCCCAGTATACCCCATGAGTTTTCCACAGGCCCCTGTGGAAGCACCTGTGGATAACCCAGGGCGTCCCTGTGGACGGAGCGCGTCCAGATGGGTACAGCCGATGTGTATAATTCGGCCGAAAGCCTTTCCCCAACAGGTGTCCACAGCCACCAGTGTGTGTCCACAGGTTATCCACAGGCGCTTCCACACCCCTGGCTCCGCTACACAACTTAGGGGCTTAGCTTTTCCACAGGAGACATGTACGTCCTACAACAAGGACAGAGATGTTTTATAAAAGAGACGAGTTGGGTTGGTTGAACAGCCTTGCCCACAGCTGGGGCCTTGCAGAAGCGTTTGCCAAGCAACAAGGCGTGTTTGCCTGGCGCCATGCGGTTGGTCAACAGCTTGCCCGCTGGGCCCGGCCGCTGTATGTGTCCCGTGGGGTACTGCATCTTGCTGTGTCTAGCTATGCAGCGGCGTCCCAGCTGCGTATGCTCGAGCCTAAACTTATGGAGGCCCTGCGAGAAGTGGCACCACAGTGTGAGGTTCGCCAGCTGCGGCTCCACGTACAACCACAGGCAGCGCCACGCCGTGGGGCAAGCGAAGCTCAAGTGAGCGGGGAGGACCTTTGCGCTGCTGATGGCTTAGTGCCCGATGACGTGCCCGTTCCGTTACGGCAGCAACTCGTGCAAACGGCCGCGCGTGCCCGAGCGCAGGAGCGGGCAATACTGGAGGCCGGGGGAAGGCGCTGCGATGCCTGTCAGGTCGCCTTCCTGGGAGATGGAACTGTGTGTCCGTTGTGTTCTCTTGTGGGGGGAGGAGGGGGCGGACTAGATTGAAGGCCAAATGGCCATGGTTGCTACAATGGTATTAGCGAATCGCTCGGAGGAGGACCGCCGGCTGGTAATAGGGTGGGATGGGCAGGCAACCATGGAGCCACGGAGAGTATGACCCTCGCGTTCACTGATGAGCCGGTGGAGGAGATGGCACGCGTAGCCGCCGCTGTTGCCCCTCGGGTAACCAGCGGATAACGTTCGTGTCAACTTCTGCGGGGAGGTGGGCGATGGCCACGGTGGAGTTTCCCAATGGTGAGCTGATCGAGGCGCAGGACGCAAGTGGGCTGGAGGTTGCCCGCGAGCGGGAGGCCGATGTCCTGGCCATGGAGGTGGACGGCCAGGTACGCGATCTACGCGATCCTATCCCCGCCACGGGAAATGTCCGTCTGCTCAGTGCTGAGGATCCTGCAGCCTTGGAGGTGCTCCGACACAGCGCGGCGCATGTCCTCGCGCACGCTGTACGTCGCTTATTCCCCAGAGTGAAGCTGGCCATCGGCCCCGCGATCCGCGATGGATTCTACTACGATTTCGAATTCTCCGAGGCCCCTGGGGTGGAGGATCTCCAGCGCATCGAGCAGGAGATGCAGAAGATAGTCAAGGAAGACCTTCCCATTGAACGCGTGTGGCTTCCCAGAGAGGACGCGGAACAGACTCTTCGCCAAGAAGAAGAAAGCTACAAACAGGAGCTCCTAGGGGACATGGAGCAGCAGGAGGTCTGCTTTTACTGCCAGGGTGAGTTCGCCGACTTGTGCCGAGGGCCGCACATTCCAAGCACGGGTGCCGTACGGCACTTCAAGCTCATGGATATGGCCGGAGCATACTGGCGCGGGGATGCCAACCGTACGATGCTCACCCGCATCTATGGCACCGTATTCCCCACCCACGAAGGATTGAAGGAACACGTCCGCAGGTTGGAGGAGGCCCGCCGGCGGGATCACCGGATCCTGGGGCCGCAGTTGGAGCTTTTCTCCATCAACAACGAGGACATCGGCGCAGGGCTAGTCCTATGGCATCCTAAAGGGGCCAGGGTCCGGCAGGAGTTGGAGGACTTCTGGGTCAAGGAGCACTATGGACACGGCTACCAACTCGTACGCAGCCCGCACATCGGCCGGGCACGCCTGTGGGAACGCTCGGGCCACCTGGAGTTCTACCGGGAGGGGATGTACGCCCCGCTCAACGTGGAGGGGCAGGAATTCTATCTCAAACCCATGAACTGTCCGTTCCACATCGCGATCTACAAAGCCAAGACCCACTCCTGGCGGGAGCTCCCGCTGCGCTACGCTGAGCTGGGCACGGTATATCGCTTCGAGCGGTCAGGCGTGTTGCACGGCCTGTTACGCGTGCGCGGCTTTACCCAGGACGACGCGCATATCATCTGCCGTCCTGACCAGGTGGAGAAGGAAATCCGCTCCACGTTGCGCTTCGCCCTGTACATGCTGAGAACTGTAGGGTTCTCCGAGTTCGCTGTGTATCTGTCCACGCGCCCGGCGAAGTACGTCGGGGAGCCGGAGCAGTGGGAGCTGGCCACCAAGGCCCTGCGGCGGGCGGTGGAGGCGGAGGGTATGCCCTACGAGGTGAAGGAGGGGGATGGTGCCTTCTACGGACCAAAGATCGATATCGACGTCGAAGACTCCCTTGGGAGAGCCTGGCAGCTTACGACTATCCAGTTCGACTTCAACGAACCCGAGCGGTTCGGTATGTCGTATACGGGCGAAGATGGGTATTTGCACCGGCCGTACATGATCCACCGCGCGCTGTACGGGGCGATGGAGCGATTCTTCGGGATACTCATCGAGCACTTTGGCGGCGCGTTCCCCGTGTGGCTAGCACCTATTCAGGCGGTGGTACTCCCGGTGAGCGAGGAGCAGATCCCCTACAGCGAGGGGATCGTGGCGCAGCTAAGCGCCGAAGGCCTGCGCGCCGAGAGTTGGGGCCGTGCGGGCAAGACACTGCGTTGGCTGATACGACAGGCCCAACTGCAAAAAGTGCCCTACATGCTAGTGGTCGGGCCGCGGGAAGCGGAGGAAGCCATGGTCGCTCTCCGGCTGCGCACTGGTGAGGATCTGGGGCCGCAGAGGGTGGAGGATATCGCCACCCGTATCCGGGAGAGCTGCCAGTCCCGGACTACCGAGCTGTAGCGACGGTCGGGAAAGTGCTTGGTGAGCGTGCCGTGCCGACAGGCACGTTGTAACCGGTCAGCTGGATACCTTCGACACTGAGGCGAGCGCGCGCTCCAAGGTTGAGGCGTGGGCGCGGGACTCCCACGATGGAGACAGATCCAGGCGCCCGAAATGCCCGTAGCAGGAAAAGGGAGTGTACAAGGGCCGTTCGAGTTCTAGATGGTTCAGGATGGCGCCGGGACGGAAATCGAATGTCCGTACGACGGCCTTTCGTACTAGCTCGTTCGGCGCTGTGCCCGTACCGAACAGGTCCACGTTGACTGCCAACGGCTGGGCGCGGCCGATGGCGTAGGCGACCTGCACGGCGCACTCCTTGGCCAGTCCGGCGGCCACGACGTTCACCGCTGCGTGCCGGGCCATGTAGGAGCCCGACCGGTCCACCTTGGTAGGATCCTTGCCCGAAAACGCTCCGCCACCGTGCGATCCGTAGCCCCCGTAGGTGTCGGCGATGATCTTGCGGCCGGTCATGCCGGTATCGGAGGCGGGGCCGCCGACCACGAAGCGTCCTGAAGTGTTGATCAAAACTTCAGCGCGCTCATCGAGCCAGCCGTCCAGCACTGGCTCGACGACCAGAGCTCGCAGGTCACTGCGCAGCTCCTCCATATCCACGTCCGGCCCGTGCTGGGCTGCCAGCAGGACGGTATGGACGCGGAGAGGCTTTTTGTCTTTGTATTCCACGGTGACTTGGGTCTTGCCGTCGGGGCGGAGATACGGAACTGAGCATTCTTTACGGACTCGGGCGAGCTGCTTGGCCAGCTTGTGGGCTAGCACGATGGGCAAGGGCATGTACTCCGGGGTCTCGGAGGTGGCGTAGCCGAACA
>JAWOCQ010000079.1:0-5509 GCA_046483725.1 Candidatus Bipolaricaulota bacterium
TACCAAACAGAGCCACAAGCCAATACCGGCCGGCATCATCCCGGTGGACGTCCCCTGGATGAAAAAAGCGGCAGGGGCGGCATTTCAGACCGAGCGGCTCCCATAAAGTACCGCCGACCCCATGAGCCACACCCCCACCGCAATCACATCCTACCATGCATGCCCCGCCTTACAATCCCATGGTAGACCCCCTGTGTTACCTTTGGTTGCGTTAGGGTAACCTGTGCTAGCATGTGGCCAGTCCTTCGTGGATGGTATGACAGCGACGCCGTGCTGGGGGTTGTGGCCTATGAGGAGCATGGCCCCCGAGGAGAACGTCCCCTAATGCGTGGCCACCGTAGCGCCAAACGCGCACGCGTATGGCTAGCTGTGGATAGCCCGGGGGCTATGCAAAGGGGGGCGATGGGTACCGACTGGAGATTCATAGGGGACTAGTGATGCGATTATCGAATTGGATTGGTGGAGGGGCGTTGCTCGTGGTGGTCGGTTTGCTGGCAGCGCTGTTGGTGGTGTTGGTAAACGTACTCGACGGGGGTATAGAGCTCCGTGTTGCGGGACAGGTTGAGGTAACCGGTGCGCTGGAGCCTCAGGAGGCGAATGTGACGTTGGAGATTCCCGAGCCCGTCCTTGTGGAGCTTTCGGAAGGAGTGGATGTGCAGGCCCAGGTGGAGCGAATGCCTGGTACGTGGAGCGAGTTGGGTGTGTTGCTTCCAGCACGCTGGAACCTGCTCACGGGAGAGCTCGAGTGGCGCTATGTGGATGGTGAGGACGCAGAGGAACCGGGATGACAAGCTGTAGCTAGGGATGGGCTATCACAACCCGAGCATTGGATGGGTAAGGGATGCAGACGCCGTTTGCAGATGATATTGGGGAAAGGAGCTCGTACAGATGGAACTGGCTGAGCGATTACAGCTCTTGTCGGACGCCTTCGGGGTGGCGGGGTTTGAGGACGAGGTCCGTGGGGTAATCGAGGAAATGGTCCGGCCGCTGGTGGATGAGATTCAGGTTGACCCCCTGGGCAATCTGATCTGCACCAGGGGCGAGGGGCCTAGGGTGCTGCTGGACGCGCACATGGACGAAGTGGGCTTTCTGGTGAGGTGGATCGAATCCGACGGTTTTGTGCGGCTTTCGGCCCTGGGAGGGTGGGATGAGCGCGTTCTGCAGGGTCACCGGGTGACGTTTATTACCCGGGACGGGGAGCGCGTGCAGGGGGTGCTGGGCTCAACGCCGCCGCACCTCCTTTCTCCTGAGGAGCGGAAGAAAGCGGTACCGTTGGACGATCTTGCCGTGGACGTGGGCGCGAAAGATCGGGAGGAAGCTGAGAGCTGGGGGCTCCGCGTGGGAGTCCCGGCCACGATTCATTATCCGTTCCAGACGATGCAGGGCGACTACGTCACGGGGAAGGCCTTTGACGACCGGGCCGGTTGCGCGGTGGCCATTGAGGCGCTGTCCCAGCTACAGGGAGAAGAGCTACCTTATACTTTGGCAGTCAACTTCGCCGTGTGCGAGGAGGCGGGGTTGCGTGGGGCGCGCACGGCGGCGTGGCGCCTCTCTCCGGATGTGGCCTTGGCGTTGGAGGGGACCATCGGGGCCGATGTCCCCGGAGTGCCCGAGGCCAAGCAGCCGGTGAGGTTGGGGAAGGGGCCGGCCCTCACCGTTGCTGACCGCTCCATCGTTGTTCGGCCCCGGATGGTCCAGTTCCTCGAACGGTTGGCCGAGGCGGAAGGCGTTGCCTACCAGTACAAGCTTCCCTCCTACGGTGCCACCGACGCAGGCGCGATACACCTGGAGCGGGGGGGAGTCCTCGCCGGCGTGGTGTCAGTCCCTTGCCGGTACATACACTCGCCGGTGTCGGTGTTACGCCTCTCCGACTTGGAGGATACAATGTCCTTGGTGCTGGCGTTTCTCCGTAGGGCGGGGGAGCTGCTATGATTGCGGCCGGTCCCCGTCGTCCTCTTTGTCCAGGTACTGGACGATGGCCTCCACCACTAGCCAGTTCACGGAGCGCTCCCGCTCTTGCGCCAGTCTGGCCAGCCTTTCCACCGGGCGCAGGGCGACCTTGTCCCGGGAGAAGTAGACTGACAATAGTGGACGATTGGCCATGAGACACCTCCTCTTAACAAGAGTAGCAGATCTTGGAACAAGTATACTCGATGTGCGCTCATGAGTAAAGGGGGTAGCTGGAGTGATACAGGCGATTTATGTGCTTATCTACGGGTATGTACAGGGCGTTTTCTTCCGAGCGAGTGCTCGGGATAAGGCGCTGAATTTAGGCTTGACTGGCTATGTACGGAACTTGCCCGACGGTTCCGTGGAGCTGGAAGCGGAGGGAGAGGATGACTCTCTGCGGGAGTTGATCAGTTGGTGCCATCACGGCCCTCCGGCAGCACGGGTTGAGCGGGTGGAGGTCAGCTGGGGAGAGGCAACAGGCCGCTGGAGGGAGTTTGCCGTCCGTGGCTGAGGGGCCCATCGCCATCAGCTTTGCTTGGTGTAGATGTGGCGTTTGATCTCCAGCTTGATGGACTTTTCAAAGGGCTCGTCGACTAGGGTCAGGTCTTCCTTTCCCTTGAGGCGCTTGAAGGCGGCCATGTTGTTTTGGGCATCCTTTACCTTGTTCCAGAGGAACTCATGCGCTGCCTCTTTGGTCTTTATGGCTTGTTGACTTAACAGATCCCAATTCGGGTAGACCATTGCCGCCACGGTCGATCGACCGCCGCTCTCCCTCTCGTAAACGAGCACTTCCTCTACCTCGGGAATCTGGTGGAACTCCCACTCCAGCTCTTCCGGGTACACGTTCTTACCGGTTTCTAAGACGATGACGTGCTTCTTCCTCCCTTTGAGAAAGAGGCATCCCTCCTCGTCGATTCGCCCTACGTCCCCCGTACGGAACCAACCGTCCTGGGTGAAAGCCTCGGCGGTACGCTGCTCGTTTTTGTAGTAGCCGGCTGAGATGTTAGGCCCCCGCGCGAGGACATCCCCGTAGCCTTCGGCGTCCCTGCCATCGATCCGCAGCTCGACACCGGGAAGGGGCCAGCCGACCGTCCCCGCCTTCCTCGTAAACGGCTCGCAAAAAGTGAGGATCGGGGAGGTCTCGGTAAGCCCGTAGCCCTCGCTCACCCCCAGGCCCAAACGCCTCAAGGCGGCGCCGACCTCGGGGGCGAGCGGAGCGCCTCCGGAGGCAAAGAACCTAAAGCTTGGGCCTAGAACCCTGCGTTTGAGAAACACCCCCAGCAGCCGGGGGGCAAACCGGTGGAGCAAACGGCGTACGCCGTTCCCGTCGATGTTTTCCTTCATCCTCCGCCAGAGGGCGTGGTACAGCTTGGGTACGCCTACAAGGATGGTACACTCCACGCGCTGGATGACTTCTAGCAGGTTGCGGTAGTCGTCGGTATACGTCACCTGTGCCCCGGCCGACACGGGAGTCAGTAGAGTGGTGGTGAGCCCGTAGATGTGGTGCCAGGGCACGATGGTGACGATGCGGTCGGAAGAGCTGATGTTCAGGACCTTGAGGAGGGCTTCCACGTTGGAAGTGAGGTTCTTGTGGCTCAGCATGACCCCTTTTGCGTCGCCGGTGGTACCAGAGGTGTACATGAGCACGGCCAGCTCCTTGGCTTCTGGCCGTGCGTCCGGCGCCTTCTCCACCATATCGGGGAGGATATCCCACAGGGACATGGTCCCTGGCGAGGTATCCATGGCCACGATCTCCTCCAGAGACGGTACATTCTTACGCAAGGGGAGGAATTCTTCGTAGCGTTGAGGCGAACAGATAAACACCTTGGCCTCGGCCTCACCCAGTATCCTGCTTACCTCGGCAGGCTGAAGTCCGGCATCCAACGGCACAGCTACGGCTCCCAGACGCTGAACGGCATAGAAGGCGATCGCCCAGCTCACTGTAGGTTTGCCCAACAAGCCCACTCGATCAGCTTCTCTGACCCCCTGAGCGGAAAGCCAGGCGGCCATGCGTCCGGAGAGCTCCCACAGCTCGCGGTAAGTAGCCTGCCGGTAGGAGATATGCCGCCCCTTGGCCGCAGGGATGCGGATCGCCACTTGTTCGCCGTGCAGCTTGGCACTGCGGGCGAACACTTCTGGGATGCTTGGGTACACCTCAATCACCTCCCGCTTCCGGCTCGGGCATTGTCTCCGCGGCAGTCGCTCCTGTCGCCTGCTCTTTGGGCGGCGGCTGCACTCCCCCGCTGGCGAATGCTCCCCTTAGGCCCGTATACACATTCGGACCCAATTCCATCAGTTCACTTCCACTACCCGCACCAAGTTGGTTGTGCCTGCCTGTAGAAATGGGATCCCTGCGGTGAACACCACCTGATCACCGGGCTCGACCAACCCGCCCGCCCGGGCAGCGGTCAAAGAGTCCTCCAGAAGATCATCCGTGACCGATGCCTCGCGAATCAGGATTGGATAGACGCCCCACACACCCTCCAGCTTGCGTGCCACCTGAGCCTGGGACGTGGCGGCCACCACCGGCGGTCGTGGGCGGAACGCTGCCACCAGCCTGGCCGTCCAACCGGAGTAGGTACAGCAGATGATGGCCTTCGCCCGCACGTGCTCGGCAACCCGAAAGGCAGCTTCGGCCATGGCCACCGGCACCTCTCCCACGAGCTCTTTCTGTAGGCCCGGCTGTGGGAGCGCGTCTCGATCGGATTCGGCGACTGAGGCCGCCCGCGCCATGACCTCCACCGCGGTCACCGGATTGCGACCCACGGCCGTTTCAGCGGACAGCATCACCGCATCGGCGCCGTGCCACACGGCCGCCGCTATGTCTGCCACCTCGGCGCGGGTCGGGGTGGGGCTTTCGATCATCGATTCCAGCATCTGGGTGGCCACCACCACCGGTTTAGCCTGGACGTTGCACAAGTGCACAAGACGTTTTTGGATGAGCGGCACCTGGTAAGGGTCCAGCTCCACGGCGAGGTCTCCGCGGGCCACCATTGCCCCGTCGGAGGCCTTTACTATTTCGGCCAGGTTGTGGACGGCCTCGGCAAGCTCAACTTTGGCCAAGAGCCACGGACCGTCGGGGCCCAGGATTTTCCCCGCCGCCCGTATATCCTCCGCGCTGCGGGCGAACGACAGCGCCACATACTCGAGCTCCAAATCCCGCGCCATCTCCAATGAGCGCACGTCCTCGGCGCCCAGGACGGGGAGGCGGATAGCTACGCTGGGTACGCTCACCTTCTTGCCGGGCTGGAGCTCCCCTCCCTGGACCACGCGGCACCGGAGACCCCCCTGTTCATTCCCCAGAGCCACGAGCTCCAACGCCCCATCAGCAAGAAGGATGCGCGCGCCACCGGGGACGTCATCCGCCAACCCGTTGTGAGACACCTGCAGCCCTCCGGGCCCCAAGATGATCTCCTGCCCTGCTTCCAGACGGGTAGGATGCTCGAGGCCCTCGATGCGGACTTCGGGCCCGCGGGTGTCCAGCATTATGCCTACCGGGGATCCCGTACTCTCGGATACCTCTCGTGCTATGCGCACGGCCTCCTCGTGCTCGGCGGGC
>JAWOCQ010000108.1:0-11610 GCA_046483725.1 Candidatus Bipolaricaulota bacterium
GGTTATTTGGAATACACCTTCCACGGGGATGAGTCTCCCCAGGAGGCTCGGCTGTCGGGTGACTTGGTAGCTTACATCGACGGGGAGCGTGTGGTACTCCCCATCGGAGGGCAACTGACCGCGCGCTGAGCAGGCCCAAGCCGGGCGAAATTGGCGGGGGTGTTTAGCCCCACTATTCTGTGTGTTATCCCCATGCGAGCGTGGAGTGCTGCGGCTAAGATGTGCCTTTGAGGAGGACTGATGGACAACAAGCTTACCCCGCAGCAGCTAAGACGGCGTTCCGAACCTGATTCGATGGCATTCAGCACCACCGAAGAGCTTTCCCCGCTGGAGGGGATCGTAGGTCAGGATAGAGCGCTGGATGCGCTTCGAGTTGGCCTTAGCATCAAGGACGAGCGCAGTCGCTACAACATCTACGTCTCGGGGGCCACCGGGCTCGGAAAGACTTCCGCGGTCTCCTACTTTTTGCATAGGGTTTCGCGGGAGCAGGAGACTCCACCGGACATCTGCTACGTGCAAAACTTCCAGTCCCCCCAGGAGCCGCGGTACCTGCTTGTGCCCGCGGGACGGGGCAAGGAGCTGCGGCAGGACATGGAGCGGTGTGTGGAGTTCCTGCGCCGTGAGCTGCCCAAGGCCCTGGAGTCTGACGAGTTCAAGGCCCAGGCCAAGGAGGAGCGGGACCGTTACACCTCGCAACGTGATCAGCTGTTCCAGGAGTTGGAGGGGAAGGCTCGTGAACTTGGGTTCACGGTCCAACGTACGCCGGTAGGGATGAATACCATCCCCCTGAAGCCCGATGGAGAACCATATTCACAAGAGGAGTACTCGGCCCTGTCCGAGGAGGAGAAGTCAGACATCCTGCGCCGCCAGGAAGAGCTTCAGGAGGTGATAGGGGACACTTTCCGCCGGCTGGGACAGCTTGAAGAAGGCTGGCAGGAGTCCCGTCGCAAACTGACCAAACGCGCAGCGCAGTTCTTGGTGGAGCCGCGGTTTTGTCAACTGTCGGACAAGTATTCGGAACTGGAGCGTGTGCGGGAGTTCTTGCGTGAAGTGCAAGCCGACATTCTGGAGCACGTGGAGGAGCTCAGGCCGGCCAATAAGCAGCCGACCGGCACCCCTTCCGTTCCGCAAGCGCAGGCGCAAACTCAAGACAGGTTTCAGCGGTACTCGGTCAATGTGCTGGTCGACAGGAGCGAGGAAGAGGGTGCCCCGGTGGTGGTGGAGGAGAACGCCACATACACCAACCTGGTCGGTACGGTGGAACGGCGCGTCCAGTTCGGGGTGGTGACCACCGACTTCAGCCAGATCCGCCCCGGGTCTCTTCACCGTGCTAACGGAGGATATCTGGTGGTGTCGGCGCCGAACCTGTTGCGCTCCTGGATGAGCTGGGATGCCCTGAAGACGGCACTGCGGACTGGCAAGGTGCGGATCGAGGACCCGGCGCAGATGTTGGGGATTTCGTCCACGGAAGGCCTCCGCCCGGAGCCTGTCCCCCTCGACGTAAAGGTGATCATCATCGGATCGCCGTGGCTGTATCACCTGCTTCATCATTACGATGAGGACTTCCAAAAGCACTTCTCCATCCGTGCCGATTTCTCCACAGAGACGGAATGGACGCAGGAGGCGGAACTCACCATGGCGCGCTTTGTGCGCTCTCGGCAATGCGAGGACCGCGGCGTGCTTCCGTTCGCGCCGTCCGGCGTCTCACGATTGGTGGAACACGCCGGAGAGGTGGCGGCCGATCAGAGGAAGCTTTCTGTCCGCTTTTCCCAGCTGGCCGCGTTGGTTCGAGAGGCCAGCTTTTGGGCGGCTGACGCGGACGCTAGCAAAGTCCGGGCCGAGCACGTGCGTCAGGCCATCGAGAAGCGGCGTACCCGGCACGGGCTTGTTGCCGAAAAGGTTCGGGAGTGGATCGCCCGGGGGAAGCTGGTGGTGGATGTCGACGGCGTACAGGTGGGTCAGGTCAACGGGCTGTCGGTGCTCGATATGGGGGACTTCGCCTTCGGGCGACCTGCCCGCATCACGGCCAGTGCTTACGCCGGAAAGGACGGAGTAGTTGATATCGAGCGGGAGGCAAAGCTCGGCGGCCGCGTGCACACCAAGGGGGTTATGATCCTCAAGGGATATCTAGGAGCGAGGTTTGGCGGAAGCCATCCTGTGTCCCTGTCGGCCAGCTTGACCTTTGAGCAGTCCTACTCCGAAGTGGAAGGTGACTCGGCATCTACAGCTGAGCTATATGCGTTGCTGTCGGCGTTGGCGGAGGTCCCTTTGCAGCAGGGGATCGCGGTCACTGGCTCTATCGATCAGAAGGGCAGACTTCAGGCCATCGGCGGTGTGAACGAGAAGGTGTTGGGGCACTTCCTCGTGTGTAAGGAGCTGGGCCTCAACGGAGAGCAAGGGGTCATTGTTCCCCGTGGCAATGTGGACATGCTCATGCTGCCTGAGGAGGTCGTGGACGCGGTTGACGAAGGGAAGTTCCACGTGTGGGCGTGCAGCACTGCGGAGGAGGGCTTGGAGATCCTCACAGGTATGCAGGTTGGTGAACCCGACCAAGAAGGGCGGTACCCTGAGGAAAGCGTGTTTGGCCGAGTTCAGCGCCGTCTGGAGACGATACGCCAGGTACTGCGCGAAAGCCGCAAGGCTGCCGAGGAAGATGACGAGTAGGCATCGTTGTAGGCGCTCGAGCGACGGTGTAGGCTTGAGCGTCGCCTACGGAGGCTGTATAGGAGGTGAAATCGCGGATATCACCAAACAGGACGGCCGTCTCGTCCCGAGCAGGTGGCATCATACCTCGCTGTGGGAAGCTACTCGCTCAGCTTCATGCTTGTCTGCCGAAGTCGTCGTGCGAGCTCAGAGATAATGCCCATGGCAATATCCGGGTAGGTTGTGGTCAACGCCTTGACATCCCAACTGGTCAGACCGAGACACGTTGTGTCACTGACAGCGTAGACATCCGCAGAACGCGGCTCTCCATCCAGCACGGCCATTTCCCCGAAAAACTGGCCGCTACCCAGCTTTGCTAGGACCTGATCCCCACGGCGCACTTCAACCTGACCGTCTAGGATAAGGTAGAATCCAGCATTGCTCTGGTCGCCCTCTCTTACTATAGGTTTGCCTGCCGGATACTTGAGCTCTCTCGCCGACCGGGCGATGGCCTGGACGTGCTTGTCGCCCAGCCGCGCGAACAGCGGGACTTGCTTGAGTAGTGCGATGCTCTCTTTCTCCATCCTGTACGCCCCCTTGTGGATGATACGCAAGCATATAGAACCGACACATACCGGTCAACTGGCAGTCCCTCCCGCCGGGCTCGAGCCCCCGCCTGAAGCGGAGCGGGAAGGACAATCAGGCTCCTTCCCGCCCCGACTTGGACTGCTACATGAAAAACGGCGTCAGCGGAAACAAGGAGGCGAAAAGGAGCGACACTACGGACATGAGCTTGATCAAAATGTCTAGGCTCGGTCCGACGGTGTCCTTAAGGGGATCACCAACAGTGTCGGCAGTTACCCCGGCGGCGTGGGCTTCCGAGTCTTTGCCTCCGAAATGCCCCTCTTCCACGTACTTCTTCGCGTTGTCCATTGCCCCGCCGGAGTTGGCGCAATAGATGGCCAGGACAACCGCCGAAATCAACGCCCCGACAAGAAAGCCGGCCAAGGTAAAGCGACCGAAGATGAGGCCGACGACGAGGGGCGTGCCCAGAGCTAGTGCGGAAGGGAACACCATCTTGCGCACCGCTCCCGAAGCGGTAATGGTTATGCAGCGCTTGTAGTCGGGTGCTTCTTGCCCTTCCATGATCTTGGGGTTTTCTCGGAACTGCCGCCGGATCTCCTGCACCATGAGATTAGCGGTGCGGGACACGGCACGAATCAGAAGCGAGGAGAAAACGTAGGTCACCATGGCGCCAACGAGCATCCCCGCCAGCACCAATCCTCCGCGCTCAGCGTCGATGAGGGGGATGTCCGGCACCCGGACTTCCTCGGCCGTCCCCACTGCCGACCATAGGTAAGCGGCGATCAAAGCCAGGGCGGCAAAGGCCGCCGAGCCGATAGCAAAGCCCTTGCCGATGGCCGCGGTGGTGTTACCGATGGAGTCCAATTGGTCCGTGCGTTCACGAACCGACGGGTCCAGCTCGCTCATGGTGGCGATCCCCGACGCGTTATCGGCAATAGGGCCGTAGGAGTCCACTGACACAGTCATTCCGACGAACGAGAGCATCCCCAGGGCGCCGAACGCGGTGCCCAGGAGACCGCCCAGTTGGTAGGTCATAACCATAGCCGCGCCAATGATCAGGCACGGCCACAAGGACGACATCATGCCCACCGCCATTCCCTCGGTCACGCCCACGGCGGCCCCCGACTGGTAGGATTCGGCCAGCTGGCGGGTGGGCTTGTAGCGAGAGGAGGTGAAGTACTCCGAGATGAAGCCGATGCCGATCCCGCTGGCCACACCCAGAAGCATAGAGTAAAAGGGCACAAAGTTGGTCGGGGAAAGCCAGGTGGTTAAGGCGGCGAAGCCCACAGTTAGCAACGCTGCCAGTCGTGTGCCGTTCATCAGCACCGCCTGCATGTTCTCACGCGCCCGAGAGAAGCGAATGTAGGCGAAAGCTGTCAACGTGGCTACGATTCCCCCTGACACGAACAACATGGGGAGCAAGGTCATCCACCAGTAGTTCTCCCTGATGCCAAAACCCTCCCCGTAGCGGGCGATCAGCCCAGCTATGTCGGGGTTGTCGCGGCCTACGTATAGGTACATTCCGATGATGCCCACCGAGATGATGGAAGCGATGAATGACTCCAAAAGGTCCGCACCCAACCCGCCGACGTCACCCACGTTGTCGCCGACGTTATCGGCGATGGTGGCCGGGTTGCGCGGATCATCTTCGGGGAGCTTAAGCTCCACCTTGCCCACCATGTCCGCGGCCATGTCCGCGGCCTTTGTGTAGATGCCGCCGCCTACACGGTCGAACAGAGCTACCAGCGATGCTCCAGCAGAGTAGGCGGAGACGATGATTGCGGCCTTGATGAAGTTCACATCGGCGCCGGGGATGCCGAGGATCGTCTTGGTTTCTATGGCCACTGTGCCCGGCGCGAACTCCCCCCGGAACAGCCAGACAACCAAGGCCAAACCGCCCAACGCCAGGCCGGCGACGCCCATGCCCATGGCCGTCCCGCCGGAGAAGGCGATGTTGAGTGCATCCTTAAACGATGAGCGGGCCGCTTGAGTTGTTCGGCCGTTGGCCAGCGTAGCCGCGTTCATCCCGATGAAACCTGCGGCCATCGAAAGCACAGATCCGATCCAGAAAGCCACCGCCACTTCCCAGTAGAACAAGGCCCACAGTACGGCCCCCACGACCAGCATGGAGATCCCCATGACGCGGGCCTCTTCCAGCATGAACGCGTACGCCCCGTCACGGATGTAATGCTGAATCTCCTTCATCCGTTCTGTCCCTTGGGAGTGGCGCACGACCGACCAGGTGGCGTAGGCCGCCCATAGCACGGCAGCCACAGCCACCAGACCAGATACGCCTACGAACACACCCATAATCTCCTCCTTATAGAGAGTCAAGAGCCGGTCGTACTTTACTCGCGTCGTGCAAGAGCCGCAAGGAATACGGTAATTCGCGCCGGGGTTCCTGCCGCCATGGGCAGATCATGGCCGAGGCCTATGGGACACATGTCTGGTTCTGTGGCGACAAACCGGCGTTGCAGGATGCCCAAGGGGCCGTGTGCCTGAAGGTGACGCAGGCTACTGTGGGGCGTCCGAACGCCGGAAAAGGAGGGGTTCAGTTGATGAGGCGAATGGTAGGTTGGCTGATGGTGGGGGTGATCCTCCTGGGGGGCGGTGCCCTAGCCGGTGACGGTTCGGGCGTCCAACTGCCTCCGGCAGAGGAAGAGGTCGCCGCCATGGAGGAGGCATTCGGTGAGGTGACCGGTTTCTTTACGGAGCTGATCACCGAGCTGAAGGAGGCCGTGGCTGCGCTGAACGAGGCAGATCGGGAGCTCACGACCTGTTATCGCTCGTTGGCAACGCAATTGTCGAATGTGGAATCGAGGCTGTCGGAGCTCGCTGACGTATGTGACAGGGTGCCTGGCTTGGAACAGCAGGCGGATGCCCTGGCTGATCGTTTGAGCGAGGTGACAAGCAGGGTCACCGAGCTACGCCGCCGTGTGGAGAACGAGGTTGCTCGCCTTGACGGGCGTGTGGATGAGGTTGAGGGTGCCATCGGGGAGCTGGAAGCTGAGCTTTCCACGGTGGTGTCAGACATAATGGAGCTCGACGAGGAGTTCAGCCGCCTATCCTCCCGGCTGGCAGAACACGAATCCAGGCTCACCGAATTGGAGGAGATGGACTTGGGCTCGCTGCACCGGCGAGTGCTGGCCCTGGAGCAGTCTACTCAGGCCCTGCAAATCAAGATTGACAATAACCGAAAGAAGATTGAGGGCGTGGAAACTACTCTGGCCGGCTTTGATGCCGACATTTCCTCACAGGGCAAGGCCATTGAGGATCTAGATGGCCGCCTGTCAACTCAGGAAGCCCGCGTTGATGAAGTGGAGACAATGGTCGAGGATCTCAATATTCCGGCCCTGAGGGACGCTTTGGCGACGGCTCAGGTGCTGGGTACCGTGGGGCTGTTGCTCGGCGCTGGGGCATTGGTAGTGGTGTTGCTGAACGGATAGTAGGAGGCAGGACGGGGCGCGGAGTTGTCCGCGCCCTGTTTTTTGCCGCTATGTGTAGCAAATGTTATATTCGTTACACGAAACCGTGAAGGGGGGCGGATGGATAGTCTAGGCCAAGCTCTTAGGCGATACCGTCTGGAGAGGGGGATGAGCAAGCGGGCCCTGGCCGGGTCCCTCGGGGTCTCCATCCCAACGGTAATGCGGTGGGAAACGGGTGAGGCATGCCCCAATGATTACAACCGTCACAAGGTGGAGTCGTTGTTGCGAGAGATCGCTTCGCACGAGGCGTGTGAGGGGCCGCGCTGTCGGGTGGTCATGCTGAGTCTGTTCGATTCCCTCGTATGAGTGGGACGATTCGGCGGCTGAGCATCGCTGGGTTCAAGTCGTTTCGGCGGCGGGCAGTGGTCCCGTTTCATCCTGGATTCACCGCTATCATTGGCGAGAACGGCACGGGAAAGAGCAACATCTTCGACGCCCTGACGTTTGTCATGGGGCGCCGGTCCCGCGGGTTGCGAGCGGAGAGGATGGAGCAGCTCCTGCACGCGCCCCCCTCTGGGGATCCGGTTTCCGAGGCTCAGGTGGAGGTCACCCTGAATCCGGGGGACGTTGGCCTGGGGGACCTTGTCCCCGAGGCCACTGACGAGTTGGTGCTGGCTCGGAAGATCTCGGGTAGCGGCTTGACCTATCGCCTGCAGGGTAGGGTATGTCCCGCACGTTCCGTGGATAACGTACTGAGCGCTTTGAGCATCGAGCCGGACGGACACCACATAGTGGAGCAGGGCATGGTGGTGGACGTGTTGGAGCGATCGCCAAGGCGTCGGAGAGAGATCCTGGACGAGGTCGCAGGAGTGGCCGCCTATGAGGAACGGAAGGCCAAGGCGATTGAAGAACTGGGGCAGGTAAAGGAACGGCTCAACACAAGCCGCATCATTCTCGCGGAGCGACGGCAGCGCCTGGCCGAGCTGCACCGGGAGCGGCAAGCCGCGCTCGAATACCGCTCCCTCAGCGAGGAACGGGACCGACTCAACGCCACGCTTCGTTGGCGGCGATGGGAATCGCTGAGTGCTTCCCGGGACAAGGCACAGGCGCAGCGGGATCGAGCGGAGGAAGAAGCGCGGGCACTGGAAGGCGAAGTTGAGCGTCTGGACCGCGAAGTCGAAGCCAAGGAGCGCACCTTGTCGCAGAGTTCCTCAGAGGCGGACGACTCCGGCCTGGAGCTCGTGCGGAAGGTGGAGCGCCTGCGTGGGGAGCTCTCGGCGAAGGAAGCGGAGGCAAGGTCAGCGGACAGGGAGCTGGCCTCCCTGAGGGATACACTGAAGGAGCTGAACCGCTGGACCGGGGGAAACAGGCGTGCCCCGGAGGCGGTGGATGCACTGCTCAAGCGTAACCAGGATGGGATCTTGGGTACTGTCGGCTCGCTGGTTAGGCCAGTACGGGATCTGGGCAGTGCGTTGGAGACGGCCCTTGGGGGGCATGTCCACGACCTTGTCGTGTCCACACGTGATGTGGCGCTGGAATGCGTCGATTTCCTGAAGGAAAACAAGCTGGGGCGAGCCCGCTTTCTTCCGCTGGACAAACTGTCTTCGCCGACGATCTCCAGCCGCGCTCGCGGGGCGTTGGGTACCCCCGGCGTGCTTGGGCTGGCTGTGGAGTTGGTGGAGTGCTCGCCTGAGGTGCGGCCCGCTGTCGCCTACGCGTTGACAGACACCGTGGTGGCCGAGTCCCTGGAGTGTGTGAGGGACCTGCAGGGTGTGCGGGTGGTCACCCTGAATGGGGATCTGCTCGAGCGGGGAGGTGCGATCGTCGGTGGATCCGCGCAGAGCGGCCGGAGAAGCCCAGATTTGCGGGAACACAAGGCTCGTATAGAGAAATTGGAAGGTGAGCTCAAGCGAGCGCAGGCTGAGGTGCACCGCATCTCCGGGGAGTTGGTAAGCGCCGAAGCGGAGCTGCAACAGCACAGCGCCGAATCCGCCCGCAGCAAGGCCTCCCGGGCAGAGGAGGAATCCGAGCTCGGGGACATGAGGGAGCGCAGGAAGCAGGCGTACCTGTCGCTGGAGCGGGTTCGGGGCACGCTGTCGCGACGGGAGCGGGAGCTGGCGGAGCTGGATGGAGAGCTCTCGGCGCTCGGCGAGGTCTCCCCGCCGGAGGGGGGAGTCGAGGAAGGGAGCCCCGAAGTACTGCAGAGTCGTCTGCGACAGACGCAGCGCCGGTTGGAGGAGCTCGGTGCGGTGAACCTTAGGGCGATTGACGAGTACGATGCGTTCCTCGAGGAGTTTCAGCTCTTCAAGGAGCGTGTGCAGACGTTGGAGCGGGAGAAGCAAGAGATAGAAAGGTTCATCGGAGAGGTGGAAGCCAAGAAGAAAGAGCGGTTCTTCTCTGTGATGGAAGCCGTGTCGGCCGAGCTTAACCGGCTGTTTGGCCAGTTGTTCGGCGGTGGCGAAGCACAGCTTGCGTTGGCCGATCCGGGCAATATCGAGTCGGGCCTCCTCATCCGAGCCCGCCCGCCGGCAAAGGAACCCCGCCTGTTGGACGCCCTCTCCGGCGGGGAGAAGACGCTTGTGGCCATAGCGTTCGTTCTCTCCCTGGCAGCTGGTCGGCCGGCGCCCTTCTATCTTCTCGATGAGGTGGACGCGGCGTTGGACCAGGCCAACTCCGAGAGGCTGGCGCGCCTCCTAAAGGAGTTCGCAAAGGAGGCTCAGGTCATTGTGATCTCGCACAACGAAGAGGTAGTGCGATATGCCGACCGTCTGTACGGGGTGACTATGCACAAGGGTGACTCCCGAGTGGTGGCTTTGGAGTTGGTGGGGCATGAGTGAACTCAAACTGCTGGAGCCGACGGAGATCTCACGGACTGACTGGGATATGCTTCTGCGCAGCATGGCGGAGGGGCTCGACCCGTGGGAGGTAGATCTGGTGGAGCTGCTGCGCAGATTCCGTGAGCACATGGCTGCATTCGCCGCGCTGGAGCTTGAGGTCCCGGGGCGAATGGTACTGGCCGGAGCGGTCCTGCTGAGGATGAAGTCCGAATGGGTACGAAACGATAACGGAAATGGCCAGGGCCCGACTTTGGATGAGGTCGTGGATCAGGTGAGCGAGGAGCCTGAATACGAGCCCAATGTGTATGTGGCACCGGAGCTGAGGCTCCCTATCGTGCGGCGAAGTGTGGGACGATCCACAGTCCGGGACCTTCATAGGGCGCTGCGAGCCGCACTGGGTCACGGCCAACGCAAGAGGGAACAGCCCGGTGACGGTATGGAGTTCGAACAGCTGGGTGTAGATCTGGAAAGGGAGCCGTTCACCGGTCGAGCCGTGCGCCTGCTGCGCCGCCTTGTACAGATGGTCAACGGAGAGCGCGTTGTGCCTTTCAAGCGTTTGCTGGGAAGGAGTAATAGACGGGACGAAGTGGCCCGCTTTATGGAGCTGCTTCATCTGGACGCCCAAGGCTCCGTGCGTGTCTATCAGGAGGAGTTCCTGGGAGAGGTTCTGGTGGAGGTCGTGGGGGATGGATCAGGCGCTAGTTGAGGCGGCGCTGTTCGTGGCGGATGGCCCCGTCTCCCTGGCGCGGCTGTCCCAAGTGTTGGAAGCGGATCCTACGGCGGTGGGCGCCGCTTTGCACGCCCTTGCACAAGACCTGGAGGAAGAAGGACGAGGCATCGAGCTTGTGCAGGAAGGGGGCGGGTACGTGCTCCGTATCAAGCCTGAGCTTGCAGAAACGGTGCGCCCTCTGGCTCCGCATCAGGATATCCCGGAGCCGACGCTGCGAACGCTGGCAGTGATCGCCTACCGCGGGCCTCTACTGCAATCGGAATTAGTGCGCACACGGGGCCAGCGGGCCTATGGCCATGTCCGGGAGCTGTTGGCGCGGGGCTTTGTACAGGCGGAAGAGGAGGGGACAAGCAAGCGCCTCTCGGTAACGGATGGTTTTCTGCGCTACTTCGGCCTGTCCAGCGCGGCTGAGCTACGGCCGCCGGAGGATGATTCAGCCGGGGCGGATGCGGGTTCCGCGGCCGACGAGAACGTTCCGTAGTTCCACGCCTTCCAGTTCGACCTCTTCGTCCACCACGCACCCTGTGAGCCGCGCGTTGCGGATCTCCGCGGAACCAAGGACGACGCAGCGGTGCAGCCCGGCCTGGCCAACGTTCGCTTCCGGATGGATCCAGGAACTGCCGCCGGTGAACTGCATATTGGCGTCGATGTAGGCCTCACGCCCGCCGATATCGAACCACCCTTCCGAAAAACGGTAGGCTTCCATAGGTTCTCTTGCTCGCAACCATTCCAGGAAGTACCCGGGAGCATCTTGGCCGCGATCAGTTTCGGTGATAAAGACGGGGATCAGCGGCAAAACTCGGCGAGGAAAGAGATAGCAGGCGGTAGCCGCCAAGGCGGAGGCGGGACGGTCGGGTTTCTCCTGGAAGCCCACGATCCGCCGCCCGTCGACCAGAGCCACTCCGTACCGATGCCTTGCCACCTCGGGGTCCCCGAGGTCGTACACGGCGATCAGAGGGCGGCCCTGGAAGGCTGTGAGGAAATCTTGCAGGTCGAAGCTGAACAGGTTGTCCCCTCCGATTACCAATAGGTCGTCGTCCAGGTCGTGCTCGGAGATCAGGCGAGACAGGGCTCCCACGGCGCCCAGCTTCTCCTCCTCGGACCGGGTTTCTTCCACGGCCAGCGTGAGGGGCCGCCCTTGAGCCCGGGCCCAGGAGTCGAACTGGTGGGAGAACCGACGGTTTATGGAGAGCAGCGGCGGAGGCCCCTCCGGGAGCTGCCTCACGATGTAGTCGAGTATAGGCGCCCCGGCCACCGGGAGAAGAGGCTTTGGGCGCTCCAGCGTGATGGGCCAAAGGCGCTTTGCATAGCCTCCAGCCAAGATTATCGTCTCCATGATGATGTGAATTTACTCCCGCCCCAGGGTTCACCGCAATCACACGTCTTGAGG
>JAWOCQ010000009.1:0-3559 GCA_046483725.1 Candidatus Bipolaricaulota bacterium
CACGATGTAGCCGGCCCACCCCTCAAGGGACATCCACTCCAACAGCTGAAGCTGCAAGCGCAGGTGTACCATCCCGCCAAAGAACCCTCGGTTGAGGTGCGCCGTGGTCGGATCGGTGATGGCGTCCTGTAGGTCGTCGGCGTAGCGGGAGCGCACAGTCAGCTCCAATGTACCGCCGCCTATTACACCTCCGATACCCAGCAGCGCGCGCTCCTCCAGGCGGCCCACCCTCTCCATGGTCATGCCGCCAAATGAGAAGGTCAGCGAGGCTCTTCGCTGCCCTTCTATGGCATCGGTGGTGCCGGAAAAGCCGATCCCTCCGAAGGCCGCGCCGCGGGTCACGCCTCCGCCCCCTCCGCCCCCGATCACCAGCATTTCACGCCGAAGCTCTGGGTAGTTCGCCCTATCGAGGACGGCGTTCAGTTCAGTGAGGTCCAGTCTGACCATTCCCATCATCACCCCGCCTAGCCCGAAGCCCTCGTCCTGCGCCGCCACGCCGAAGGCTACCAGGCCGGCGAAGAGGACCGCCAGAAATGCTTTGCCCATATCGGCCTCCTTTATTGGATACTCTACTGTGAGCCGCTACGTGCGCAAGACCCGGCGTGGGGTTGTCTTTCCAGGGTACGGCTGTCTCGCACTCCGTAGGCTGTTGCGCTATGGTGGGTTTATGGGCGACCTGAGGGTGTATGGCGGCACGGTGGTAACCCCTCGGACAGCACGGCGAGCGGACCTCCTTATTCGCAACGGAAGAATCGTCAAGGTGGGGGATGTGGCCGGCTGTGGGAGGGAGCAATCCGCCCGCGGGTTGTTGGTCCTCCCCGGAGCAGTTGACGCCCATGTGCACTTTTCGCTTCCCGTGGCTGGGACTCGCTCGGCCGACGACTTCGAGAGGGGGACCCTGGCCGCAGCCGGCGGCGGGGTGACCACGGTGGTGGACTTCACCCTGGGTGCGCCGGATGTTTCCCTTGCTGAGAGCATCGAGCAGCGGATAGCGCAGGCTTCCGGCGCTGCGGTGGATTTCGCGCTGCGAGCGGAGATGATCGGCTGGACGAATGACCGCCGCGAGGAGCTGCGGCAGGCAGCGAGCTTGGGCGTGCGCTCGTTCAAGTTCTACCTGAGCTATGCGGAGTCCGGGCGGCGCACGCCGCTGGGGGTTCTCCGTGAGGCGATGCAGGATATCCGCGCACTGGGCGGGGTGGCCATGGTGCACGCGGAGGCCCAGGAGCTGACCGTGCCCGAGGGGGGGCCCACTCCGCGGGCCCGCCCGGCGGTGGCTGAGGCGGTAGCGGTGGCCGCTGTGGGGGAGCTGGCTAGGGACACCGGCTGCAGAGCCTACGTTGCCCACATCTCCAGCGAGGCGGGGCTGGCGGGCTTGCAGGCCGCACAGGCTCGGGGGGCGCCGGTGGTCGGGGAGACCTGCCCCCAGTACCTGTTTCTTACCGAGGAATGCTACTGCCGGGAGGATGGGCATCTGTTCTCTGTGGTGCCTCCGCTGAGGGCGGACAGAGACCTGCAGGCGCTGTGGCGAGGCCTTTCCCACAATGCCTTCCAGGCTGTCGCCACAGACCACTGCCCATTCACCCGGAAGCAGAAGAGCCGCGGTTGGTCGTATCCCGCCACGCTCTCGTCGGGGCTTCCGGGGCTGGAGCTCCTTCCGGCTATTCTCCTTTCGGAAGGCTGGGCCCGAGGGCCACTCTCCCTGAGACAGGTGGCCTGGTACATGGGAGAAGGCCCGGCGCGGGCGTTTGGGCTGTGGCCGGTGAAGGGGGCGATCATCCCGGGTGCCGACGCGGACCTTGTGCTCTGGGACCCCAAAGCTCGCCGGACCGTACGGGCGGCTGAGCTACGCAGCGCTGCCGGTTTTTCTCCCTATGAGGGGATGGAACTCGCTGGCCGGCCCGTGGGCGTCCTTTCCCGGGGCGAGTGGTTGCTCCGCGAGGGAGAGCTCCTGGCACGCCCGGGCCGGGGACGGTTCGTTCCGTGGAAAGGGGAGCTGTCAGGTGCGGCTTTTTGACCTTTCCTTCGGGGAGCTTGAAGGGCTTCTCTCCTCCTGGGGGGAGCCTCCCTACCGCGCCCGGCAGGTGTGGGGCTGGCTGTGGGAGCGGCTGGCCGAGAGCTTTGCGGAGATGTCCGACCTTCCCCTCCCCTTGCGCCGCCGGCTCTCCGAGAGCTGCGCCATCGAGAGTGCCGTCCCCCGGGCCCTGCAGTGCGACTCAGACGAAGGAACAGAAAAGGCGCTTCTCACGCTCACCGACGGGGAGGCGGTGGAGGCAGTCCTTATGCGGGAGGGCGACCGGCGTACAGTGTGTGTCTCTACCCAGGTTGGTTGTCCTGTAGGCTGCACCTTCTGTGCCACTGGACAGGCAGGCTATGTGCGGAACCTAAGCGCCGGGGAGATCGCTGCCCAGGTCCTTCACTTCGCCCGGCGGCTCTCCCGCCAGGAGGACAGGGTGACCCACGTGGTGCTCATGGGCATGGGTGAACCGATGCTCAACTACGAGGCGACGGTCAAAGCCGTCCGCAACCTGAACGACCCACGGGGCTTTGGCCTCGGGGCTCGCCGGTTCACTGTGTCCACCGTCGGGGTGGTACCCGGAATCCGCAGGTTGGCCAGCGAAGGGCTGGAGCTGAACCTGGCTATCTCTTTGCATGCCAGCTCCGACGAGCTGCGGCGCGCCCTGTTCCCCGGTACCGAGCATTGGTCCATTGAACAGGTACTAGCCGCAGCCGACCACTACTCCGGGGCCACCGGGCGGCGGGTGAGCTACGAGTACGTGGCTCTGGCCGGGGTGAACGACAGCCGCTGGCAAGCGCAGGCGTTGGCGGAGCTACTAGGGGGGCGGCTGGCCCACGTTAATCTGATTCCGTTCAACCCGGCGCCGGGGCTTCCGTACACACGGCCGTCTGAGAGTCGCGTGGAGAGTTTCCGCCGGATCCTCTTGGAGGGCGGGGTGGACGTCACCGTGCGCCGTTCCCGCGGGGTGCGCATCTCCGCGGGCTGCGGCCAGCTCCGCACTGCTCAGTGAAACCTCACCGTCACCGTTCCGCGGTACGCCGGACCCAGAACCTCATGCAGCACGGTCGCCCAATCGAGCTGCAGCGTACCCCAGCGTACCGACAGCCCATAGGAGGCCGTTCCTGGGCCGAGGCCCGCCCGGAGCCCTATCCCCTGCAGCCACAACTCCCCCCCCGCCCGCAAGGAGAGGGGATCTTCCCCCAGGCCCCCCAGTGATGCCGTCACTTGGCCGTTCAATGGCTGGGGCAACGGCAGGGGCAGCGCGGCTCCCAGCGCCAGTCGCTGGGGCCAAGGTTCGCCATGGCCTCCGCTGCTCGTGACAGCCTGCGACCACAGCGACTCTCCGAGAAGACCTAAGGTAACTGGGCCCCGCCACAGAAGGGCCAAGTCCACCGCCCAGCCGGTCGCGTCCCCGGGGGCCACGTTACGTACCGCACGGCCGCGTATCCCCACGGAAAAGTCCCCCCACACGGGGACTCCCACCGCGGCCACGCCGCCTAGGGACACATATGAGAGGTCTGGCTCGATGAGGCCAGAGTCCAC
>JAWOCQ010000031.1:0-20903 GCA_046483725.1 Candidatus Bipolaricaulota bacterium
GGTTCCGATCAGAGGCGAGTCTGGCGTTGTACGTGGGGATGTGTCCTTTGGACTCCCAGTCCGGCGAGCAACACAACAGCAAGCGACCACGCCAGGTGAACCGGAGGGCTAAGGCGGCGATGATGACGGCAGTGGCACGTCATCTGGAGCAGGTGACCCAGTCACGAGCGTATTACGAAAGGAAACGAGTCGAAGGCAAGACACACAATCAGGCCGTGCGAGCGCTCGGCAGACACCTCGTTCGGGTCATGTGGTCGATGATCAAACAGGGACGGGAGTACGAGCTACATGACGCACGGCCTAGTTGAAAATCCTAGCGGGATGTTCAGATCTTGAATGTGGTAATCAGATGCCCCCTGTCTGTCGCATATGAGACACCTGCTCCCAGAGTGATTACCACATTCAAGATCTGACCCCGAGGTTCCCGTAGATCCTTGACTTCAGGCCCCGATGTGCTATATTGGAGCTTGCAGGACCGTACGAAGTGCGACCGCGTGGCCGTTGGGTGACCCTCAACGAAGCGGCGTAAGCATGTAGACGGTCGTAAATGAAAGTGAAAGGAGGGAATCACCAGTGGCCACGGGTAAAGTAAAGTGGTTCGACGATGCAAAGGGCTACGGCTTCATCGAGCAAGAAGGCGGGCCGGATGTGTTCGTACACTTCTCCGCCATAAACATGCCTGGCTTCAAGAGCCTGCGTGAAGGGCAAACAGTCGAGTTCGAGATCGAGCAGGGCCCCAAGGGTCCGCAAGCCAAGAACGTAACATCCCAATAAAGCACCGTCCAACTAGACGCAGAAGAACGAAAGGGGGGCTCTATTAGGGGCCCCTCTTGTTTGGTAGTTAGCGGGCGGCCCCCCAGCCAACCTACCAAACGTTGTCCGGCCCTAGTAGTGTCCCAACAGCCCCCGCCGACGGGCCGTACGCTCCAAGACGCTGAACACAAGGAATCCGGCGCCGAACCAACCCACTGCATTGGCCAGCAAGATCAGCAAGTCAAGTCCCGGCATCTCTGTAAGCCTCATCCCGTGAACCATGACCCGCCCGATAAGCTCTGTTCCCCAGTTAAGCGGGAGCGCCTTGGCCCAAGCAGGCTCCGAGGGGGCGAACAGAAACGCGACGAACACAAACTGCAGAATCTGAAACGCGGCCTGAATCCTCTTGAACACAAGCGCAAGCCCGGCCACAGCCAGCCCGATGCCAAACACCCCGGACACCGTCAGCAAGAGCAGTGGAAGCAAGCTGGGCACATCCAGGCTCAGGTAGCGGCCGGTCGTCGCCATCATCAACAGCACAATGGGGACGGAGAACACCAAGCTGGTCAAGAACGCGCCCATGGCCCAGCATACCGTCACCCACCGGAACCCCGCAGGGCTCATGTAGAGCTGCTCCAGTGTTCCCAACTGCGCCTCCCGCATGAGCGCCCAGGAAAGCTCCGAATAGGCGACGATGGACAACGTCCACACCATGAACCCAACAATCAGCCCCTCCAACGTGTCGCCGAACATGGCCTCGCCTCCGACCAGAATCCGTGCTCCGAAAAACATGAGAAGGAACACCAAATACACCGTAGCCAGGGTCGACAGTGTGTTGAACGCGTACCTCTTCAGCTCGATCAAATGGCGATATACAATCGCCCACCCTGACCACAAGTACAGCCTCACCTTCCCCTCCTCACTCCCAACGTCGCAGACAAGCTACGACACTACTTGTCAAGGACACGTGATGTTCAGCGCACTATCTTCCCCGCACCGTTCTCCCCTCGTACCACGCGCAGGAACACTTCCTCCAGCTTCGGTTCCACCCGAGCGACTTCCTCCACCCCTACGCCGCACGTCCGCAACACATCGATCAGCTGATACAACGTCTGCCCCACTTCCAGCTCCACATCCAGTGAAGGCGCTCCCGAATCCTCGCACACTCTCACCCCGGGGAACTCCTCCTGCAGTCGACTCAGAGCTTGCTTATCCAAGACGCCGGACAAGGCCACCCTCAACGCACGCGTGCGGAAGAGGTTGAGCAGACGGCCAACTTGATCATCCGTAACCACCCTCCCCCGAGCGACAATGATCACCCGGCGGCACACCGACTCTACAACCCCCATGTCGTGGGAGGAAAGTAGCACTGTACGTCCTTCCCGCTCGGCAAGCTCCCGGATCAATCCCCGTACTTCGTATGAAGTTTCCACGTCCAGTCCCAGCGTGGGCTCGTCCAGGAGCAACACCGAAGTATTGCGCACTAGCGCGCAAGCGATGGCCAGCTTCTGCTTCATCCCTTGGGAAAGGTTGTTGGCCACCACCCGCCGCTTGTCCATCAAGCCCAGAAGTGACACCAGCTCCTGGATATGCGCGGGAGCAGCGCGGGGAGACTGTCCCACCAGACCGGCAAAGAAGCGCAGATTCTCCTCCACCGAGAGCCGCCAGTAGATGTTGCGCGACCCCTCGAGCACAGCAGCCACGTAGCGCGCCACGCTCTTTTGGTCAGTGGGGACTCCATACACCGCCGCCGACCCACCGGTAGGCAGGAGAAGGCCACAAATGATCTTGATGATGGTGGTCTTCCCCGCGCCGTTGGCCCCCAGGAGGCCCACCAGCTCGCCTGAGTCCACGGAGAAAGAGACCCCGTCCACGGCCCGCACCGCCCGCTGCCCGCGACCGTATACCTTGTCCAGATGCTCTACTGTAACGGCATTCATGACATTGGTAAGTATACTTCCGCCGGACAGAGGTTCACCACAGCCTCGATTTGCCAACTAGCACACATCGACGGGCGATTCAACCCGACCGGCCCTGCAGCAGACCGAATGCCCCTCCGAGGGCGATGACCGCGGCACCGGACGCAAGGGGAGGCACTCCCCACACCCCTGACAGAGCCCAGCACAATGTTTGCCAGCATGTTTGCCAGGGAGTAAACGCCAACCACGGCTCCCACTCCCACCGGCGAGGCACCGAGCCGCTCAGCGTAGGGCGCGATCAACGGAAGCTGGGCCAGAGTGTCCAGAAAGGATACCCCGATTACGAAGTGAACGAGCGCACTCTTCACAGCCTGGCCCCCGTAGGTCAGCTGCACCCGCGCTTGCGCGCGGCCAACACCTTCTCCGCCGACAGCGTGTTGAGCACGTGCTTGGCCTCGACCCAGCCTCGCCGTGCCGTGACCACGCCAAGCTCCAAAAAGTCCAAGTGCTGGACCGCGTGAGCATCGGTCCCGATGATCAACCGAGCGCCCGCCTCAACCGCCCGCCGCACCAAGCTGCTGTTCAAGTCAAGTCTTTGCGGATTGGCATTTATCTCCAGAGCTGTGCCAGTCTTGGCCGCCCGGGAGAACACCTCATCCCAGTCCACCTCGTAGGCCGCTCGCTCGCCGATCAACCGCCCCGTGGGGTGTCCCAGGACGTCCATCGCCTCCTCGTCCACCGCCCGCAGGAGCCGCTCTGTCATCTCCTTCTTCGCGGTACGAAAACGTGAGTGGATTGAGCCTATCACCAGGTCCAGCCGCATGAGGATGTCCCGCGGGACATCCAAGCTTCCGTCGGGAAGAATGTTGGCTTCCACCCCACTGAGGATTCGGAACCCCTCTAGCTCCTCGTTCAGACGGGCTACCTCATCTAGCTGCCGGCGGAGATCCTCCGCGGTGACCCCACCGACGGACTCTGAAAATAGGAAGTGATCTGTGATCGCGATGTAGCGGAACCCACGCTCTCGTGCCGCCTGTGCCATCCTCTCCACTGACGCATCCCCGTCCGACCAGTTGGTGTGAATGTGCAGGTCGCCTAACAGCTCGCCGAGACTCACCAACTTGGGCAGCTCCCCGCGCTCGGCAGCCTGAACCTCGCCCTGATCCTCCCGCAACTCCGGCGGGATGAACTCGAGCCCTAGGCTCCGGTAGATGCCCTGCTCGTCCGCACCGGCCAACGCTTCTCCAGCCTCGTCGAACAGGCCGTACTCGTTCAGCTTGTGTCCACGGCCCACCGCCCGCTCCCGCAGGCGCACGTTATGCTCTTTGGATCCGGTGAAATACTGCAACGCCGCACCGAACGAGCCTTCCGGCACCAGCCGTAGATCCACCTGTAGCCCCTCCGACAGCCTTACGGAAGCGCGCTTCGCCCCCCGCGCCAGTACCTGCCCCACCTCCGGGAGTTCCACAAACGCTTGTGCCGCCTGCTCAGGATGGTGCGAAATCCCCAACAGATCAAGATCCCCTACTGTTGCCCGCCCCCGGCGCAGCGAACCCGCGTACGCCAACCTGGCGAACAAGCCTGTCGCTTCTAGCTTTCGGCACAGAGCCCGAGCAGTGTTCAGCGCATACCACAACAAGATCCGTGCCTCGGTCCCCCGTACCTCGGCCAAGCCGCGTAAAATGCGAGCTTCGCTCTTCTCCCCCATCCCGGGCAAGGCACGAATCTTCCCCTCCCGAGCCGCCCGCTCCAAATCGGTCAAGTTGCGTACCCCCAGCCCTTCGTACAAGCGCTTAACCGTGCGCACACCCACCCCTTCCACCTGGGTCAGGGTATAGAGGTCCACGGGAAGCTTTTTTCGGAGCTCCTCGTGGTAGGAGAGCCGTCCGGTGCGGACAATCTCCTCTATCTTCTCGCTGATTGCCTTCCCAACCCCGGGCAACTCCCCCAAACGCCCCTCCCGCACAAGCTCCTCCATGTCCGTAGGAGAGGACTCCACCGTTTGAGCGGCCCGGCGGTAGGCCCTCGGCTTGAACGGCACATCCTCAAGCTCGAGAAGCTCGGCCACCTCTCGCAGAATATGCGCAACTTGTCGATTGCTCATTCAGCATACAATTGGGCAAATCTCGTGAACGATCGATCGTAGGTGCGCTCCACTTCGGGAGGGAAGCAGCAAGCAGGCAGTTGTTGCGATGCAAGATGGTAACGCAGACACTCGCAGCACCGTCCCTTCCTTGGACAACCAGGATACGTGCACGGACAGCGCTCAGCATTCTCAGTCCGGACAGGGCACTCGCTCATACCCAATCCCCCTTCCTAGCATTGTGTGCGTTTCTCGCGCGGCTATAATGCCGGAGTAATGACTCTGACACAAGCGGTCTACTCACGCATTCAAGACGAAACCCACGCAAAGCGCCCACACTACGAACGTTACTCGCTTCTTGCTGTGCCACCTACATTGGAGCAGCTAGTCGGTGTGGAGACGCCCGGGGGCTTGGCGGATGAGCTAGGCCTCTCTGCCAAGGGACGGGTGGTGTTCTTCATCGTGGACGGGCTGGGGTATCTCAAGCTGCTGCATCTCCTAAAGGAAGGAGAGCTCTCCTTCGGCCCTCGTACCTCTGAGGCAACACTCATCCCCCTTACTTCGGTTTTTCCCCCAACCACGACCACCGCCCTTACCACCCTTGCCACAGGGGTGAGCCCCGCAGCGCACGGTGTGCTGGGTTACTCGGTGTTCCTCCAGGATCCCGGGGCGGTAGTGAACATGATCCACCTCTCCCCTCCTGGCGCGCAAAGCGGGGCGCTGGCCAAGCTGGGCATAAGTCCGGCGGGGATGCTCCCCGTGCAGACCACCTACCAGCGGCTTGCCACCCACAAGGTGCCCACTTCCCTATTCCTGCCCAAACGTATCGCCGACTCCGGGCTCTCTGAACTCCTCTATCAGGGGGTAGGGGACACCACGGCCTTTCTCACTCTCAGCGACCTGTTCATGCACCTCCGAGGGTTGCTGAAAAAGCCCGGCCAGCGCATACTCAGCGTGTACTGGCCCACTACCGACAGCATCGCGCACCAGTACGGCCCTCATTGTTCTGCCTTCGCCGCCGAAACCCGGCACTTCTTCCGCACGCTGGACGAGGAGCTGCTGGCAAGAGTAGAAGACGTTACGGTGCTCATCGCAGCCGACCACGGATTCCAACCGTTCAATCCAGCGCAGGACATCGTGTCTTGTCCCGACCACCCGGAGCTGCGCGAGTCGCTCCTTTTCCCCCCGGTGGGAGAGGCGCGAGCGGCGTCGCTTTTTGTGCGGCGGGGATGCGAAGGCCGGATCAGGGAGTTCCTCCATGAGCGCTTCCCGCAGGAATTCGAGGTCTTGACCACCGAACAGGCGCTGGACCGGAAACTGTGGGGGGAGGAATTGCCCAAGCCGAATATCCAAGCGCGCATGGGCGACCTCCTCGTTCTGTCACGAGGACGCAAGTGCCTGATGTGGCCCAGGGAACCAGTCACAATGCGCGGGATGCATGGGGGGATGACTCAGGAGGAGCTCCTTGTGCCCTTGCTGGCTCTCAATCTATAGGAGGAGTATATGGCGCTGGTCCGGAGGACAGACGAAGTTGCCGCGGTGGACATCTCCGATGGAACGGACGTGGTGGGAGCCACAAAACAGCTATTGATCGGCCCCGGGGATGGCGCCCCCACGTTCGCCGTACGGCTGTTCACCCTGGCCCCCGGAGGGCATACCCCGGACCATACCCATCCTTTTGAGCACGGAGTGATAGTGCTCGAAGGTCAGGGGGAGCTTGTCACACAGGAACAAGTGTACTCGCTCTCCCCGAACACAGCAGCCCACGTCTCCCCGGACGAACAGCACCGGTTCCGCAACACAGGGCAGGGCCCATTCCGTTTTCTATGCGTAGTCCCCCGCCACGTCGAACAGTGACCAGGGGACTGCCTGCGGCAGCGCCACGGAGAAGCACTTCTATGACCGACAAAACAGTACTCGTGGGAATGTCCGGCGGTGTGGACTCCACCGTATGCTCATTGCTCCTCCTTCGCCAAGGCTACAACGTCCACGGCCTCACCCTGTGGCTCTGGGATCCGCAAGGACCCCTGGAGAACCCCTGTTGCTCTGTAAACACAGCCTCCCTAGCGGCGCGCGAGCTGGGGATCCCTCACGATGTTGTACAGGCGCACGAACAGTTTCATCGACTGGTCGTCGACCCTACGCTGTCGGGGTACGTGGCTGGCACTACCCCCAACCCATGTGTCCTGTGCAACAGCGAGGTACGCTTTACGCTATTGGCAAACGAAGCCGCTCAGCGGGGCATCCCCTATATCGCCACCGGCCACCACGTCCGCGTGCACCGTCGAAAAGGCAAGGCTTGCCTTCTCAGAGGACGCGATCCAGCCAAAGACCAGTCCTACTTTCTGTACAGCGTCACCCAGCACGAACTACGGCGCGCCCTGATGCCGGTCGGAGAACTAAGCAAGAAGGAGATCCGCGATCTGGCCCGTGAACTCGGGTTGACTGCCGCCCGCCTCCCAGAAAGCCAGGACCTGTGCTTTGCTCCTTCCGGAGTGGCAAAGCTCTTGCCCCGCAGCACCGCCGGCCCGATTGTGCACATCTCCGGCCAGAAGCTCGGCACTCACCAGGGGCTAGCCCACTACACAATAGGCCAAAGGAAGGGCCTCGGGCTCCGCTGGCCGGAACCGCTATACGTAGTACGCCTCGAGGCCGATACCAATACCCTGATAGTCGGTCCCGAATCAGCGCTCTATGATCGCAAGCTCAGTGCAACGCACCTACGGTGGCCCGGCGGACGACCTCCTGCACGTGCCTTCCGCGCTCGGGTCCAGGTGCGCTACCGCTCACCGGCAAAGCCAGCCTCCGTAGAGCTGTGGAACGACACCGCACACGTGAATTTCGACAAACCGGTCCGTGCCATCGCCCCCGGGCAGGCCGCTGTGTTCTACCGGGGCCCGCGCGTCCTCGGCGGCGGACTGATAAGGTAAGGGGACAGTCCCCCTAAGCGAGTCCCCCTATGCGCCACAGCGCTTCCTTCCACGCCACGCTCTCCTCTTCGCTGATTTCCTCCTCGACGTCGTAGCGCTGTTTACGACAGAACTCCGACAGCCTCTCGGAAAGTTCATCCAGCCGCCGGTTGGCGTCCTCCCGCAGCCAGTCCCGCACCTCCCCGCGCATAGCCGACAGGCACATATCCAAGTGGGGAAGGCACAGCCCATCGGAAGACTCGTAGCCTTCCCGCCACGCGCCGTCCTTCAGCGCCTGAGCGAGCGTTCCTGCCAAGTGCCGCCCCGTCTGCTCAACCCGCAGGCATAGAGGACACCGAGGAACCGGCACACGCCGTCCACCCTCCTGCAGTCTATCCCGCACCCTATTCACCACCGTGAGGTACAGCCGGGCCGTGGCGCCAGCGGATGCCAATTGACGCTCGCCCACAACCCGCTCTACCAGGGCGCCATGTTCCGCGCACAGGCCTACCGCATCCGCCAACGCCTGATGAATGCTGATATCGCCGCTGTGCTCGTAGAGGAGTGTCCACACCCATCGTTTTTCCATCCGGTGCGTAAGCGCACACACCACACAGCCCGGCCTAGCCAGAGCCTGCTCCAGCTCCACCGTGGCCACCGAGGTATGCGGGAGACCGTCAGACTGCCCGAATGGTGATTTCATCGCCCTCGCGCACCTTGTCGAACACGGACGGATCGCCCGCCACGCGGCCTACGGGGTTCACCGGGCTCGCCGGGCGGAGCTCATCTGCATGACGCGACGCCGGTGTGGGACCGAAGAACACGCACAGCGCATGTCCCTCCGGCCAATAAGCTACTTCGCCCGCCTCCACGGTCTCCACGGCAGCCTCGGGCCCCATCTGCACAGGCGTGGAGAAGTAGACTTCCTGACCCCAGCGACGAGCCTCAGAACTAATCGGCAGCGCCGCCCACAGCGCCTTCACCGTCTCCGGAGCCCGCTCATCGAGCCGGACCTGTACCGGCCCCGTCGCCTCAGTTTCCAACACAATTTCCATACCCGGAGCTTAACAAACGAAAGGGGGACTGTCCCCAATGTGGCCCCGGGTCGTTCAGCGGGCTAAACTGTCGCGCACGATGCGTATTGACAAACGGTGGGGCGGTCAGTCCACCCCTCAGGTAGCTAGCAGCGGAGCATGGAGTTCGATCGACCCACTCCCTGGACGCAAGGCAGTGCCTGGTGGGACAACCAGCGTGGTGAGTGAACAGCTGTAGTACATGAAAGAACGGACACAGCGCTTAGCCAAAGGAGGAATACACCAGTCATGGACAAAAAAACGGTGGTCGTGGCGCTGGGCGGCAACGCCATCCTCCAGCGTGGACAGAGGGGCACTCTGCAGGAGCAACTCAACAACGTACGGGGGACATGTGAGCAGCTCGCCGAGATGGTGCTCTCCGGCCAGTGGAAGCTAGTGGTCACTCACGGGAACGGTCCCCAGGTGGGAAGCATCCTCCTCCAACAGGAGGCGGCCAAGGATTCAGTACCACCCATGCCCATGGACGCCTGCGGCGCACAAACCCAAGGGCTGATCGGCTACATGATACAGCAGAGCCTCCATCACATCCTCGGTGCTCGTGGCCGGGGCGACATCCCTTTGGCCACCGTGGTGACCCAGGTGCTGGTGGACAAAGACGACGTGGCCTTCCAGAATCCCAGCAAGCCCGTGGGCCCCTTCTACAGCTCCGATGAGGCCCGGGAATTAAGCGAGCGTATGGGATGGGACGTAGTGGAAGACGCCGGGAGAGGGTGGCGGCGGGTCGTGCCCTCCCCTGACCCCGTGAGCATCGCTGAGAAGGAATTCATCAGGATCTTGGTGCAAAACCGGGCCATTGTCATCGCTTCCGGTGGCGGGGGCATTCCTGTGGTGCAAGAAGAGGGCCGGCTCAAGGGCGTGGAGGCCGTAATCGACAAGGACCTCGCCGGGGAGCGCCTAGCCGAGGATGTGGGGGCGCACGTCCTACTCATCCTGACCGACATACCCCAAGTGAAGCTAAACTACGGAAAGCCAGACGAGCATGCGCTAGAGCGGGTAACCGCGGCGGAGGCCAAGCAATACTCAGAACAAGGGCACTTTGCCAAAGGCTCCATGGAGCCGAAAGTGCTCGCCGCGATTAGATTCGTGCAGGCAGGAGGTGAACGAGCGGTAATCGCCTCGCTGGGGCAGGCAAGCGAGGCGCTGGAAGGTCAGGCGGGCACCCAGGTGGTCCGCGAGTAGAATCGGTCGGAAGGAAGCGTGGCAGCCTTGTCTGCCACGTTCGGGCAAGAGGAGGCGAAAGATGGCAGCAACCGACCTACGAGGAAGGGACTTCATCACATTGTTGGAACACGACCGGGAAGAGGTGGAGACGATCCTGGACACCGCGGACGAACTCAAGCGCAAGTGGATCCGCGGCGAGCCCCATCGAGTTTTGCAGGACAAGTCCCTATTTATGCTATTTTACAACACGTCGCTGCGGACACGGAACTCATTCGAGGCGGGGATGACCCAGCTTGGCGGACACGCCCATTTCCTCCAGCCGGGCGCGGTGTACACCCCCGCCCTCCCGGGAGAGGAAGTAGCCTACTCCACAGAGAGAGTGGCCGACGTGTCCCGCGTGCTGGCGGAGATGGGCCACGGCACCGCCCTGCGCATCTACGGAAAGCCTACTGGCTGGCTGTACGGCAAGGGGGACACCATCGTCCGCGAGTTCGCCCGCTGGTCCCACATCCCAGTGATCAACATGGAGGACGACATGTATCATCCATGCCAGGCCCTGGCCGACGTGATGACCGTGCGTGAGAAGCTGGGGGAGCTCCGGGGCAAGAAGTTCGTCATGTCCTGGGCCTATTCGGGCTCGGTGGAAAAACCGCTGGCTGTGCCCCAGTCCGCCATCCTCGGCGCCTCCTTCTTCGGCATGGACATCGTGCTGGCGCATCCCGAGGGGCTAGAGCTCGACCCCAACGTCCTCCGGGCGACCAAGGACAACGTTAGCCGCTACGGGGGAACGTTTGAAGTTAGCAATGACATGGACGAAGCATTCCGCGGGGCACACGTGGTCTACCCCAAGGCGTGGACCGCACAGGACACCACGGGGAAGGCGCCCATGGATCCGGACAAGGCCAAGGAGATCTTCGAGGCCAACAAAGACTGGATATGCAACAAGGAGAAGATGGCGCTCACCGATAATGCCATCTACATGCATTGTCTCCCCGCCGACCGCGGGATGGAGGTCACCGACGAGGTCATCGACGGTCCCAATTCGGTGATCGTGGAACAGGCGGCGAATCGCATGCACGCCCAGAAGGGCCTCATGGCCCTCATTCTGTGAGGCGGCCCCGATGAGCTTGTACGACCTTGTCGGCAGGGACCTGATAGCGGAAACCGACTGGACAAAGGAGGAGTACGACAGCGCCATTCGCCTTACGGACCATCTGAAGGGGCTTTACTACAGCGGGCAGCCGCACCCATACCTAGCCTACAAAACGTTCGCCATGATGTTCTTCGCCGGCTCCACCAGGACCCGCATGTCCTTTGAGACGGCGATGGCCCAGCTGGGCGGACACGCTCAGTTCATCAGCCCCAAGACCTTGCGCCTGTCTCTGGAGGACACCCCCGGAGCGGGGGAGACGGTAAAGGATACAGTCAAGGCGATGTCGCGGTTCTGCGACGGAATCGGCATCCGCCTTCTGGACGACGAGATCGACTACTACGGCCACGGAGATCTGGTGATCCGCAAGTTCGCCGAGTTCGGCGATGTACCCATCATCAACATGGCCTCGGACATCAATCATCCCTGCCAATCGCTCACGGACATCTACACCATCAGGGAAAAGCTGGGGGAGCCCAAAGGCAACAAGATCGTCATCACTTGGGCCTATTCCCCTTGGGTGCGCGGCCCATGCTCCATCCAAGGGACAGCGCTAATCTCCGCCATGTACGGCATGGATGTGGTGCTGGCTCATCCGCCCGAGTACGACTTGGACCCCACGGTCATGGACACATGCCGCAATCTGGCCGGGGGCTCCGGGGGCTCGTTTGAAGTGGTCAACGACATGGACAAGGCCCTGGAAGGTGCGCAGGTGGTCTTCCCACGCAACTGGTGCACCCGAGGGCGCTACGAGATCGGCAAAGAAAATGAACTGGAGCTGGCGGGCAAGTACACCGACTGGCGCTACACTACAAGGCGACAGAAGGAGCTCTGCGCTCCCGGGCACCTCCTGCAATGCATGCCGGTGGACCGGGGCCATGAGGCCGACATTGAGGTCTGCGATAACGAACTCTCCTGGATGTACGATCAGGCGGAGAACCGCCTGCACACACAGAAGGCACTGCTCGTGCTCACCATGGGCGGACGGCTGTAGGCTTAGGCAGGTGGACATGGCAGAAAGTAGCAGGGAGACGCTCATCGGACAGGGCAGCCCGCGCGTGGACGCGCAGAGCAAAGTACGCGGGCTGGCCCGCTTCGTCGACGACCTCGCCCTCCCCGGGACGCTTCACGCCAAGGCGATCCGCGCCGACCGCGCCCACGCCCGCATCCTCAAGCTGGATCTCGCCGCCGCCTACGCCCACCCCGGTGTGGAATGTGTGGTCACCGCTGGCGACGTCCCCGGGGAAAACATCGTCCCCATCATCTACCGCGACATGCCCCTGCTGGCCGAGGACGTCGTCCGCTACGTGGGCGAGCCGGTCGCGCTGATCGCCGCCACCAGTCCCGAGGCCGCTGAGGAGGCAGCGAGGCTCGTGGATATCCAGTACGAGGACCTCCCCGCCGTGTTCGATCCCCTGCAGGCACTAGCGGAGGAGGCACCCCAGGTGGCGGCCCCCGGCGGCGCCGAGCAGGGCAACGTGTTCAACCACATGGTGATACGCAAGGGGGACGTGACCCAAGGGTTTGCCCAGGCAGATGTAGTGGTGGAGAACACCTACCAAGTGGGCTATCAGGAGCATGCGTACCTAGAGCCGCAGGGGGCGCTGGCCGTCCCCGGCGAGGTGGGGGTAACCGTGTACGGAACGCTGCAGTGTCCGTTCTATGTACAGGAGGGCGTGGCCAATGTGCTCGGGGTTCCGCTTTCTCACGTGCGCATCGTGCAGACGGCCACCGGAGGCGCGTTCGGCGGAAAGGAAGACGTGCCCTCCCATCTGGCGGCCATGGCCGCTGTTTTGGCCTGGAGGGCGGGACGGCCGGTGAAGCTCATCCTGGACCGCGCCGAAGACATAGCCACCACCTCCAAGCGTCACCCGGCCGTAATCCACTGCCGCACCGGGGCCCGCAAAGACGGAACCCTGACCGCCGTGGAGGCCACGCTGCACTACAACTCCGGCGCCTACCAGACGCTCTCCTCCGCCGTGCTGTGGCGGGGACTTGTACACGCGCCAGGTCCGTACCGCGTTCCCCACGTGAGCGTCGACGCATATTCGGTGGCAACAAACACCGTCCCCTGTGGCGCTTTCCGGGGTTTTGGCACGCCGCAGGTTATCTTCGCCCATGAGCAACAGATGAACGCCTTGGCCACCCGCCTGGGGCTAGACCCCCTGGAGATCAGACGGAGGAATGCACTCGCCGAAGGCGACGTGACCGCCACCGGCCAAAAGCTCACCGAGTCGGTGGGCCTCCCGCAAACCGTGGAGCGAGCAAGTAACCTCTCCCACTGGGCGGAGCTCAAGGAGGAGGTGGCCGAGCACAACGGCCGACACCCAGAGCGTCCACGCGGCCTAGGCGTGTCCACAGTGATGTACGGGGTGGGCATGGGTGCCAAGGCCCCCCTCCTGGAAAAGGCCGGCATATACGTCAAACTAGAGGCGGACGGCTCGCTGACCGTGGCCATGGGGAGCACGGAGATGGGCCAGGGCGCAGAGACGGTTGTCGCCCAGATGGCCGCTGAGGCCCTCGGTGCTCGCCTGTCCGACGTCCAGATCGCCCAGGTGGACACCTCGCGCGTCCCCGACTCCGGACCCACCGTGGCCTCGCGGACAACGACCACCACCGGCGCCGCCGTGCTTGACGCTGCCGGTAAGCTGCGCGAGAGGGTCGCCGAGGCTGCCACCCAGATGCTCGGCTGCAATCGGGTAATCCTCGGCGATTCCCGGTGCGCCGATGCCCATGATCCTGCCCGGTCGACGTCTTTGGCCGACGTTGCCCGCTGGATGTGGGCCCACAACAAGGACATGGCCGCCACCGGCTGGGCCGAAGGCGCCCCAGTTTCCTGGGACCCCGAGACCGGACAGGGCAACGCGTACTTCGTCTACGCCTACGCCTGTCACATCGCCCTGGTGGAGGTGGACCGGCGAACCGGGGAGACCCACGTCCTTAATTTCTGGGCTGTACACGACTCCGGCCGCATCATCAACCCCCAGACCGCCCGGGGACAGGTGGCCGGAGGCATAGCCCAAGGAATCGGCTACGCCTTGCTGGAGGACTTGCAGGCAGAGAGCGGGAATATCCTGGACCCCTCGTTCACCGGCTACCACATCCCCACAAGCTGCGATATGCCCGACGAGCTGACCGTGGAGTTCGTGGAGGCCCCATATTCAGGCGGGCCCTACGGGGCCAAAGGGCTGGGGGAAGTGCCGCTTATGGCCTCCCATTCCGCCGTCTCCGGAGCCAGCTCAGCGGCTGTGGGGCGCATTCTCCGCCGGTATCCGCTTGTCCCGCCAGAGGTCTTGCACAGCGCGTCAAATACGCCCTAGGTGAGCTCCTCGAACAAGCCGTCCGCAGCCGCGGCTTCCCCCTCCTGAGCAGCCTGTGCCACCCGCGAAGGGCGAGCCGCCCCTTGGGAGGCAGGAGCAGCGACGTCCTCCCGACACGGATCGACGTACGGGCAGTAGCGGCACTGATTGAACTCCCAGTCCGTCTTGTCCGGAAGCTCCGGAAGCCGCCCCTGCTCCACGATCAGCTCGCGCAGCCCGCGGAACTCCTCCAGCACACGCTCCACCCCAGGCCGATCCAGCTCGACCACAAACTCCCGGAGCTCCTGCGTGGCCTTGTTCTCAGCTAGGATGATGCCCTGAGGGATACCGAAGTGATACAAATAGAGCTGTAGCTGCAGCGCGTGGTCCCCCCGCGGCCCACCGGCCATCTGCTCAAAGCTATACGGGTGCGCCGTCTTTACCTCGATCACGTAGTTCTTCCCGTTCAGCGACACGATGACGTCCGCACGGCCGTGAAACAGTGCATCGGGCGGAAGGGGAACCTCCGCCGCCACCACCATCCCCATAGAGAACAGCGCCTGAGCAATGCGCCGGTGGGCGTCGTCCCCCACCGCCAGCTTCCGCGCCGTAACCCCGTCCAGCGGAGGCCGGGGGAACCCCTTCATCGTGTAGTAGATCTGCCGAGGGCACTTGCTCACCTCGGAGACATAGAAATAATCGCGCGTACGGACCGATTCCTCCCGTTGGAAATGCTGCTCCAGTCTCTCTACCAGCAAAGTCCCCCCTTTGTCGTCCCCAAATCAGGTGGAGTCTTGTCTTTGGTCGGCTGTTTCTTCCTTGTCCAGCCGGACATACAGTCGCTTGGCGGCAGCCTGCTCGGCCTCCTTCTTCGACCGCCCTCGGCCCAGGACATGCACCCCGCCCAGCTCCGCCTCCACGGTGAACACCTTGCGATGCTCCGGTCCCTCCGCCTCCATGGTCCGGTACGCCGGAGGCTCCCCGAATCGGCGGTGTCCCAGTTCTTGGAGTAGCGACTTGTAGTCCTCGGACTGCTCCTGGCTCGCCCGGTGGATCTCCTCCGCCAGCAATTCCACTACCAAGCGCCTGGTCTCTCCGTAGCCTACATGGAGGAACACCACCCCGATCAGCGCTTCCACAGCCGCCGCAAGGATAGAGGGGCGTTCTCTGCCCCCCGACTGCTCCTCCCCGCGGCCCAACACCAGGTGTTCCCCCAGAGCGAGTCCCCGTCCCACCTCGGCCAGCACCGGGCGGGACACAACTACGCCCCGCAGCTTGGAAAGAGCGCCCTCATCCCACTCCGAGTAGGTGTGGTAGAGGTGTTCAGCAATAGCTAGCTCCAGCACCGAGTCCCCCAGAAACTCCAGCCGCTCGTTGCTCGCGAGCTCAGGGTGCTCGCTGAGCGCGGAGGCATGAACCAAGGCCGGACGGACGGCCTCCTCGCTCAGCTCTACCCCCATCGTCGCCAGTCGGCGCAGCAAAGCTCGAGGCACAGCAAATCGCCCCCCTTAGGAATGGCCAAAGCCCCTTCCCTAGGTTGAGCGAAGGATAGTACGCCGTCAACCCGCCCTGCCTGCCCCGGCTTGAGGTCACCTGACCGCCGGCGGTATGCTGAGCCCATGCCCAAACCGTCCTGTACACAGCAGTCCGCTGCCAACCCACATTCGGTCCCGCACGCCCCCGTGGGGAGAACCCGCCTGCAGCCCCTGTTTATCATCGCCGCAGCCTATGTGGCCGTGGGGGCGAACATCCAGGGATTCCGTGCCCTGTTTCCGGCTGTCCTCCAGGACTTCACCATCAGCCGTGGGGAGGCGGGCCTGTACACCAGCTTCTTCTTCCTCAGCGCCACCGGTGCGGCCTTGCTGGCCGGGAGGGCCATCGACCGGCTGGGGGCCAAGTCGGGGCTGCTCCTCGGGGTAGGCTGCGTGGGCCTTCTGATGGCCCTGCACGCAATTGCCCCGTGGTACGGGCTGCTTCTGGCACTGGCCTTCGCCGCGGGAGCCGGGTTCAGCGTGATCACACCGGCGGTCAACCTCGGGGTGATGGAGGCCGTCACCAGCGGACGGCGAGCGCTATACATGGGCGTGGCCCACTCCGGGGGCGCTGTGGGCGGGTTCGTGGGGGCAATCCTCCTGCCCGTGGTGGGGAGCGCCCTGGGCTGGCGGGGAGCAGTGATGGTTTCGGGAGCGTTCGCCCTGCTCATGGGCCTCACCATCCAGCTCTTCTATCACGGCGGCAAACGGCAGGTATCTGCGGACCTTCCGGACCAGCCCAAGCTGTCCGAAGTCCTGCTAGGCGTGGTCAAAGACAAGCGCCTCCTCCGGGTGGGGATGTTCGGGCTGTGCCTGGGGATGACCATGAGTGCCGTCAGCACGCACTTTGCGCTGTTTCTTCACCAGGATCTGGGGCTCTCGGAAACCTGGGCCGGACTGGGGCTGGCCGCGCTCCTTTTGGGAGGCATCGTGGGCCCACCCGGATGGGGCTGGGTGAGCGATGCCCTGCTTGGGGGCGACCGCCGCCGCGGCCTTAGCCTGTTGGGAGTGGGCGCAGCCATGATGTGTCTGGTGTTCGGGCTTTTGGTGGGTTCGGTGCAGCTGCCGCTAGTGCTCCTGTTGATCCTCGCCGTGGTATTAGGTTTCGTCACTTTCTCCGGACCTGGACTTTACTTCACCACCGTCTCCGAGATGGCCCCCACCGGGCGCACCGGCGTGACTAGTGGATTGGCGCTCATCTTCGCCCGCGTGGGCATCATGCTCAGCCCTCCTTTGTTCGGGGCGCTAGCCGACCTCACCGACACCTACCAGGCAAGCTGGCTGGCCCTGGCTGCCGTGGCCCTCTCTTTCACCGGCCTCTATCGCTTCTTGAGCAGATCGGAGAGCCGTAAAGGGGCTTCCCCTCTCTAAGGTCAGCCACAGCTTCAGCATCCGCCACCACCGTGAGTTCCCGATGCAGTTGCAACACGGAGGCAGGCAGTTCTATGGTCACCGGCCCCTGCAACGCCCGGGCCAGAACGTCGGCCTTGCCCTCTCCGCTTGCCACAAGTAGCACCCCCCGTGCGTGCATAATCGTCTTGATCCCCACAGTAATTGCCCAGCAAGGTACGCGCCCAACCCCATCGAAATCCTGGGCCGCCTGTCTGCGGGTAGTATCCGATAGCTTGGCGACATGGACCCGTGATTCAAAGGGTGTGCCCGGCTCGGCCAGCACCTGCCGGGCGACGAGCCGAGCCGCCGACTCCGACAGTCCCCGGTCGTACTTCGCAACCAGTAACCTCACTCTTGCTCCTTCCTCCAGCTTAACCGGTTCCCCTGGGGCTCACGGACGCGCGGTGCGGTCAGTCTTGGGCCGCCCCAATGTGCCCGCTGTCGAACACGATCTCCCCCCCGATGATCGTGTAGTGCACAGCGAGTTCCTCATCGAATACGACCAGGTCCGCGTCCTTGCCCACCTCCAGCGACCCCTTCCTCTCGTCAAGCCCCAGCAGGCGGGCCGGGTTAAACGAGGCACAGCGCACTGCCTCCGGCAACGAACAGCCTGTCCAGTTCATAAAGTTCTTCACCGCCCGGTTCATGGTCAGAGTGCTCCCCGCCAACGTGCCGTCGGCCAGACGCGCCTCCCCGCCCCGCACCGTCACCGGCTGCCCGCCCAGCGTGTACGCCCCGGCGGGCAGACCGGCCGCGGCCATGGAGTCGGTCACCAAACAGATCCGGTCGACTCCCTTCGCCCACGCCACCAGCCGTACCGCCGACGGATGGACATGTACCCCGTCGCAAATCAGTTCCACGTACGCTTCCGTGTCCAACGCCGCCCCCACCGGCCCCGGATCGCGGTGGTGAAACCCCCGCATCGCATTGAACAGGTGGGTGAATGACCTTACACCGTGGCGTACGCTGTCCAAGGCCTCCTCGTACGTAGCATCCGAGTGCCCGAGCGCTGGAATAGCCTCCGCCGCAAGAACCCCCGCGAGGAGCTCGCTCGTTCCCTCCAACTCCGGGGCCAAGGTGACCACGCGAACCAGGTCTTTATACCCTTCCACAAGCTCGGCCAGCCTGCCTCGGCCCGGAGCGATAATATGCTCAGGATTGTGTGCTCCCGCGCGGCAGGGGGAGATGAACGGCCCCTCGAGGTGCACGCCCAGAATCGACGGGTGGCCGGCCTGCCGAACGCTGTCCATCGCCTGGCGCATTGCGATAATCGGTGCGGTGAGCACCGTGGCCAGAAGACCTGTGGTTCCTCCTGCCAGATGAGAATCTGCAATGGCTTGTACTGCTTCGGGGTCCGCCTCCCCCAGGTCGTGCCCCCCTCCTCCATTCACTTGGAGATCGAAAAACCCTGGAGCCACAAACAGCCCCTCGGCCGGGATAACCGATCCCGAGTCCAGTTGGCTCCACACCCGGGAGATTCGCCCCTCGTGTGCCGCCAAGTCTCTCGGCCCCAGGTCCCCGGCCACAGGGTCCACCAGCATACCTCCCCTGATGAGCAGACTTGCGGCCTGGCCCTTTCTCCTCGCCATCCTTTCCCAGTCAGCCTCCTCCCTACGAGGTATCACACCGGTCCATCTATGCCCCGTCCAAGTGTAGCGAACTCGCTGTTCACGGGGCCGCCGACCATGAGCCTCGATGCAACAGGAAACCTCAAGGCGCCGCCGGACAGCGTTGCCCAATGCCCCGGTGAGGAGTACCTTAAGCATCATGTACCGCAGAATCAGGTTTCCGCGGCGCTCCCGCCGCCGTCGGCGGTCTCCGGCCGGGGCGCCACCCGCAGAGGCGCTGAACGCACTGGAGGGGCCGGCTCTGGTGGTGGCTCCACACAGCGATGACGAGGTACTGGCTACCGCCGGAGCGCTGCAGCGACACCGCGCGCTTGGACACCGTGTGTACGTGGCACTCCTCACAAACGGAGACGGCCAGTACAGAAGGCCTTTTTCCAACCGACGCCTGGCGGTCCAGCTGGGCTACCGCAGACAAGAAGAGACCCTGCACGCGCTTAGCCATCTGGGAATCGATGAGGATGAAGTAGCGTTCTTGGGCTACCCCGATCGCGGACTATCCGCGCTGTGGAACACCCACTGGTCGGCGGACCGCCCATACAAGTCACCCCGCACGGGCGCCCGGTCCTCGCCGTACACCACCAGCCGCACGCCCAATGCCCCCTACTGCGGCGTGGCGCTGGCCGCCGACCTGGAAGACGTGCTGCGCTGGTCTGCCCCGGCCACGGTCTACCTCCCGCACCCCAACGACCTGCACTATGACCACTGGGCGGCGCACTCGTTCGTGATGCTGGTGCTGGAAGGAATGCGGCGCCGGGAAGAGATGTCCCCTAAGCTTCGGACCTACGTGGTCCACCGCGGCCGGTGGCCCCTCCCCCGGGGGAAGTACCTCGGCGCCCCCCTGCCCCCGCCGCCGGCCCTGGCCGGGCTGGACACCACCTGGCGGGCACTCCCCTTGTCGGGTGAGGAAAGAGAAAGGAAGTTCCATGCCATCATGCGCCACAAGTCTCAGCTTCGATACATGCGGCGCTACCTGGTGAGCTTCGCCCGCAGCAATGAGCTGTTCGGCCGAGTGCCGCGGCTGGCTCTGGGGGCTTGGTTGGACATCGCCGACTCGGCGGACCGGTGGGTGCCGGACGAAGGAGAAGCCCCGTCGGCGGAGGAGGAACCTATGGTCTCCTACACCGACCCCCGCCGGCGCAGCCTCCTCAGGGACATCAAGCGGTACAACGACATCCGGGCGCTCCACCTCCAGCACGCAGGCCGAGGGCGCCTGGCGATCGAAGTGGAGCTGTTCGACCGCCTGCGCCCGGCCAACCACGTGTTGATTCACCTGCGGGCGTTTGGCGAAGGAGTTACCCTCCCTGCCTCACTACGGCTGGCAATAGGAGGGGGGGAGCTCTCCGCGGCGAGCGGGGAGCTGCCTCCGGGCGCAGAGTTCGCTGCCCAGCCTCGGACCGTGCGCCTGGAGCTTCCCATAGAAGAATTGGGCTCACCGGACAGCGTGCTCGTGGGGGGGGAGCTCCAACGAAACGGCATCACCTTCGCCAAGGCCGCCTACCGTATGGTGGACCTCACTACATCTGCGAACCGGGGATAGGAAATGGACAACCACGTACGCCCCTTCCAAGCTCGGGACCGGGCAGCTCTGCGGAGCATCGCCCTAAGCCAAAAAGGCTCTTCCACCTTTCGCCTTGTCCGCTCGGCTTGTACCATGGGCGGACTTCTAGCATTGGCGAAGCACAGGAGATGGAGCCTAGACGAGAATCACGGTACCAACGGATCTACGACCAGCTGCAGGAGCTGATAACGGGGAACTCGCCCGGGCTCATAGCGGCCATGGCTACAGTGTGTGCGGTGCTGCACCACAAGATGCCCCACCACTCCTGGACCGGCTTCTACCTCGTGGCCGGCCCCGATGAGCTTCATGTCGGACCCTATCAGGGGCCTGTAGCATGCCAGGTACTCCGCGGCGGAGGCCTATGCATGCACAGCGTCAACACCCGCCGGCCCGTCGTGGTCCCCGACGTCGACGCGTTCCCGGAC
>JAWOCQ010000049.1:0-15826 GCA_046483725.1 Candidatus Bipolaricaulota bacterium
GCTCGATCTCGTCGGGCGTCGTCTCCCGTCCCGTGCTCACCCGAAGGCTGCCGTGGACCATTTCAGGAGCCACGCCGATCGCCACCAACACGTGACTGGGTTCAAGCTCCGGCGACGAGCATGCAGAGCCTGTAGACACAGCGATTCCCGATTCGTCAAGCTTCAACACGAGGGACTCTCCCTCGACCGCCGCAAAGCTGAAGTTGGCGATGTGGGGGAGGCTCTCCACGCGATGACCATTCAGGCGGGAGCCCGGTATGCGAGTGACCCCGTCGATCAGGCGATTACGGAAGGATCTGAGCCGCTTTGCAGTCTCCTCACTTTCTTCGAAGGCTATCTCCGTCGCCTTGGCCAGGCCCACGATGCCCGGTACGTTCTCTGTTCCGCTGCGGCGTCCTCCTTCATGGCCCCCACCGTGGAAGAGCGGTGTCAGGCGCACCCCGCTCCGAACAAACAGGAGTCCTACGCCTTTCGGGCCGTGCAGTTTGTGCGCAGATGCGGATAGGAGGTCTACACTGTCCATGGGCAGAGGGACCTTGCCGAAGGCCTGGACGGCGTCCGTGTGAAAGAGGACGCCCCGCTCCCGGCACAAGGCACCGATCTTGCCGATCGGTTGAGTGGTCCCAAGTTCGTTGTTCCCGGCCATAACCGACACCAGGAGAGTGTCTTCCTGAATGGCCTCCCGGATGGCCTCGGGATCGATCTTGCCCACCGAGTCTGGCTTAACGTAGGTCGCCGGGTAGCCTTGCTTTTCCAGCCAGCCGACCGTGTGCAAGACGGCGTGATGCTCGATGGCGGTGGTGACTATATGCCGGCGTTCTGAAGAGGAATAGGCGGCCCCGACGAGCGCCAGGTTGTTGGCCTCCGTAGCGCCGCAGGTGAACACTATTTCCTCCGGCTTCACCACCAGCCTCTGGGCGATCGTTCGCCTACTATCCTCCATCGCGCTGCGTGCCTTCCGGCCGTATACATGGAGGCTGGAAGCGTTGCCATACTGCTCCCGGTGATAGGGAGCCATCGCGTCCAAGACCTCCGGGGCGACCGGAGTGGTGGCACTATGGTCCAGATAGACGCTTCTGTCCATGTTTAAATCACCGAGCTTAATAATACTACCGTTGTCCTATTTGGGCAAACCCCAAGCGAGCGGACAGCTCCCCTCCCAGCGGCTAAAATGATCCCACCACCCGGTGCTGGCTCCCTGGTCAGGGAGGATAACATGAGCCGTCACTGTTACTCTTGCAGTATCCCCTTGAGCGCCGCCGGTGTGCAAGGGCCCTCGGACATTTATTCCAAAGCACTGCAGCGATTCCCTGAAAAGGGCCAAACAGTTTATGCGGGCGATGCCCGCCTGGGCAGAGGACTGATCCAAAGCCTCGACCCGATCGAGACCCTGCGCTACGGTTGAGGCGATCAGGCGGCGGGACCCGGCTCGTCCACCACCTGTTGGTCGTACAGCTCCCGTCGCGCTTCCTCGTGCTCGAACAGGCGGAAGGTTTCCCGCCACTGCTTGAGAGCAAGCAGGTCCAAGTGGACCACCTGGTAGCCGGGCCGGTCGTCCATCATGGAGATGACGTTGCCCCGGTAGTCCACGGCCATAGAGCGACCAAAGAACCTCTCACGCTGGTGCATCCCGGTGATGTTGGAAAGCACAAAGTAAGCCTGGTTCTCCAGGGCACGGCAGCGCCCCAGGACTTCCCAGTCCACGTCGTAAGGGTAATTCCAGCTGGTGGGCACGCAGAAGATCTCAGCGCCTTGCTCGCGCATGCCGCCAAACAGATGGGGAAATCTAAGGTCCCGACACACTGCAATCCCCAGTTTGGCGAACCCTAGGTCCACCATTTTCGCCTCATCGCCCGGCCGGTAGATGGCCGTCTCTCCCCAATCGGCGAACAGGTGCATCTTGCGATAGCTGGCGATTACCTCGCCGTTTGGGTCCAGAAGGAATGCGGTATCGTAGACCCTCCCCCTCTTGACCTCGGGCACAGTCCCCCCCACCACGTACGCCCGGCAGCCTCGGGCCCACTCCTGCAGGCGTGCCATTGACTGGCGCATGACCCGCCGCGCCGTCTTCAGCCCCAGCCGGCGCCGCACCCCCAAGGAGAAGTACTCGGGAAGGCACACCACGTCGAAGCGGCCGTAGTTCGCCCTAGCCCGCGAGATATGCTTATCCACCTGGTCCAGATTGGCGATCACATCACGGCCCGGGGCATCCTGGAGGTACAGAACGAATACCTGCCCGTCCTCCACCGGGGGCATCATACCCACCACCGCCTTCCCCTTCGGCTCACCATGGCGCGGGAATAGTATCAGACAGGAGGTCATGGGCCAACTGCAAGGGCGCCGGTCCCCCGGCGATCACACCTTAGTAATCTGGCAGGCTGCCACCTTCAGCTCGGGGATTTTCGCTGTAGGGTCTAGAACATCGTTTGTAAGGCGGTTGGCCGCCGCTTCTACGAAGTGGAAAGGAGCGAACACCGAGCCGGGAGCAACGTTGTCAGTGAGCTTGGCACAGCTCACGATATCCCCGCGCCGGGTCCTGAGCCGCACGCGATCTCCTTCGGTGATTCCCAGTGCGTCGGCATCTTTCGGGTTGAGCTCCACATAGGCCTGTGGGGCAAATCTGTTCAGGGCCTCCACCCGGCGGCTCATCGTACCCGTGTGATAGTGGTACAGCATCCTCCCGGTGGAAAGCACAAATGGATACTCGTCATCGGGGAGCTCGGCCGAAGGGGCGTACTCAACCGGGTGAAAGAGAGCCCGCCCGCGGCTGAACCGCCTCTCGTGCAAGACCTGGGTCCCAGGATGGTCCTCGGACGGACATGGCCACTGCAGACCCTCCCTCTCCAGTCGCCCATAGGCCATCCCCCCGTAGATGGGCGTCAGCGAGGCGATTTCCCCCATCATCTCCGCAGGGCCGGCGTACTCGGCCACAGACCCCAGCCGGCGGGCCAGATCGCACAGCAGCTCCCAGTCCGCTTTGGCTTCGCCAGGCGGTCCGAAAGCTCTGCGTACGCGCAGCACCCGCCGCTCGGTGTTTGTGAAAGTGCCGTCCTTCTCCACATAGGACGCCGCCGGGAGCACAACATCGGCCAGCTGCGCCGTTTCCGACAGGAAGATGTCCTGCACAACCAGGAACTCAAGTTGCTCCAGAGCCTCCTGCACGTGGTTCAGGTTCGGGTCGGACAGCATGGGGTTCTCTCCCATCACCAGCATCCCCCGGACCTCCCCTCGCCAGGCCGCGTGCATCATCTCCACCACGGTGAGCCCGGGCTCCTCAGGGATCGAGGCGCCCCACGCCTGCGAGAACTTCTCCCGCACTGCAGGATCGGAGAGTTTCTGGTAGCCCGGGAGCACGTTGGGCAGCGCGCCCATGTCACAGGCCCCCTGCACATTGTTCTGCCCACGCAAGGGGTTGACCCCCGTGGACGGACGACCGACGTTGCCCGTGAGCAGGGCCAGATTGGCCAGCGCCAGAACGTTGTTGGTCCCGGTGGTGTGCTGGGTAACCCCCATGGAGTAGACGATTGCTGCCCCTGAGGCGCTCGCGTACAGCCGCGCTGCCTGAACCAGGCTTTCTGCCGGTATCCCCGTAATGTTCTCCACTTTCTCTGGCGTGTAGTCGCCTACCGCGCCTTGCAGCTGATCAAAGCCTTCGGTGCGCTCCGCGATGAACGACGGGTCGTGCAGTTCCTCCCGCAAGATGACGTTCATCAGGCCGTTCACCCAGGCTACATCAGTGCCATTGCGCTGTCTGAGCCAAATCTCGGCGTGCGGAACGAGGTCTATCCGCCTTGGGTCGACCACAATTAGCCTTGCCCCTCGACGCACGGCGCGCTTGATCGCCGCGCCGATCACCGGGTGGGTCTCCGTGGTATTGGACCCAGTGACGAGTATGCACTCGGCCTCCTCCAAGTCCTCGATCGAGTTGGTCATGGCCCCAGAACCGAACGCCGCCCCCAGACCGGCCACGGTGGAGGCATGGCACAGTCGTGCGCAGTGGTCCACGTTGTTGGTGCCGACCGCGGCGCGCATGAGCTTTTGGAATAGGTAGTTTTCCTCATTGGTGCACTTGGCCGAGGACAGGCCAGCGATGGCGTCGGGGCCATGGCGCGACTTGATGTCAGCGAGCCTCTCAGCAACAAACGACAGCGCTTCCTCCCAGGAGGCCTCCTGAAGCTCGCCGTCCCGTCGGATCAGCGGACGGGTCAACCGGTCCTCCCGGCCACTGTAGGTGAAGCCGAACCGCCCCTTCACACACAGGGACCCGTAGTTGGGCGGCGCGTCAGCCCCGCGGACCTTGCTCACCCGCCGTCCATCGGTCCACAGCTCGAGCTGACAGCCCACACCGCAATAAGAACAAGTGGTCTGAACGAGCTCCGCCTCCCATCGCCGTGGGGGACGGCCAGTAAGCTGCTCGCGCATCGCCCCCGTGGGACAGAGCTGCACGCACTCCCCGCAGCCATCGCACTCGGAGGAGCCGATCTCCCCCAGCCCCGCCGTAACCGCGATGCGCGGCCCGCGCGAGGCGTACTCGAGGACACCCTTGGCCTGGATCTCATCGCAGGCCCCGATACACCGGGAGCAGACGATGCACTTCCCTCGGTCGTAAACCAGCACCGGCGAGGAAGCATCACACGGCGGCAGGTCTGCCGGACTGGGAGATCCTGTTCGAGTCCGTACGTCCAGCCCGTAACGATAGGCCAGGTCCTGCAGCTCGCAGCTGCCGGCCGACTCGCATACCAGACAGTCACAATCATGGTCGGAGAGGAGAAGATCAAGCAGCGTTCTGCGATGATGTTCCAACTCCTCGTCGAACGCAACGAGTTCCATCCCTTCGCCCACCCGCAGCGTGCACGCCGGGACCAAGCGGCTCCCTCCCCCCACCTTGACCATACACAGCCGACAGGCCTCGTTCTGCGTAAGGCGTGGATGGTAACAGAGCCCGGGGACGGGGATTCCGGCCTCTCTGAGCGCTTGCAGTAGGTTCGCCCCCTCGGGAAGCTGCAGGGAACGACCGTCAACCATCACGGAGACTCGCTCACTCATCTGTCGCCCCTTCGGCCACCCGGCCGGAAAGGACCGAGATCGCCTCAAACCGGCACGCCCTGAGGCAGGCACCACAGCGGACGCACAGATGCTCGCGGATCCTGTAGGGCGCCTCCCCCAGAGTACCCAGGATCGCGTCTTGCGGACAAGCCCGACGACAGGCATCGCACCCCCGACACAGCTCGGGGTCCACCTCGTAACGAATGAGCGAAGGGCACACGCGGGCCGGGCAGGCCTGGTCACGAATGTGGGCCAGGTACTCTTCCCGGAAATGGCGCAGCGTGGAGAGCACAGGATTGGGGGCGGTCTGGCCAAGACCGCACAAGGAGTTGGCCTGTACAGTGCCCCCCAGTGTTTCCAACCGGTCAAGGTCATCTTCCTGCCCCTGTCCACTGACGATTCGCTCAAGAATCTCCAGCATTCGCGGGATCCCTACGCGGCAGGGCAGACACTTGCCACACGATTCGTCACGCAAAAACTCGAGGAAGTACCGTGCCACATCCACCATACACGTGTCCTCGTCCATCACCACGAGGCCCCCGGAGCCCATGATGGAGCCGGCCTCCGCCAACCGTTCATAGTCGACCGGAAGGTCCAGGAGCGAGGCCGGGATACAGCCTCCCGAAGGGCCGCCGGTCTGCACAGCCTTGCAGGACTTTCCCTCGGGCACGCCTCCGCCGATCTCCACCACCTCGCTCAAGGGCATTCCCATGGGTACTTCGACCAGACCAGTGTTGTTCACCTTGCCCACCAAGGAAAAAATCTTGGTACCTCTACTGCTTTCTGTGCCTACCTCCGCGAACCAGTCGGCTCCCCGCGCGACAATGGCCGGCACATTGGCCCACGTTTCCACGTTGTTGATGTTCGTCGGCCGTCCCCACAGTCCGCTTTGCGCGGGGAACGGTGGCCGCTGCCGCGGCATACCTCTACGTCCCTCGATCGAGGCCATGAGTGCCGTCTCCTCCCCGCACACGAACGCTCCCGCACCACGCACAACCTGCATATGGAATGTGAATCCAGTGCCAAGGATGTTTTCTCCCAACAATCCTCGCTCGTAGGCCTGTCTCACAGCTCCTTCCAAGTGGCGCACAGCCAGCGGGTACTCGTCCCGCACATAAACAAACCCCTGTCCAGCGCCAATTGCGTAGCCTCCAATAGCCATTCCTTCGAGTACCAGGTGTGGGTTCCCCTCAAGCACGCTCCGGTCCATATACGCCCCTGGGTCCCCCTCATCGGCATTGCAGACGACGTATTTCTCGTCAGCGACAGCGTCACTACAGAAAGACCACTTCTTGCCCGTGGGGAAACCCGCGCCGCCGCGCCCGCGGAGGCCTGACCCCTGCACCTCTGCAAGCACCCCCTCCGGCCCCATCTCGCTCACGGCTTTCGCCAGGCCCGCGTAGCCTCCTACAGCGATGTAATCGTCGATCGACATCGGGTCGACCCAGGGAGACAAGGAGAGCACTCTCAGGACTTGGCTTTGGAAGAAGGGTATCTCATTCCACTGCCTGTACGACCTGTCGGTACGAGGGTCGCGGAAAAGAAGCCGTTGCACCACATCTCCGGACACCACTGCTTCCACAACTTCGCTGACGTCTTCAGGCCGTAGGTTTGCATAGAAGGTCCCTTCGGGCAACACAAGCACATTAGGTTCAGCCTGGCAGAAACCGTGACAGCCGCTTATCCGAAGTGAGACACGCCGTTCAATCCCCAGCCGGGTCACGGCATCTTGGAACGCCCTGGCCACTTCTTCCGCTCCCTGCGCCCGGCCGCATGTCCCCGCTGAGATTGAGATGCATGGGGGTTGCTTTGACTGAGCATACGTAAGGGAGGACCGCATCTCCTCGAGTTCTGCTGGGGCTCGCAGCCTCACCCCTCCTTCCCTTCAAGTTCAGACACAGTGTCCACTACCTCATCAGGCGAGACTGGCCCACGGTAACGCCCGTCCACCACCACCACAGGTCCCAGGGCACAACACCCTAAGCACCGCACTGTACGGAGGCTGAACCGACCATCCGACGAGGTCTCGTCTGCTTCCGCACCAAGCTGCCGCTGAAACTCATCGAGGAGCTGCGGAGCGCCTCGCACATGACAAGCCGTACCCATACACACGCTTATCTCGTGTTCAGCAGGAGGGTCCAAACGAAGCGAGCTGTAGAACGTAGCCACGCTGTAAGGCTCAACCAGGGAGAGCTGCAACCTATTGGCAATCTGGGCCATGGCAGCCGGGGAAATCCAACCCCATTTCCTCTGCACATCCTGCAGGATCCCAATAAGGCTGGATCTGTTTGCCCCACGCGCCTCCACGATCTGGTTCAGCTCGGCAGGCTCTACGCTGTTTGCCCAATCACGCTCGGAAAGCACGCGCGCATTTTAGCGCAGAGTCCTGTTTAGGTAAAGTCCTCCGTATTCCGAGCAGTAAACTGAGTTAGCGGCTTCGCCTGTCGCCGAGGAACTCTGCCCTCAGGGTGTGGCCCCGAGGCGATCTGCAGTACAGCATTGGTCAATCTTGCATATTCTGGCAACCGCGATCACCGAGCCCAAGGCGAGCCTCCCCAGCTTCCCCCCCGCCCTGCACAGCTGCCTCCCGCCCCACATAGCTGCGCGATGTCCTGCGGGGTGTTCAGGTTTACAAAAGACTGGAGCTTCGGGTCCGCAGCTCGCACCACGGGCTCGGGGACCCGTCGAATATCGAGCCTCTCATACAGTGCTGTGATCTTTAATTCTTCCCGGCTGAGCGCCCGCCTCATCAGCGGAAGGGCCGTTCGCCGGTAGGCGGCGCACAGGGGCTCGTGGTGCCCACGAGCCATGGGCACCGCCACGTCCACACCGCCGGCAGCGGCCAGTACCCGCTCCACAAGCTCCCGCCGGACAAGAGGCATATCGCAGGCCACCACATACGCGAGTTCGGTGTGGCACGAAACCAAACCGCTATAGATCCCCAGCAGGGGGCTCCGTGGCCCGCGGCCATCAGGCACACGCCGAGCACCGCCAGGTAGAGGCCCTACGCCCCCCACAACCACGGTCTCCCGGAAACCCCGGCACAGGGATCCGTATACAGCTTCGATCAGGGTTCCGCCGGCCACAGGCAGCAGGTGCTTGGGCCGGCCCATACGCTTGGAAGCACCTCCGGCCAGGATGATCAGTGTGGCGTCCGCTCGGCTCATCCCTTGCGCCATCGGCCCCAACAATACTATACCTGCCCCTCTAGGGCCAGCACGCCAAACGCGCGGGGTGAACCCCCACGAGCTCCGGGCGTAACATGCCCCCCGAGGGGAGGCGAATGAAACGGGTGAGGATGTACCGCTGGAAAGGCGGAAAGCTCTCCGAGCTCGACGACACAGTGGCGGAGGAGGCATTCCTGCGCTTGCGCGTGAATGGCCGGCTATACCGCCGGGTGGCCATCAGCCCCGAGGCCGTGCGGCCGTTCGTGGTAGGGCACTTGCGAGGGGAGGGACTCATCTCCTCCCCCAGCGAGATCGAACGCTACGCCGAAAGCCAGGAACAGCAGTGGATCTTCGTGGACGTGGAGCTACCCGGGCTCGCCAACGCGCCGGAGCTTGCGGACACACTGTGGACGGGCTGCGGCGCTCCCCCAGCCGGGACGCCTTTGCCGCAGTCGGCTCGATGGGCGCTTCCCTTTACCCTGCCCGGGGAGCACCTGCTCCGGGTCCCCCTTCTGATCAAAGACCACGTGCAGGCGTTCACGGCCACCGGTGCCTACCACTACGCCTTTCTCCTGGACCAGCACCTGTCGCTCCGACAGGTGACCAAGGACATCGGGCGCCACAACGCGGTGGACAAGGCTGTAGGCCAGGAGTTTCTACAGGAAGGCAACCTGAGCGATTGTTTCCTCTACCTCACCGGGCGGCTGACCCAAGACGTCGTGGCCAAGTGCCTACGCTGTGGGATCCCCCTGGCCGTCTCCAAGGCCGCCCCCTTGGCCGGGGCCATCTCCTTGGCCCGCCGACACGGCCTGGGACTGGTGGGCTTCCTCCGCGGGCGGCGGTTCAACGTCTACAGCCGCCCCGAACTGATCAGCTAAGCTGCGCCACACGACGATACTGGAGGGCTTGCTTTCCCTGTGACCGCCGCTAACCTTGAACTGCGATGGCTCTTGGAAGGGGACAACTCCCCACGCTGATGGATGTACGTGCCTTGGAAGGTTGCCGCCTCTGGCTTCATTACGAGGATGGGGTGGAAGGCGTGGTCGACCTATCCCACTTAGCTGGAAGGGGTATCTTTCGTGCCTGGAAACAAGCTGAGTTCTTCAAGGCTGTGCGGATTGCTGAACATGGCGCACTCGCCTGGAGCGAGGAGATAGAACTCTGCCCCGACGCGCTGTATTTCCGCCTCGTGGGCAAACAGCCCCACGACCTGTTGCCAGGCTTGCGAGCCGTGCAGTCTGATACCTGAGCTCAGCAGATTCTACGGGATCACCATCAGGATGTTCTTCGACGATCATCGACCTCCTCACTTCCATGCCTACTACGTAGGGGAACAAGCAATTTTCCAGATCACCACGTTAAGTATCATCGCCGGCTCACTTCCACCGCGCGCTCTGGGTCTGGTGATCGAATGGGCATCGCTGCATCGAGACGAACTCATGGACGCCTGGGACAAGGCGGAAAGGCTCGAACCTCTCCCCAGGATCCCTCCTCTGCCCTAGACCGAGGCTGGGCCTTCCCACTCCGGCAGAACCGCCATACCCATCATGGTGCGGCGCCCGGTATGCCGGACGCCGCACCGCTGGCACGTCCGGTTTCCTCAGGCGTACATGGGCTCTTTGAGCTTCAGGGCCTTCCGCTTGGCTTCGATGTGCTCGATCATGAGATGGGCAGCCTTGATCGGGTCCTCCTCGAAGGCGAACTTGCCGCCAACTTCTTCCTCGATCTCCTCGGTGAGGAGCTTGGTCAGATTTTGCGAGCCCGCAATGGGAAAGCCCGAACCGAGCACTGTGTACACACCGGAGGCCACGAAGTAAAAGCCGATGGACACGGCCTTCTCGCTCATCCACTCCGGTGCCGCACCGGCCACGGGAAGCTCGGAAATGTCCTCCCCTAGGCCTCCCTCGTGCACCATGTTGGTAAGTACCTTGAGGACGCGGCTGTTATCCACGCACGATCCAAGGTGGAGAACCGGCGGGATTCCCACCGCCTCGCAGATCTCCTGCAATCCTTTTCCGGCAAGCTCGAAAGCGACTTCCGGCCGGAGGAGCCCGGCCTTGGCATCGGCGATGGCCGAGCAGCCGGTGGTGACTACCAACACGTCGTTTTTGATGAGCTCCTTGGCCATCTCAGTGTGCGCCCAGTCGTGGGTGATCCCAGGATGATTGCAACCCACGACCCCGGCGGCGCCACGCAGGCGGCCGTCCATGATGGCGTCGTTCAGCGGCCGGTAGGTGGAACGGTAGGTGCCGCCGAGGAAGTTGAACACAGATTCTGCGGTGAACCCGCCGACCAGGTCCATCTTCTCTTTGGGAATGAAGGTCTCGCCCTCGCGCGCGGCGTAGTTCTCCACAGCCCGGCCGACGATCTCCTTGCCCACCTCCAGGGCTCTTTCCTCGGAGAACTCCACGTGCTCGGCACCGGGGATCTTCGCCTTGGGGGAGGTGGTGACGAGCTTAGTGTGGTAGTGGCGGGAAAGGTCGGAGAGCGCGGGCATGATGCACTGCACGTCGACCATCATCACATCCACCGCCCCGGTCATCATTGCCAGCTCCTGCTGGAGGAAGTTCCCCGCGATCGGGACACCGTGCCGCATGAGGATCTCGTTGGCCGTGCAGCAGATCCCGGCGACGTTGATCCCCTTGGCCCCCTTGTCCTGGGCCAGCTCTTGTAGCTCAGGATCCCGGGCCGCAGCCACCACTACCTCGGACAGCGTGGGCTCGTGGCCGTGCACGACTAGGTTCACCATCTCCGGATTCAACACCCCGAGGTTCACCTGTGCCCTGATGGGCGACGGCATCCCGAACAGGACATCCTGGAGGTCCGTGGCGATCATGGATCCACCCCACCCATCGGCCAATGAGCACCGCAGCCCTTGGCGGATGATGTTTCGGTAGTCGGTGTCCACCCCCATGTGGGTGCGGTGCATGATCTCCACCACTTCCCGGTCGATGCCCCGCGGGGTGATACCGAGATTGCGCCACAGGGCGACTCGCTTCTTCGGGGCGCTCTCGGTCAGGGCGAGCTCGCCTTCCTGCTGACCGAAATCAGCCAACGCCCGCTCGGCCACAGCCTTCGCCACCTGGGCGTCGTCGGCGCCGTTCACGGCGATGCCGTAGTCGGCGGCCACCTGGCGGAGCTTAACTGGATCCTGCACCTGGTAGTCGCCTCCCCCTTCGGCGGCGAGGAGCAAGGCATGGGCCACGTCACGGCCGTGATCGGAGTGCGCTGCGGCCCCCGCGGCGATCATCCGGGCCAGGTTGCGGGCGGCTATGGTGTCCACGTCCGCTCCACACACGCCCGTCGGGGACTTCTTGTCAATGATCCGGCATGGTCCCATGTGACACACCCGGCAGCAGAGTCCCTCCGATCCGAACTTGCACTGCGGAACTTGCTGCTCGAACCGGTCCCAGGCTGTCTGGCGCCCCTTCTCGTGAGCCCTGTTTAGCATCTCCTGAGATGCTCTGTCCACGCTTCGCTCCATATTCTCCTCCTTCACGACGCACCTCTCTTCATCCTGTACGCCCGCAGGTAGGCATCGGAGTAGATCTCCTTGTTTAGTATCAGATCCACGGTAGCGATGGCGTCCAACAAGCCGTTGTCCGTCACATCACAGATTGCCGCGTCCAGCCCCTGGGTCATGGCCATGACAACGAACGTCCGCGCAATCAGCTTCTTTTCTGAAGTCTGCGAGCTGATGTTGGACAGGCCCACGGAGATGTGCGGCGGCGGCTCGGAGAGCATCGCGTACTGCGAAATCGCCTCCAGAACCCTCGGCCCTTGCTCCTGCATAAACCGCATGGGCATGAGAACCGGGTCCAGGAAGAGCTGGTCGGGGGTCAGTCCGGCGTCGGTGGCCATCGCGAAGATCTGGGCCGCGTTTTCTACCCTACGGTCCACATCCTGTGGGCTCCCCCTCTGGTCCATGGCCACCCCGATCAGGCCAGCGCCGTGCTCAACAGCCAAGGGCACCACCTGCTCCAGCTTCTCCGGGTCGGCAGTGGTGGAGTTGATTAGGAACGGGCGCCCATCGCCCACCTCCAGGCCGGCCTTGAGAACTCCCATCCGAGTGCTGTCCACACATATAGGCGTGGAGACGGCCTTCTGGACCATTTCCACCAGCCAGTGCATGTCTGAGGGCTCCTTGGACACCGCGCCGATGTTCAAGTCCAGGTAATCTGCCCCCTGCCCAGCCTGACGCCGGGCCCACTCCTGCACCGGGGTCTCGTCCTTTTCTCTCAGGGCACCCGCGATGTCCTTGAATCCGGCATTGATCCGCTCGGCGATGAGGATCACGAGCTACCTCCCTTCCCCATCAGCCTTTCAATTGCCGACTTGGTCGCCCGCACTGCTTCCGGATGGCGCATCACCAGGATATCGGCCCCGGCCAAGAGGTAGGTATACGCGGTTGCCGCCTCCCACATGGGCCCGCGGGAAGACAAGTCTCCCCAGCCGGGGAGCTCGTCCTCGGAGGCCCGCGCCTCCTTCACCTTCCACACCTGGAGGCCCAGGTCACACAGGATGGGCAGGGCCATCGCCTTATCCCCTTGCAGTGCGGCAATCCGTGAGCGCTCCATGATCGAATATACGTACTCAATCCCGTAGCCTAGGGCGCCGGTGTTGGGGTACATCACCAGGTTTTCCATCGGGTATCCGGCGTCCAGGGCAAGGATATTCACCTGCTTGGCGATGTTGATGTCCACCGGCGACTCGGCGATGAGCTTGTGGCCGTAGGCAGTCCCCAAGGCAGTCAATGTCTTGTAGTTATCCTCAGTGATGGCCCCCAGAAGGCAGTTCTCGCCCGAAAGTACCTCGGACACGGCCGGGAACACCTCGTTATCCTTGTCGTTGGTTCCGCAGCCCCACACGATGAGGGGAACCCCCACCGCCTCCAGCACCGTCTGCGCCGCCTGGGCCGCCTCCTCGGGGCTCTTGTCTGCGCCGCCCGGATCAGCACCTTGGAGGCGGAGGGTTAAGAGCTCGGCGCCATGTTCCTCCACGCACTTGCGCGCCCACGCCCCCAGGTCCTCCATCACATCGGAAAAAGGCGCCTTGACCACTTCCGGCCACTCCTCTGCGGGAACGTCCCACACCTCCATGGCCACCACCGGCCGGTGTGGTAGCTCCCCTTCGAAGTGGTAGAAAGGCAGCGTGGTGGCCCCGCCTACCGTCACCACCGAGGTCCGGGTTCCACCTTCATCAGAGCCTGCTCCGATGGTCACCGTGTTGATCTTTCCAGTCCAAGCGCGTTTTGCCTCGGGAATTGTCGTCGCCATATCAACCTCCCTGATTCCGTTCGCTCAGCATCATGTCCAGCAGCTCGCCCGCGGCATTCCGGGCCGGGGAACCTTCTGAGAGCTCTCTCAGTGGCCGCCCTTCCAATGCAAGCTGCGCAATTCCTTCGTCGTGGGGCACCACACCGCCCAAGGCGATGCCTGTCTCCCGAACAGCGACTTCGAGCGAGGACGGCATATCTCCGCTGACCCCATTCAGCACCAGGTATTCCCTGTCCACCCGCAGGTCTAGCTCCCGGGCCAACCCCACGATGCGCCCGGCCGCCCGCAGCGCCACCGGGTTGAGCTGGGACACAACAAGCAACGCGTCCACATCCTGCGTGGTCCGTCGTGAAAGGTGCTCCAGCCCCGCTTCGTTATCCAACACAACATACGCATAGCTCCCCCGTAGCACCTCGATGTACTTGCGCAGGATGTGGTTGACCATGCAGTAGCACTTGGGGCCCTCTCCGCGGCCCATCACCAGGAGATCCAGCCCCTTGCCCTCCACCAGACACTCGTGCAATCCCTGCTCCAAATGGCGTTCTTTGGACGCCCCAGGTGGGAGGTCGGCCACGCGGGAAAGGGTGTCCTCCCGCAGCTCCCCGATGCTTCTCTCCACCTCCAGCCCCACCTGTTCACCCAAATTGGCGTTGGGATCGGCGTCCACGGCGAGAACAGGGCCGTCTCCCCGGGCACGCAAAGCCTGGACAAGCAGCGCCGAGAGGGTCGTCTTGCCCGTTCCTCCCTTTCCGGCTACGGCGATGGTGAACGGCATGCTAGAACGACGCCTCCTTTAGCCTAGGGATTACACTGGGGAACCGGCCTCCTTCGGTGTGCGGGATGAACTTGGCGGACATGAAGTCGTCGTAGTAATTGGGGTAGCTGATCAGGTCGAAGTAAGTGACCCCGCGTGAGGCGCTATGCGCCTGTTCCAGCGCGTCGGCCGAGAGCAGAGACAGCTTGGCCCCCATGATAGCGGTGTTCCCCACAAATCGGATCCGGTCCATAGGTATGTCCGGGAGCAGTCCCAACAGCACAGCATGCTGCCGATCCAGGTAGTTCCCGAAGCCCCCGGCCACAAGCAACCGCTCCACACCCGAAAACTCCAGCCCCACCGAGGAGAGGAGGATATCCGCCCCGGCGTACACGGCCGCCTTGGCCCGCAGCAGGTTCTCGATATCCGCCTGGGAGAGCACAATGTCCTCGCCCCCCGCTGTACGTTCCCCGGGAGCCACCACAAACTCCGGCAGGCCGTTTCTTTCCCGAACCCGTGACGAGGAATTCGGTTTCAACTGCCCCGACCGGTCGATGACACCCGCTTTAGCCAGTTCGGCCAACAGGTCGATCAGGCCGGAACCGCAAATCCCCTCGGGCTTCGTGCCCCCTATAACCTGGTAGTGAACATGCCCCTGCGGGGTGATCTCCACCCGTTCGATTGCCCCATGCCCGGCTCGCATTCCGCTCCGCACACCGCTTCCTTCAAAGGCCGGACCGGCGGAGGTCGAACAGGCCAGCATCCATTCCTTATTGCCCAGCACGATCTCCCCGTTGGTGCCGATATCGACGAACATGGTCAACTGCTCACCCTGGTGTAGCCCAGTGGCCAGAATGCCGGCGGTGATGTCTCCCCCCACCCAGCCACCGATGCTGGGCACCGTGTACAGTAAGCCACGCGGGTTTATCTTGATGCCTACTTCCGCAGCCCGCACCGGAGGCGGGGAAGTGGACACCGGGACGTAGGGACCCTTGCGCAATGCGGCAGGGTCCAATCCGAACACAAAGTGCTGCATGGCCGTGTTCCCGGCGCACACCACCGCGGTCACGTCTTTGAGATCGACCGCGTTGCGGGAGATAAGCACAGAGATGAGCCGGTTTACATCCTCGATGACGACCTCGTGCAGCTCCTTCATCCCACCCCGCTCGGCGTAGATGATCCGCCGGGTGATCTCCTCGCCGAAACGGGACTGCGCGTTGTAGCAGGCCTCGGCGTCCAACGTGCGGGAGGTGGCCAGGTCCACCAAGTGTGCTACCACGGTCGAAGTGCCCACGTCGACGGCCACCCCGAAGTTGCGCTGGCACTCCCCCGGTTCAACCTGAACCAGCTCGCACACTCCTCCTCGCAGGGCTAGAGTGGCCGTCACCTGCCAGTCGGCCCTCCGCAAAAGCTCGGGCAATCCCTGGAGGACCTTGAGCCCCATCTGAACAGGGAGCCCATCCTTCTGCCGGCGTATCTCCCGGAGCAGGCGCTCCTGATCCCCCACGTTGTCCTCCAGCGAGGGCGGCGAAGCCTTGATGAATACCTTCCCGACCAGTGGCTGATGCCGAAACGACACCCCC
>JAWOCQ010000060.1:0-37609 GCA_046483725.1 Candidatus Bipolaricaulota bacterium
CCAGGTTGCCTTTGCCGGCAGTGCAGCCGCTTCCGATCTGGATCCCATCGGACAGACAGGAGCGCGGTGGCTCCCGTCCCGCCTCCGAGACGGCGGACAGGCCGAAGTATCCCGAGCTTTCCAGGAGCTCCAGCGCCAACAGGCCCATCCGTATCCCCGCCACGAGGTACGGACCCAGGTGTCCATGGAGCTCAACGCCCCGCTCGATCATTCTCTGCAGATCAACTTCTCGCGGATCAATGCTCAGTGTTTCCATAGCCGGATCACTCCAATGGCTCGAGAGCCGACAGTAGCTCACGGGCGTTGCGGGACAGAAGGTCGAGGACGGTTGCTGTATCAGGCATAGCCCCGGGGAAATTGGACAGTACCACATGCACGGCGCCGAGCTCGGCGGCTAGCTTCCCTCCGAAGCCGATGCCGCTCTGCAGGTTATCGACGACCAGCCGTGCCCCTGCTTGTTCCCCTTGCTCCCTCAGCGACTGCACGTCCCGCACTGTCAGGTTTTCCGGTGGGGGATAAGTGGCCGCCACCTCGAACCCCAGCCACGACACGAAGCTCTCTTGCCAGGCGATGCACAGTACCGCGATCTCCTCCACCGATCGCTCCGCCGCTTGAGTCCGCAGCTCCTCTCCCAGCGCAGAGAGCTCCGCTTGGTAAGCACGGGCATTTGCTGCAAAGGTGTCGGCGTGCTCAGGGTAGACCTCGCTCAGCACCTCCTTGATCTCCTCGACGCGCTCCGCGGCTGCTGGAGGCGTGTTCCACGTCCCCCGGATCCGTTCTACCCGTGTATCTCCGCCTGCGGCGCGTGTCAGGGTATCCATCCACACTTCCATGCCCGAATAGAAGACCACGTCCGCAGCGACCACCGCTGCTACATTGCTGGGGCGCAAGTCGTAGTGGGCGGGGCAGAATCCGGACGGGATTATTGATTCCACTTCGATGTGCTCGCCGCCCACGTGCTCGGCGAACTCCGCGTACACGGCGTGCGTGGCGACGACCAGTGGCGTGGCCGCTGCCGAAACAGCCACCACCCCTACACACAAACCGATTGCAACTAGCATTCTCTTCATACTCGTTCCTCCTTGGCGGCTCTAGGGGAAGTCTTTTCCAGTGGACGTGGCGGTGAGAGCCCCGTGCTTCACCCCCTTGAGGCTGGTCAACCGGTCGGCGAGCCCGGTGATAATTCCCGCCTTTCCCCGCACTGCCACACACTCCAGGCAGTTATCCTCGTCCAGATGGACGTGTGTAGTGGAGATCACGCAGCCCGGCGCGTGGTGTTGAAGATGGACTAGTTGTTCGGATAGCCCCGGCCGGTGATGGTCGTACAGCAGGGTGATCACACCGGCCACTTCCTCATCGGCCTCCCACTCCTGTTCGACCAGCCCCCGCCTGATCAAGTCGCGGATCGCCTCCGAGCGACAGGTGTAGCCTTTGCGGCGGCACAGCTCATCGAAGGCATGTACGAGCTGCTCCTCCATCGACACGCTGAACCGAACCAAGTTCCCCACTGGTAACACTTCCTTAAGGTTAGTGTTACTCAAAACTTTACGGGAAACTCCTGTGATTGCAACGTGTGACACGCTGTCCGCTGTGGCGATATTGTTTGGGAGAGAAGAACCGGCCTCGCCGGATCTTGAGCTGCCTTTTGGGGCCGTACCCTCGACATCGACTGCTGGCCAAGATATGGTTGACCCGTAGTTCTGCCTGCGGCTAGAATGCTATTGTCAAGCGCGTACAGGCTGGCACAACAGCGCCCGTAGCTCAGACGGACAGAGCAGCGGTTTCCTAAACCGCAGGTCGGAGGTTCGAGTCCTCCCGGGCGTACCAGGACGGGGTTACAGCGTTCTGGCATCCTCAGATGGCCGCCGAACTCCCTTAAATCGTGCTGCTAGGATAGCCTTTCCAATATGCTCGGCCAAGCCCTTGTCGAACAGCCTGGAAGAGCACCCAGGCAGTTCCGTGGCGAAAGGTCCCCCCTAGCCCGCTTCCTTTAGGCTCGCTAGCGAAAGGGCCTGTTGGCGCATCCACTGTCCGAGCAGCCATCGGCCGTACACAGCGAGCGCGGCGTTCCTCCACAGTGGAGTGGCAGAAGGGCGAGCTGTTCCCGCGCGTTGGGTTCATCGTGACCAATCTGCGCCGGGCCGCAGGGAAAGTGGTGAAGTTCTGAAGCGGACGCGGGATGGCCGAGCAGTGGATCCAGGAGGGCATCACGCAGGCCAAAGAGCCGCTAAACTGGTTCCGTCGGGCGTATCACGGAGGCTTCGGGGCATATCGGCTGAGTCATCGAGCGTGCTTTCGACCACAAAGCCCATGCGCTGAGAGAACACCACGGCAGCGGATGAGTCGGGGCCTGGAACTGCTCCTTGGTGAGGAAGACGCAGAGTACATCAGTGCAGAGCGCAAACGGAGCTTTCCGCTGGCCGGCTGCTATCGTTGTCGCCTGAACGCCTGGAGCTATAGAATCCAGGACAGAAAAAGGAGGTCATGATGCACAAGGTGGTCTTGCACGCTGGGCTTCTCCTGGTACTCGTTGTCTCCCTTGCAGCAGGCTCCGCGGCAGGCAGCGGGGCTGTTACCATCGATGCCGAGATCGGTATCTCCGCAGCAGTTTCCCTGGTGGAGACGCGCCTCGCAGGGCTCATGAAGACGATGCAGGTAATGGCCCATACCGAGGAAGTCAGAAGCGGTGACTGGAGCGCCATGGAGGGGCTTCTGGCGCAGTTCGAAGAGCTCAGCATTCCTCTGCTGGCGTGGTTCGCTCGGCCGGACGGGTCCTATTACGCTGTGGGGATAGGACTGGCCGCAGCTAATCTCGGTGATCGTCCGTACTTCCCGCAGGTGATGGCAGGCGAGATGACTGTTGGGGACCTTCTTGTAAGCAGAGCCACCGGAGAGAGGATGATTGCGGCTACGGTTCCAGTAGAGCAGGCCGGAGAAGTCGTAGGTGCCCTGGGCGTCTCCGTATTCGCAGCTCAGCTCAGCCAGATCGTTATCCGGGACATAGGGCTGCCTGATGGTATCGTGCTTTGTGCTGTGAACGAAGCAGGGCAGGTCACGTTGCACTCGAATCCTGACCTGATAATGCAGGATGCTGACACGCTCCCCTCACCGTCAACAGCTGTGACCAAGGCGTCCGATATGCTCGGGTGGCTGTTCGTGCTTGACCTGCCGTGATTGGCGCACTGCCCTTGCACGGCGCCCAGGCCTGCGCGTACCTGGGTAGAAGTCCTCGGACAGAAAGCCATTCCATTTGATACCGCCGCTCGAGAAGAGATGATTGTTGAGGGCTTCAGGCACCCTGAGCATGAAAGGCATCTCGAGGCTTGGACGGCGTGGAACAAGGCAAAACGGCGTCCCTCTTGAGCTGTTACCAAAGCAAGAGCTGAGGGACCAGGGGAGCCCTAGAAAGCTGCGTGTCGACAACGGTCTCGTTCAATGCCAGCCTATGCAGCCATGAGAAGGATCTGCACATCTTTCGCCGCCGGCCACAGAGAAGTTCCAAGATCGTCCACGCAGGCGTACCAGCTCTGGCAATGCCCTTTTAAACAAGAATACAGTGTATGGGAGACTCAGAGGATTAGAACCACGGCACTCGCGGGATAGCCAGCGCCATGGAAACCGTCCCAGATGCTGAACTCGGGCCACCGGATGGGTCCATTACCTCTTTCGGGGAGCAGAGCACTCAACCGCTGAGGCTCTTGAAGTAGCGAACGAGCGGAAGTCCGACGTACCCGGCCCTCTCGTAAGCCCGCCGGGCGGGAAGATGGGATGAGTCTCCCGCGGTTTCGACGCTCGCCAGTTCCATGCCCCGCTCCTTCATGTCCTGGGTGGCTGCTCTGCACAGCTCTGTCCCGACGCCGCGGTTCTGATGGTCGGGATGCACTGCGATCAGCTGGATCGTTCCGGTCTTCCTCACATCGTCTACATCGTAGGCAACGAAGCCGACCGGTTCCCCATCGACATCGGCAACCAGGACCGTGTATCGTCCAGAGTCCTCGCACAGAGTCTTCACACCTTGGGTCTGGCTTGCTTTCCAGTCGGGCCAGATCTTCTGGTAAATGGAGTCACCGAGGATTCTCGGAAAGGAGTCGAAGATGGGGACGAAGGCCTGGAGTGTCAGTTCCACAAGGGCTGGCACGTCCTGGTTGCACACAGGTCGGAGCTTTACATCCACCGGGTACCTCCTCGCGAGCCAGATGTCAGAGCTCAAGGATAGCCAGTCCGTGTACGTCGGCGCTATCCACATACCTTACAGCGGTGTCCCTCTGACAATGTCTTGCATTCATGGCTTTATCTAACTCTTGTGGTTCCAGGCTCCGCTGAAACTGAGGCATTACGCGCTGTTTTGGGGACCGACTCCTTGAGGTAGAGATCCCTATAGTGATCCCGAACCCCTAAAGGTGATCGCCCACTCGACATCACCTCAGTGGGCGGCGACAGCTGGGCAGATGCTCTCGGCCCTCGGTTAACTGCGAGTTCATCTCCAACCACAGAGGGTCGTCACCAAATCGCTGCAACTCATCTTTCTCTGCCTTTCGGTGAGCCTCTTTGACACTGTAGCCAGCAGCGCGGTGTTTGATTTCAGCCAGCTCGTGAAAGAGCACGAAGTCCTCATACCGCTTGAGCCTCGTCGAGAGCCACACTTCTCCGTTGGGTATGCCCAGCTTCTCTGCCGCCGGCGGGTAGATTTCTTGCCCATCGAATGTCACCCGGTAGCAGGCCATGTGGTCGCGGATGATCTCATGGGGGACGTAACGGATGATCCATCCGCGCTCTTCCATCTCTCTTCGCGCTTCCGTGCGCCTGTTCATAGATGAGCCTCCCTGCCTAGTCCATCAGAGACAATATCACGGTCCTGTCGGAACTGTAAACACCGGTTTCGTTTTGACCCATATGCTAGTGGGTCAATTCCACCCCCGTGCTAACAGAACGTATCGCTCACAGCCATTCGCCGCAGTGGCGGATGCAGATTGCTGCGGGATCCAGCCTCCCCCGCTCTGATGAACATCCCCAATGCTTGGCGCTCGAATGCCCAGTGAGGGTCTCAACAACTTCCGCCCTCGGCCGCTGCGCAGTTCCAAAATCGTCCACTCGGCCATACCAGCTCTGGAAATACAAAACTAAACAATAGCTACGGCCGTTAAGAGATTCGCCGTCATATCAATTGTACCCACTGTGGTCTAGCTGCTGTTGGGGTCTGTGCCTCATGTGCTCTAAACTCGGGGGAGGAAAGGACTTCTGAGAACCGTCGGCGTGGTCAGGGTGTGCTCCAGGCCTGGGCAAGCTCTGATATACTGAGCCTCATGAATAATCAGAAACTGCCGCGTTGGGATCTGACCCCTCTCTTTCCCAGTTTGGACTCACGGGAGTTCCAGGCAGCGTGGGAGGACCTCAAGTCCCGTATTCAGGAGTTGGAGCCCCTTTTAGAGAAGCACGAGGTCGGCCCGCGGCCGATGCGCGAGAGCGACCGTGCTGCTTTTCAGAAGATCACTGGGGCGATGAACGAGGTGCTGGAAGCATACCTTCCGATCCGCGCGTATGTGAGCGGCCAGGTGGACACCGATAGCACCAACGAGGCCGCGCAGGCCCGCCTGTCTGAGCTGCAGCGGTTATTCCTCTCGGTGGAGCGGTTGCGGCCGCGGCTTACCGCATGGCAGGCCCAGCTGGACCCGGAGGCGGTAGACGCCGGACCGTACAGGCTTATGCTTGACGAGTCACGTATCCAGGCTCAGCACATGATGAGCGAGCCGGAGGAAGTGCTGGCTGCCGAGCTGCGCCTTTCGGGGGGCAGTGCTTGGAACAAGCTGCACGGGAACGTCTCCAGCCTCGTCACCGCCACCGTAGGGGGCGAGGAGCTTCCCATAACCGCCGTGCGAAACCTCGCTCACAATCCCGATCCGCAGGTACGCAAAGAGGCCTATGAAGCGGAGAACGCCGCGTGGAAGGCCAATGCTGTGCCCCTGGCTGCCGCGATGAACGGGGTCAAAGGGGAATCGTCCACCCTCAATCGCAAACGCCGCTGGTCTGACGATCTGGAGCCGGTACTGATCAGAAGCCGCATTACTTCGGGGGCGCTGCGGGCGATGCAGGAGGCCGTCGTGGCGAGCTTCCCGCTGTGGAGGCGCTATTTTCAGGCCAAAGCGCGCTGTTTGGGCAAGGAACGACTCGACTGGTGGGACCTCCTGGCCCCGGTGGGTAAGAGCGAGCGTAAGTGGACGTGGGAGGAAGGAGCCTCGTTTGTGGTCCAGCAGCTGGGCACTTTCTCCTCCTCCGCCGCCGGGGTAGCCCACACCGCGTTCGACGAGCGATGGATCGATGCCGAGCCCCGGAAGGGAAAGCGCGGTGGGGCGTACTGCATGCCTATCGGCCAGGGAAAAAGCCGGATCCTGGCCAACTTCGAGGAGAGCTTCGACTCCGTGTCCACGATCGCCCATGAGCTGGGGCATGCCTATCACATCTATTGCTTGCGCCAGCAGCCGCCGCTTCTGCGGATGTTTCCGATGACCTTGGCCGAGACGGCTAGCATCATGAACGAGACGATCGTGGTCCAGGCCGCGTTGCGGATGCTTCCCGAGGAAGAACAGCTTCCCATCTTGGAGGCCGACCTCCAAGGGGCGGCCCAGGTGGTGGTGGACATCCACTCCCGGTTTTTGTTCGAGAAGTCCGTGTTCGAGCGGCGGACCAACCGGGAACTTTCGGCCGATGAGTTGTGCGCTCTGATGGTCGATGCCCAGAAGGAGACCTACGGGGACGCATTGTCCACCTATCATCCGTACGCGTGGGCCGTAAAGCCCCACTACTACATGACCGACTTCTACAATTTCCCGTACACGTTCGGCCTTCTGTTCGGACTCGCCCTGTATCAGAGGTACCTCGATGAAGGAGAGGCGTTTGTGGACCGATACGATGACCTCCTGGGTTCCGTGGGCATGTACCGGGCGGACGAGTTGGCCGGCCGGTTTGCCTTCGACCTGGAGTCGCAGGATTTCTGGGAGGGTGGACTGACTGTGCTTGAAGAGCGCGTCGCGAGATTCGAGGAGCTTTGCCCGTAGCTCTTGACAGGGCACGTGACGTTGGATAAAGTATTTGCGTGGATGCTTAATTATACGACGGGGTTGGCGAGTCCGGAAGAACAGGCACGGCTGTTCAGGGCGCTGTCTGTGGACACACGCGTGCGTATGCTGGTGCTCCTCGGAGCGCGGTCTATGTGTGTCGGCGCGTTGGCTCGTGCTTTGGGGATCACTGCCGCTGCGGTCTCCCAGCACTTGCGGGTGCTCCGTGACCTGCAGCTTGTGACGGCGAGTAGGCGAGGGCACTTCGTCCACTACAGCCTCAACACAGAGAGGCTTCACCAATGGTGGACCGTGGTGGACTCGCTGTTCCGAGAGCTGCAGGAGTCGCCGTCCCCGGCTACGCCCTGTGGCGGAACACGAAAGGAGGTGGACCATGAGTGTGGAGAAGAAGGGCTGTCAGAAGCCGGAGAACCTGAAGGGCAAGCCCAGTGAGTGCACGCCCGAGCAGATAGAAAAGTGCCACGGCTCCGACAAGAGCCACCCATGTGTGAAGCAGGAGAAGTGAGCTTGTAGTGTTTTTGGGTCCCTAGGCGGGCCCCGGGTGAAATGCTGCTTTCCTCGGGGCCCGCACTTCCGCTCGCGCTCGACTTCGTAGTTCTGGCCGTCTTCTGCGCAGGTTTGTTCCTCGTAAGCCTGCGCAGCGTCCGGCGCCGCTGGATCCTGTGGAGAATGCCTGCAGCGCTTGCCCCTACCTCTCAGGGACGATGCGCCCGGAGGTGTCCGCGTAGTAATCTGGAAGTTGGGGTATCCCGTCTTCAGATAGGGGCTGGCTGGCGGCGTAGGTTATGACCGTCTCCCAGACCTTGAGTTCTCGGCCGTCGTCGTGGCGGACGAAGAGCTCATGCATTCGTTCCGGAGGAATGGGCTCACCGGCGGCGTTCTTGGGCTCTATCGTCAGGTGGGGAAGGAGCTCAGCGGCCAGAGGCAGGAAGGCATAGACGTAGGCGTCGGTTACCACGTGGTAGAGTTCTTGGTCGCCCCGTTTCAAGGGGACGAACCCGTCGCTCCCTTCCGCCGGCTGGACGCCCTCCCCCGTGTACAGCTCGCCGTCGGTCACCGATAAAGCAGCCGGGGACGATGCCGTCCCGGATGCTCCCGTTGGCCTGAACGGCCACGTGCACCCTTTCTCCGGTGAATTCCTCGGTCATCAGGCGCATGCCGTCGGTGACAAAGTTGGCCGCGGGCGTTTCCCGGAGAGGCGGCCGGTTGGGCAGGGTGAAATCAGACCGGGCCACCGTAGCCATGATGTCCTCGAACTCCCCTCCGGTCATGTCGCTTATGAGGGTATTCAGAACGGCGGTGTACTCTTGGACCATTGACTCTATTGCCAGGTGTGGTGTGAACTGATCGTCGATGGTGAGCAGGAATGGATGGTCATTATCCCAGTTTCGGACGCGGAGCTCGCCGGTCTGGGGGTTGTAAGCAAGCTCGAGTTGGCCCAGGTATCGCCCCAGCGAACCTGCCTGGCAATAGTACAGCCTGTGGCAGCATCGGTCTTCTACCTATCGAGAAGCACACGTCTGGTGGTAAATTGTGTAGGTGAACTCGGGGAGGCGGCATGCTTGACCGTTGTCCGCGCATGAGCGGCAAGGAGCAGGGATGGTGCTGAACAAAGAGATGGAAGGGCTACTGTTTGAGGTGAAGCGAGGAGCGGTGCATGACGGGCCGGGGCTCCGGACAACCGTGTTCATGAAGGGCTGCCCCCTGCGGTGCCCATGGTGCCATAACCCGGAGGGGATCTCTCCGCAGAGGGAGGTCTGGGTTTTCTCTTCCCGGTGCATAGGATGCGGAAGCTGTGTTGAAGTTTGCCCTGAGGGGGCCATAAGTCCAGCGGCGGCAGGGCACCTCGTGCCCGACCGCGGCTTGTGCTCAGTGTGCGGCCGCTGTGTAGAGGCGTGCCCGGCGGGGGCACGAGACATCGTGGGATTCGCTGTGAGCCCCGCCGATCTTGTGCGCGAGCTCGCCCGTGACCGCGTGTTCTTCGAAGCTTCGGGCGGCGGGGTGACATTCTCTGGAGGGGAGCCGCTTTTGCAACCGGAATTCCTCATGGAGTCGCTGCGTGGCTGCCGGGAGGAGGGGTTGCACACGGCCCTGGATACGTGCGGTTACGCGCCGAAGAAGGTACTCCTTCAGGCGGGGGAGCTCTGTGATCTTGTGCTTTTCGATATCAAACACCTGGACGAAGCGCGACATGAGCGTGCTCTCGGGGTTCCACTGGAGCCGATCTTGGATAACCTGCGTGCACTTGATGAGGCTGGGGCGAATTTGTGGATAAGGTTTCCGCTGATTCCGGGGTTTAGCGACGATCATTCCACCCTGGAGCGGTTGGCGATGGTGGTTCGGGGACTGCGTTGCCGGCCTTTGGTGTGCTTTCTTCCGTATCATCGGGGGGGAGCCGTCAAGTATGCGCGCCTCGGGGGCGAGTACGCTATGGGAAACTTGCCTGCGGCAGAAGGGGCGGTGGTGGAAGAGCTGGGCGAGCAGCTGCGGGCCGCCGGGCTCGAGGTACGAATAGGAGGGTGAGCAGGATGCGGGAGAGAGTGCGCTTGCTTCAAGAAGAGTCCATGGCGGCGCAGCCCAGCATCTCGGCCGAGCGCGCACTGCTTGTGACCCAGTTCTACAAGGAAAACGCGGGGAAGCACGGCCCGGCCGTGCTGCGGGGGCTCTGCTTCCGGCATATCTGCCAGCAGAGGAGCTTGTACATAGGCCCGCGGGAGCTGATCGTCGGGGAGCGGGGCCCTGCGCCCAAGGCCTGCCCGACCTATCCTGAATTAACCTGTCACAGCCTCGATGATCTGCAAGCGCTGGCCGACCGCGAGAAGACGAGCTACCAGGTGCCCGCTGAGGTGGTGGACGCATATAGACGAGAAGTGATCCCCTATTGGCGGGGGCGCTCCCTGCGAGATCGCATTTTCAAGGAGCTTTCCCCTTCCTGGATGCAGGCCTATAGTGCGGGTGTGTTCACCGAGTTCATGGAGCAGCGCGCGCCTGGCCATACCGCTGCTGACGACAAGCCATTTCGCCTGGGGCTGGATGTTCTGCGGGCCGAGATCGCAAAGCGGGTGGCTGGGCTTGACTGGGAAAGCGATCCACTGGCGCCGAGGAGGTACGATCAACTCCGGGGGCTGGACATCGCCGCCGAGGCAGCCGTGCTGCTGGCGCGGCGCCATGCGGACATGGCCGAGTCCCTTGCCCGAGGGGAATGCGATCCAGCTTGTCAGCAGGAACTTCAGCGCATTGCGGAGGTTTGCCGCCGGGTCCCGGCCGGCCAACCGCGGGACTTCCGGGAAGCCCTGCAGGCGTACTGGTTCCACCACCTGGCGGTGATCACGGAGCTCAACGGCTGGGACGCGTTCAGCCCCGGGCATCTGGACCAGCATTTGGAGCCCTTCTACGAGCGTGATCTCGCTGCGGGGCGGCTCTCCCGCGAGGACGCCAAAGAGCTCCTTGCCTGCCTGTGGATCAAGTTCAATAATCAGCCTGCCCCGCCCAAAGTGGGGGTCACAGCGGCGGAGAGCGGTACGTACAACGACTTCGTCAACATCAACCTAGGTGGGCTGTGGGCGGATGGAACCGATGGTTCCGGAGTGGTTTCCGAGCTGATCCTGGAGGTGGCGGAGGAGATGCAACTCCTGCAACCCCAGCTCAACGTGCAGCTTGCACGCCGTACCCCGGACAACCTCCTTCAGGCCGCGTGCCGCGTTGTACGCAAGGGGTATGGCTTTCCTGCGCTTTTCAACGTGGACCTGGTCGTGGGAGAGCTTCTTCGGCAGGGGAAGAGCCTGGACGATGCCCGCCAGGGGGGGATCAGTGGGTGCGTGGAGTCCGGTGCGTTCGGCAAAGAGGCGTACATACTGTCCGGGTACCTTAACCTGGTGAAGCCCTTGGAGCTGGCGCTGTTCAACGGGGTAGATCCCCGCTCCGGCGCTCGCTGTGGTCCCCAGACGGGTGACCCCCTGCAATTCTCCTCCTTCGAGGAACTCATGGCTGCGTGGGAGGGGCAGCTCCGGCACGCCTTGGACATCAAGATCTACGGCAACGCGCTTGTTCAGGACTTGTTCGCTTCCGAGATGCCGGCGCCGTATCTGTCGCTCCTCATAGAAAACTGCATCGCCAAGGGCCTTGACTACAACAGTGGCGGCGCTCGGTACAACACGACGTACATCCAAGGGGTAGGTATCGGCACCTTGACCGACAGCTTGTCGGCCCTGAAGGAGCATGTCTTCCGCCGCGGGACGGTGGAGATGAAGGAGGTGTTGAATTCCTTGCGGGAGGACTTCAGCGGCCGGGAGCCCCTGCGGCAGGTGTTGGTGAATAAGACCCCCCGCTATGGAAATGACGACGACAGGGCGGACCAGCTGATGGAACAGGCGTTCGACGCATTCTTCCATCTTGTGGACGGGCGGCCCGCCCCCCGCGGGGGAACCTACCGGATCAACATGCTCCCTACCACCAGTCACATCCACTTCGGCGCCCTCACCGGGAGTACTCCGGATGGGAGGCTGGCCGGAAGCCCCCTATCCGAAGGAATCTCGCCCGTGCAGGGTGCCGACAGGCAAGGCCCCACGGCCGTGATGCAGTCGGCAGCCAAGATGGACCACGCCAGGACAGGGGGGACGCTTCTCAACATGAAGTTTGCCCCGGAAGCGCTGGCGGGGGAGGAAGGCCTCAGGCGTCTTGCCGCCCTTGTTCGCGGTTATTTCGCCCTGGGAGGCCATCACGTTCAGTTCAACGTGGTCGGGGCGGAGCTCCTAAGGGAGGCGCAGGCCTGTCCGGAGGAGCATCGCGGGCTTCTCGTCCGGGTGGCCGGCTATAGTGACTTCTTCTGTGATCTGGGGCGCGAGCTCCAGGAGGAGATCATCAGTCGCACTGAGCACGGGGCGGGATAGCCGAGCGTGGATTGCGGAACCTCTTTTCACAAACCAAAAACCTTGACCCCCACTCTACATAGCCGTATAAAGTCCTCCATACTACCGTTGGGGGCGCGAGATGTGGGCACTACTGCCAGGCATTTTGATGGGTTGGTCCCTAGGGACCAACGATGCGGCCAACGTGTTTGGCCTGGGGGTAGGAGCGCGAGCGCTCTCCTACCGCGCTGCGGTGGTGCTCACAAGTGGCTTTGTCATTCTCGGGGCATATGTAGGGGGCGCGCGGGGCATGGCCACTTATGGGGCGTTGGCGGGCCACGATCTGGCGACTGCGTTTTGCGTAGGCCTGGCGGCCGGCTTGACAGTGACCTTGATGACAGTGCGTCGGATTCCGGTGTCCGCCACACAGGCGGCTGTGGGGGCGATCATCGGGGTGGCCCTCGTTGCTGGACAGCCGGTGGAGTGGGGGGTGCTTGTGCGGATCGGGGCCTCGTGGGTGACCTCCCCTTTAGGAAGCCTCATCATTGCGTATACGCTGCATCGCTTTGTGAGCCCGCTCGTCGAGGGCTGGCTGAGCGGCGTTGCCGTCTATAACACCGTGTTGCGATGGGGCATTGTGCTTGTTGGCATCTTGGGATCGTATGCTCTGGGGGCCAACAGCGTGGCCAACGTCACCGGAGTCTATGTGGGGGCGGGGCTATTGTCCGTTCCCGCGGCCGCGGTGCTCGGGGGGGCGAGTATCGGCCTGGGGGTGTTGACCTACTCCCGGCGGGTGATGGAGACGGTAGGGGAGGGCCTGGTGCACTTGGGGCTGCTGCCCGCTTTGTTCGCCGCTATCTCCCAAGCGGCTATTCTGCGGCTGTTCGCCTACGTGGGCGTCCCTGTGTCTACATCGCAGGCCGTAGTGGGGGCGGTGCTGGGGATTGGCTTGGTGCGCGGTGTACAAACCGTCAACCTAAGACAGATGGCGGAGATTGGCCTCGGCTGGGTGTTGACCCCTGTCCTCGCCGGCATGGTGGGGGCGCTCCTTTGGCTGGCCCTGGGCTGGGCGCTTCCCAGCTAGCGAACTCGGGGAGTGCGGAAGCTCGGCTTGACCTAGGGAAAGCGGTTGCCGGCGGTTGCCGGGCTGCGTTGGGAGCCGTAGAATTCGCGGAACGGAGGGGTGGGCGAGCGGTCTAAACCACCGGTCTGGAGAACCGGTGCACCCGTAAGGGTGCCGTGGGTTCGAATCCCACCCCCTCCGCCAGCCCTGTTCGAGGTTCCATGTTCTACGTTCCGCATTCTGTGTTCGTGGTTGTTTGCTCCGGGGGGCGGGAGCTTTGACTCGCAACCCATCGCTCCATAAACTGCTTGGTGGGTCCGTGCAGGCGGGGGGCTAGCGGTCCCCTGCACCCAAAACCCGCTATATGTGGGGCCGATGGACTGCCCGAGAGGGAGTGGAGCTGGAAGCGGCTCGGAAACCGGGGTGTGGACGGCTGAGCCCCCTGCGACACATACCGGTGAACCCCGTCAGGCCCGGAAGGGTGCAGCGGTAAGCTGGTCCCTGTGGGTGATAGGGGAAAACTTGGCTCGAGCCCACGATCTGGGTGCGCCCGGCAACCCTCCCGCGAAGGCGGCCCGCACGGGCCCTTTTGTTTGTTGAGGTTACCCGGCTGGAGAACTGTTCTACGTTCTTTGCGAGGGAATAAAAATGGCCCGCGCCTGCGGGCCACAGAGTTTATATACGTCGGCCGGGGGTCGCTGTCAAGAGGTCTCCTCATCTACGAATCCAATCCGCGTTGCGGCGTGCCGCATCTCTCGTCGAAGCTTCCGGTAGCGCTCCTCGAGCTGGGGGGTGATCGACGGTTGGGTGTCATCCAGGGCCTGGTGGAAGTGTCGCATCTCCACCTTCTCGCTCTCCAGGCTCTCCCGCAGGGCCAGTCGGCCCGCTTTGCGGCATACCTCCGCAATGTCTGCTCCAGAAAACCGCTCGCTTCTCCCCGCCAGCTCTTCCAGGTCCACATCCTCCCCCAAGGCCATCTCCCGTGTGTGCACTTGAAAGATGGAAAGCCGGGCCTCCTTGTCGGGCACGGGCACATAGATCAGCTCACCCAGCCGACCGGGACGGAGGAGCGCTCGGTCCAAGAGGTCGGGCCGGTTGGTGGCGCCGATTACCACTACCCCGCGTAACTCCTCCAATCCGTCCAGCTCTGCCAAGAGCTGGTTGACAATTCTCTCGGTTGCATGTGGTTCTCCCATAGCGGCCCCGCGGCGCGGCGCCAGTGAATCGAGCTCATCCATAAAGATCACCGCGGGCGCCACTTGCCGGGCCTTGCCGAACACCTCGGCTACCAGCTGCTCCGATTCCCCGTACCACTTGGACAGAAGCTCGGAGCCCTTTGCGGAGATGAAGTTTGCCGCGGATTCGTTGGCCACGGCTCTGGCCAGCATCGTCTTCCCCGTTCCCGGAGGGCCGTACATGAGAACTCCCTTGGGAGGAGTGATGCCCACGCGGCGAAAGGCCTCGGGCCGTTTCAGCGGCAGCTCCACCGCCTCGCTAAGCAGCTGTTTCACTTCGCCCAGGCCGCCGATATCCTCCCAGGTGACGCGGGGCACTTCCACCAGCACCTCCCGCATGGCCGAGGGGCGCACCTCCTTCATCGCCTGCTCGAAGTCCCGGCGCTGCACCACCAGCTCTTCCATGAGCTCGGCGGGGATGCCTTCTTCCTCCAGGTTGACCTGGGGCAGCACCCGGCGCAGTGCATTCATAGCCGCCTCGCGACATAGCGCCTCAATATCTGAACCGACGAAGCCATGGGTAAGCTCCGTGTACTCGGCTAGATCCACGTCCTGGGCTAGGGGCATCCCCCGGGTGTGGATCATGAACATCTCGCTGCGCCCCTCGCGGTCAGGTACGCGCACCTCGATCTCGCGGTCGAAGCGCCCGGGCCGTCGCAGAGCCTGGTCTATGGCCTCGATTCGGTTGGTCGCCCCCATGACGATGACATTGCGGCGCTCCTTCAGCCCGTCCATCAAGGTGAGAAGCTGAGAGACCACCCGGCGTTCCACCTCACCGGTGACTTCCGCCCGCTTGGGGGCGATGGAGTCTAGCTCATCGATGAAGATGATCGTGGGAGCGTTCTTCTCTGCGTCCTCGAACATCTCCCGCAGTTTTTGCTCGGACTCGCCGTAGTAGCGGGACATAATCTCGGGCCCGGAGAGGGAAATGAAATGCGCATCTGTTTCGTGGGCCACGGCCTTGGCCAACAAGGTCTTTCCGGTGCCGGTTGGGCCGTGCAGGAGCACTCCTCTCGGGGGTTCGATGGCCATCCGGTCGAACAGCTCAGGCTTCTTCAATGGTATCTCAACCATTTCACGGATCTTTTGGATTACATCACGTAGGCCCCCAATGTCCTCATATGCTACTTCGGGGACAGCACGGTCGCTCTCGGCTTCCTCTACGTATTCCGGCAGCAGCTCGATCTCGGTATCCTCCGTGACCCGGACCAAACCCTTGGGGCTGCTCTTTACTACGCGCAATCGCACCTCTCCCAGGCCGAACGGAGAGCCCATCCCGAAAAACTCCCGGAAGATTCGTTCTGTAGCAGGATCATTGCCTAACGGAGTCTGAGGTACTCGGGCAGCGGTGGACACTATGTCCCCGGTTTGAAACACGCGACCCATCAGGGCCCGCTGTAGGCTCTCGGGTGACGCCACCAGGCGGACTCCCTTACGGGCCGGGGCCAATGTGACCTTCGTTGCAGGCCGCCACTCGGCCTTGGCCACCTTAACCGTGTGTCCTACCCCCACCTCGGTGGCTGACCGAACAAGCCCGTCGACACGGACAATCTCCAGGCCTTCGTCCGCTTGGTAACCGGGGGCGGCTAACGCTCCGGTGGAGTTCCGGCCTATGATCTCTACGGGCTCCCCCGGAGACACATCCAGCTCCGCAAGATGCTGAGAGGAGATGCGGGCAATGCCTTTGCCCACGTCTTGTTGGTGAGCCTCGGCGACCTTCAACACAACCGTCTTTGGATCCTCAGCCATCGTCATACTCCCATTTCCTATGGTAAAGGGGCGGGCGGAGCAGCGCCAATTGGTATAATGAGTGTGTTATGCGTTTGTTCTTTTGTGTGGAACTGCCCGAGGACGTGAGGCGGCTGTTGACGGAGAGGAGCAGGGAGCTGAGGCGTAAGCTGGGGACCGCCAAGTGGGTGACCCCGGAGAACATGCACATCACGCTCCGCTTCTTGGGCGAGTTGGGAGAGGATACGGCGAGGGAAATCCAGGATATGGCCGCAGAATTGGCCAAGGAGGCCGAGCCGTTCCAGGTTGAGTTGGAGACGCTGGGGGCCTTTCCCCGAGCGGAGCGGGCCCGGGTACTGTGGGTCGGCCCTGCAGCGCGCCACGAACGGTTCGCCCGGCTTGCCCACGGGCTGGAGGAGGCTGTGCAGGCGGCGGGGTTGCCCCCTGAACGCCGGGAGGCCTCTCCCCATGTCACGCTGGCTCGCTTTCGCAGCCCACGGAACGTGGCGCAGGTGATTGCCCCCTTGCCTGAAGGCCCGCTTGCGGTTCCGGTGGAGGAACTGGTGCTCATGAGCTCGGTCCTCGGCCCTCAGGGACCTACATACAGCCCGGTCGCCCGGCTGCCCTTGAAAGGCTGACCTTGCCCTACGAGATTTTGGAGCACACTGCCGATGCCGGAGTAAGAGGTATCGGAGCTGACGCGGGTGAGGCCTTTGCTGAGGCCGCTCGAGGCATGTTCTCCCTGATGGTGAGCTTGGCGGCAGTACGCCCACACTCCGCCGTGGAAGTGGAGCTGGAGGCGGACAGTCTGGAGGCCTTGCTGGTGAGCTGGTTAGGCGAGCTACTGGCCCAGCGGGATATCGAAGGGCTCATGTTCTCTCGCTTTCAAGTACAGATGCACCCAATAGATGGCCGCTGGCGGTTACGGGGGCGTGCGTGGGGGGAGCCGCTGGATGTAAAGCGGCACGAGCCCCAGGTGGAAGTGAAGGCCGCGACGAACTACGGTGTACGTGTGGAGCAAGCGGGAAACCGCACTATCGCCCAGTGCGTGTTGGATCTGTGAGGGAGGTACCCTATGGAATATAGGAAGATCAGCGACTATGTATGGGAGATACCCCAGGCGGGAGACATGCGAGTTCCTGGCAGAGTCTATGCCTCACAGGAGTTGCTCGCTCCCTTGCTTGAGGATCTCCGTGGGGGGCAGGAGTGGAACGCACTGGGCCAGGTGCGGAATGTGGCGTGCCTTCCTGGCATTGTCAAGGCATCCATCGCCATGCCCGATATCCACCCCGGCTATGGATTCCCTATTGGAGGGGTGGGTGCATTTGATGTGGGCGAGGGCGTTGTGGCCATGGGTGGAGTCGGATTCGACATCAACTGTGGGGTGCGGGTCCTTGCTACACCCCTTACCGGGGACGATGTTCGTCCCCGGAAGGAGGAACTAGCCGATCGGCTGTTTGGCGGGGTGCCAGCGGGGCTGGGATCTGAGGGCAAGTTGCGGCTTTCCGTCGAGGGGATTGACGAAGTCCTGTGCAAGGGGGCGCGGTTTGCTCTTGCCAGGGGGTTTGGCGTCCCCGACGATCTGGAGCACACTGAAGAAGGCGGTTGTATGGAGGGTGCCGACCCGGAGGCCGTCTCGCTGAAGGCCAAGCAACGGCAGTTCCGCCAGGTGGGCACCCTGGGCTCAGGGAACCACTACTTGGAGGTTCAGGAAGTAGCGGAGGTCCGCGACCGTGCCGCCGCAGCCGCTTATGGAATCGAGGAGGGGCAGATCCTCGTGGCCATCCATTGTGGGTCGCGTGCCCTGGGCCATCAGATAGGACAGGACTACCTGCAGGAGCTGGAGCATGCCAGTAGGAAGTACGAGATCCCCATAAGAGAGCGGGAGCTAGTCTGTGCGCCTATCAGTTCGCCGGAGGGGCAGCGTTATCTCTCGGCAGTTGCCGCCGGTGTGAACTGTGCGCTGGCCAACCGGCAGACGATCGCCCATCTGGTGCGGGAGGTCATGGCCCCCATGTTCTCGCTTCCCCACGAGAAGATCCGAACCCTGTACGACGTCGGACACAACAACGTCAAGCTGGAGCGCCACTCGCTGGACGGTCGGCAGAGGGAGCTGTTAGTGCATCGCAAGGGTTCCACTCGCGCCTTTGGCCCAGGCCGGCCGGAGAATCCTGAGCGGTATCGGAACGTGGGCCACCCGATCTTCATCGGCGGCACCATGGGGACCTCGTCTTACATCATGCGCGGAACGGAGAGGGGCATGGATGAGGTGTTCGGGTCCGGCGTGCACGGGGCGGGCCGCGCCCTCTCGCGCAAGAAGGCCAAGAAGAAGTGGCGCGGCAATCAGGTGGCGAAGGACCTCGCGGGGCAAGGAATCGAGCTGCGCGCGCACTCGGCGCCCGGGATGGCCGAGGAGGCACCCGGGGCGTACAAGGACGTCGAGCTTGTGGTCGACGCAGCCGTTCAGGCGGGACTCAACGCTGTGGTGGCGCGCGTCTTCCCCCTGGCATGCATCAAGGGCTGAAAGAGTTGCCTGTCCCCCTTTTTGAAGCTCCCGTGAACCAGCGGGTCCAGGAGCGGCGGAAGCACCGCGCCTCTGAAGTCAGCAGGCGGGCCAGCGCGGCGGTGTCGTGCTTGATCGTAGGCTTGCCGGAGACTTCCATTACGGACATGAGCGGCGCTCGAATTACCCGCAAGCCGTATGCTCTGTCGCCCTGTAAGTCGTCCTTGACCGGGACGCTCCCGTCTTCACGGTAGCGGGCGAGGAGCTCGTCGGGGGGCTGCTGAGTGTTGACTACCATGGCGTGGAAGCGGGAGATGTCGACGTAGTCCCGCAGCGTCCGCAGGTGATCGTGTGCGGTGAAGTCGTCGGTTTCCCCAGGTTGGGTCATGAGGTTCATGATCACAAAGCGCTCGGCGGCGGAGGTCACAATAGCTTCGGACATGCCCTCCACGAGGAGGCTGGGTACCACGCTGGTGAACAGACTTCCTGGGCCCAACGTAATCAGCTCTGCCTGGCCGAGCACATCGAGCACGGGCTGGTAAGGGCGGGCAGGAGCATTGAGCCCGACTCGTTCAATGCGGCGGGGATCTTCGGCGATGGCCTCCTCTCCATCTACCTGCGCCCCGTCCTGCATCCTCGCTGTGAGGTTGGTTTTGTCGAGCGTAGCCGGCAGTACCTGACCGCGCACGCTCAGCATGTAGCTGGCCTCTTCCACCGCACGGTCCAACCCCCCCGAGAGCTGATCCAGCCCGGCCAAAAGGAGGTTCCCAAGCGAGTGACCTGCCAACGCCTCGCCGGAGTGAAAGCGAAACTGAAATAGTTGGGCCATGCGCTCTTCATCTTCCGCAAGGGCCAGAAGGCAGTTGCGTACATCTCCAGGAGGCAGCACATCGAGTTCCAAGCGCAGCCGGCCCGAACTCCCCCCGCTATCCATCACCGTGACCACGGCGGTGAGGTTTGCAGTGTGGGTTTTCAAGCCGCGGAGCACGGTGGGCAGTCCGGTGCCGCCACCCACCGCCACCACCTGGGGAGCTGCGGGGAGCACCCGTGTTTGGTACAGGGCTTCGGCCAGAGAGCCGGCTTTCCGGGAGGAAAAGGCAGCGGTGATGGAGCGGACTGCCATGGCCATCCCCAACGTGGCTCCGCCCACACCCAGTGCTAGGGCCATGCCGCCGAGCACCGGTCGCCACAGAAACGGGAAGCGGTCCAGCAGGAGTGTGTACAGTCCACGCATGCCCTCTTGTCCAATCAGGCACAAGGCACCGAACACGATGAGCGCGGATGATCCTAGCGAAAGAGCCATCCAGCGCTTGACCCTGATCCCCGGAAGCAGTAGCCGCAGGGCAGGGGGCAACCTCATTGCCAGTCTAACTGGACGCCGGGCCCAAGCTTGACCAGTTCCTCTGCTAGCTCGTTGCACTGACGCACTCCGTAGCGCGGGCCGGCCAGGACGCTTACTGCGCGGCCGTTTTGACATAGTTGTACTTGGGTGGGGAGAGGCCCCGGATGCTCGGCCAAGAGCTCCGCAAGCCGTTCCAGCGTAGGGCGTTCGACGAGCTCTGCCGGTAGCATGATGGTGCACGCCGTTACACATTGCTCGGGAGTATTGCCTAAGGGCTCCACATGGATCGTGGCGTGACGGCGGCCCCCGTTACGAGTTGACGTTCTGACCTTTGCCATGAGCAAAACGTCCTCAACGAAGCGTGTGGGCGCCTGCTCGAATACCTTGCGGGTCACTGCTATTTCCAGCTCCCCTGTACGGTCCTCCAGAGCGACAAAGGCCATCCTCCCCCCGTCCGAAGTGGGAATGACCTTGGTTCGCTTCACCCGGCCTGCGACGGTGAAGCTCCCATCGCGCTCGCCGGCCTCGGCTAGCGGGACCGCCTCGGCCGCCTGCAGCTGCTCTTGGTATTCGTCCAGAGGATGTCCCGACAAGTATAGCCCCAGGAGCTCCCGTTCGAAGCGCAGCAGGGTCTCTTTGGGGAACTCCTCGCTATCCACGCAAAGAGCGGGAGTCAGCTCGTCGGCCCCGAAGAAGGACTGCTGCCCGCTCAGGCGCTCGCGCCGGGAGATGTGCGCCAGCCTGAGCGCTTCCTCCACCTGGGAGAGAAGCGCCTTCCGCGATGAGGCAAATCCGTCCATCGCCCCGGCCTTTATCAGGCATTCCAGCGCTTCGCGCCCTATCCGGTCCGGATCTACACGCCTAGAGAGATCAAAGAAGCTGTCAACCCCCCCACCTCGGACCTCCAATAGCGCCTCCACAGCCGCTCGCCCAACGTGCTTGATCGCCCCCAGGCCGAAGCGGATCTTTCCCGCCTCCACGGGTGTGAAATCTACGTCCGACTCGTTTATGTCCGGGGGCAATACCTCGATCCCCATGTCCCGGCATTCGCCGATGTAAGAGGCCAGCTTGTCCGTGTTGCCGAGCACGCTGGAAAGGAGCGCTGTCATGAACTCCGTGGGATAGTGGGCTCTGAAATAGGCGGTCCAGTAGGTAACGAATGCATAGGCGGTCGCGTGCCCTTTGACGAATCCGTACCCGGCGAACTTCTCGATGTGACCGAATAGCTGCTCGGCCTCCGCCTTCTCGATGCCGTTTTGTACACACCCTTGGACAAAGCGCGCTTTCATCTCCGCCATCACTTGGGGCTTTTTCTTGCCCATGGCTTTCCGCAGCTTGTCCGCCTCCGCCAGGGAGAAACTGGCCACGTGTTGGGCCATGAGCATGACTTGGTCCTGATAGATAGGAAGCCCGTGGGTTTCCTCGAGGATTCCCTCCACCGAGGGGTGAGGGGGAGCAGGAGGTTGCCGGCCGTGCTTGCGTTCGATGTAATCCTCTACCATCCCCGACTCCAAGGGTCCGGGCCGGTACAGGGCCAAGATGGCAATCAGGTCGCGGAACTCGCTGGGCTCCAGCCGCCGGACAAGCGCCCGGATTCCGGCCGATTCCAGCTGGAAGACGCCGGTGGTATCCGCCTCGCGGATGAGCTGGAAGGTCTTCTCATCGTACAGCGGAATAGCCTCGAGCTCGGGAGCCGATCCTCCCCGCGCCGCCACCAGCCTGCGTACGTCATCCAGCAGCGTGAGGTTCCGCAGGCCCAAAAAGTCCATCTTCAGAAGGCCGAGGGCCTCCAGATCGTGCATGTCAAGCTGGGTCACGTACTCGCCGTCCGTGAGGCGCAGCAATGGCACGAAACGCTCCAGTGGTTCGGGGGTGATCACCACCCCTGCGGCATGTGTGGAGGCGTTCCTCAACAGTCCTTCCAGCTTGCGGGCGATAGTGAACAGTCGGCGGGTGGTCTCATCCTCGCTGCTGGCGTTCTTGAGCTCGGGAACCTGATCCAGCGCCCTTTCCAAGGGCATGCCGTAAGGTACCAGCTTCGCGATTCGATCCGCCGTCTCGTAGGGAATTCCCAGTACCCGCGATACATCCCGGAGCACCGAGCGGGAGGCCAGTCGGTCAAAGGTCCCAATCTGAGCAACGTGGTCGTGGCCGTACTTGTCAGCCGCGTAACGGATGACCTCATCCCGCCCCCTGATGCAGAAGTCGATGTCGATATCCGGAAGGCTTACCCGATCAGGGTTTAGGAAGCGCTCAAACAGGATGTTGTACTCCAGCGGATCGACCTTGGTGATTCCCAGGACGTAGGCCACCAGCGAACCTGCCGCCGAACCGCGCCCGGGGCCTACGGGGATGTTGTTTTGCAGAGCGTAGTCCACGAAGTCGGCTACGATGAGGAAATACGCGGCAAGCTCTTTGCGTCCGATCACCGATAACTCGTACTCCAGGCGCTCTTGCACCTGGCCAGGCAGGGGCTCACCGAACTTGTGTTGCGCACCTTCCCGTGCTCTCTTTTCCAGATAGCTCTGGGCATGAGGATGGTCCTCGGGCACGGGGAAGCGAGGTAACCACCTGGCTCCCAAGTCCAGTTCGAGCTCGATGCGATCGGCTACCTCCAGGGTGCGGTCCACTGCATCGGGGATTTCGCTGAACCTCTCTCGCATCTCTTTTTCCGTAAGGAAGTGGTATCCGTCACCGTCCAGGGAGCGGGCGGTTTCCTCGTCCACGCGCTTTCCGCCCTGGATGTTGATCAGGACTTGATGGGCGTCCGCGTCCTGGGGGTCGAGATAGTGGACATCAGAGGTGGCCACATAGGGCAGGTTTAACCGTTTGGCCAGCTCCAATCCTCCCCTGATCAGCTGGCGGTTGCGTTCCAAGCCGTGATCTTGGAGTTCGAGATAGAAACGGCCTGGAAAGATCTCTGCCAGCTTCCCTGCCGCCTGGGCGGCCTTGTCCACGCTGGAGCGAAGGCGACGTTGCACCTGGCCGGACTCGCAGCCGGATAGCGCTATAAGGCCCTCAGAGTGCTTCTCCAGGAGTTCCAGATCGATCCTTGGTTTGTAGTAAAAGCCTTCGATGTGCCCCCTGTTGACCAGGGTCATAAGGTTTCGCCACCCGGTCCGGTCGGCAGCCAGCACCACCAGGTGGTGATACGCGTCCTCGCCCGACCCTCCGCTGCGCTCGTGGCGACTCCCCTTTGCTACATAGAGTTCGCAGCCCAAGATAGGCTTGACGCCTTGGTTGTGGCAGGCGGTGGCCAGCTTCACCAAGCCGGACGCCACACCGTGGTCGGTCAGTGCTACAGCGGGCATTCCCAATTCCGCCGCTCGCCGGGCCAGGTCTGCTACGCGACAAGTGGAGTCCAGGAGCGAGTATTCGGAGTGTACGTGCAGGTGGACAAACCCCATTCTCAATCCTCCAAGAGGATCACCAATTCTTCATCCTCGTAACCCCAGCCCAGTCGGCGGCGGGCTTCGGCTTCCACCACTGCGGGATCGTCCGCGGATTCCAGGCGATCTCGCAGCGCCGCGCGCTGGCGCAGGAGCTCTGCCTCCTTCTCCTGTAGGGCTGCGACTTCAGCTGAAACGCTTATCAACTCCGCCAGCTTGCTGCCGTATAGCCAACCCAACGCGCCGACCACCAGCACGCCCAGCACTACGGCTGTTATGCGAACGCTGGGGTTACGCCGATCCGGTCTTCGGCCACCTCGCCATAGGCGGTTCATAAATCTCTTCAATCCTCAGAAGCTCGTTGTATTTGGCCACACGCTCCGAGCGGGACAGAGATCCGGTCTTGATCTGACCGCACGCCGTGCCCACCGCCAGGTGAGCGATGGATACGTCCTCTGTCTCTCCTGAGCGGTGGGAAACCACACATGTCCATCCCGAACGGGCCGCGAGGTCCATCGCTGCAAGCGTTTCGCTGACCGTACCGATCTGGTTCAGCTTGATCAGTATGGAGTTCGCGCAACCCTGCGCCACGCCCTTCTTTAGAAGCTCCACATTGGTGACGAACAGGTCGTCGCCTACGACTTGGACCCGGTCGCCAATACGACGGGTCATCAGCTCCCAGCCGTCCCAGTCTTCCTCAGCGAGGCCATCTTCGATGGACAGGATCGGATAACGACTTAGCCAGCTCTCGTAGAGCTCGACTAGGCCGTCCGCCCCGTGCTCCTCCCCGAGCATCGTGTACTTGCCGCTGTCGTTATCGTAGAAGCTCGTTGCTGCGCAGTCCAAGGCAAGGGCCACATTCTCGCCCGGGGTGTACCCTGCCTCTTCGATGGCGCGCACCAAGAACTCGATTGCCTCCTGATCAGATCCCAGGCGTGGTGCGAAGCCTCCCTCGTCCCCCACGGCGACCGAATGCCCGGCCGACTTCAACAGCTTCTTCAGGGTGTGGAAGGTCTCTGCCCCTCGCTGCAGGGCTTCGGAAAAGCTCTCCGCTCCGTGCGGAACGAGCATGAATTCCTGGATTGCAAGTTCGTTATCGGCATGGGCCCCGCCGTTGAGCACGTTCATCATCGGGATCGGCATGCGACCTGTGCCTGCGCCGGACAGGTACTTGAACAGGGGTACGTTCAGGTACTGGGCTGCAGCCTTAGCCACTCCCAAGGAGACTGCGAGGATGGAGTTTGCTCCTAGGCGGGACTTGTTGGGGGTGCCATCGAGTTCACGGAGGAGGTCGTCAACTTCTTCCTGCCACAGGGCGTCCAGTCCCACGACCTCGGGCGCGATGCTCTCGTTTATGTTGCGTACCGCTTGAAGCACGCCCTTGCCTGCGTAACGGTCCCCGCCATCACGCAGTTCCACCGCCTCGTGAACCCCGGTGGATGCCCCGGAGGGTACTGCCGCCCGCGATAGGGTCCCGTCCTCCAGCATTACTTCCGCCTCTACAGTGGGAGTTCCCCGCGAGTCCAGTATCTCCCGAGCCCAAATGTCTTGAATGGCGTTCATCTCATCACCTAACCCGTGGGTCCAGTGTACCCGCGGGGCCAAGCGGCGGCCAAGGAAACCTGTCCCGTGGAGCCTTCCTCCACCTCTTGCCGAGGTACGCTCCGCCCCATGGAACAGGCCCCGGCCGATGTGCCGAGACAGTCTGTGAGTTCTTCCGGCTTCCCACACCTCCCGCCTTGCGACGGCCCCCTGCCTCCGGATGGCGGTAGGCGCAATTACCTTCGCCAAGGGACTCCCACCTCTGGGTAACGCTCTTGCTGAAAGCACAGAAAAGGGGCCGACCGTACGGTCGGCCCCAAACGTCTCAATTTCTGTGCCGAACTCCTACTTCCTCTCTAGGAGAGACAGGCGCAGGTCCATGGTGAGGTCGAGGAAGGCCCCTTCCACGCCGGGCAAGGTCACGACCACCATCTCGTCAGTCATCGACCAAAGCGGGATCCACGGCACATCATAGGCCGACAGCATCTGGACGGCCTGGTACAGCTTGGCCCGCTGCACTTCATCCACAGTGGCGGCGGCGACCTCCAAGATGTGCTTGTAGGCGTCGTAGTTGGGGTGGTGGTTGAAGTATGTGCCCATACCCTCCGGGCTCTCGGTGGTCCAGGGTGCCAGGAAGTTGGACGCCTCGAGATAGTCGGGGTGCCATCCGAGCAGGAACATGTCGAACCCGCCTTCGGACATCCGCTCAACATATGCGCCCCACTCCAAGGACTCCAGCGATACCCTGGCCGGCAAGCAATCCTCAATGCTATCCTTGAGCACCGCGGCAACATCTGCCTCGGTGGTGCCATAGTGTTTAGGAGTCCACCATAGGTTTAGCTCGAGGGGGTTGTCCTCCGAGTAGCCAGCCAGGCTAAGGAGCTCGCGTGCCTTATCACAGTCCCTCTTGGGGAACGCGTCGACTGAGCTATTGGCAGGGGGGAGGGCATCGGGAACCATGGAGTAAATGGGGGTAGTGATGTCAGCGAAAACCCTGCTGCAGAGTGCCTCACGGTCAACTGCGTAGGTGATGGCCTGGCGTACAAGCACGTTGTCCACCGGCGGTTGTGTGACGTTGAACAGCAGGTAACGGACACCCGGGCTTGGTTCGTAGATCTTAACCTCTACGCTTGGATTGTCCTCCATGTCCAGGATGTCCTCAGGCCCTAGGGTCCGGAAGGCAATGTCGATGTCCCCGGACTCAATCGCTGCACGCAGCGCGGACATGTCGGCATACATTACCTCGACAATGCGCTCGGTCTTGGGTGTATCACCCCAATAGCCTTCGTAGGCCTCATATACAATCCTCTCGTCGGCCTTATACTCCACCAGCTTGTAGGGCCCAGTCGCGGCGAATTGCCCCCTGGCGAATTCGTCCTCGGGCGTAGACTCCGGGGAGTAGATAAGGGAGGGAGCAAGATTGTTGGTCATCCGGATGAGGAACGTGGAGTCGGGGTAGTTAAGGGTGATCTGGACGGTGAGGTCATCGATGACTTCGATCTCGTTGATGATGGGCTTGATCAGGCCCACTCCTCCCGTGGGACCGTCCAACTCCATTGTGCGGTCCAAAGACCACTTCACCGCATGGGCATCGCAGGTTTCCCCATCCCAAAATGTGACACCTGGACGGATGTAGAACGTATAAACGAGCCCGTCCTCAGAGATCTCCCACGACTCGGCGATGGCTGGGACGATCTCATGGGTTCTCGGTTCCAGCCCTACGAGTCCCTCAGCGGTGTTGCGCAAGACATGCCACGTCCAAAAGTCATAGGAGTTGGCGAAAGACAGCTCGGTGACGCGATCGGTGGTACCAATGATGAGTATATCCTCTTGGGCTACACCGACCAAAGGAGCCAACATCAATACAACCACTACAAGCGCAAAAACCCTTCGCATTAGCTCCACCTCCCAGATGGTCGAATCAAGCTATACCCTTCCTGGAATCCTCTCCTTAGCCATCACCTCCTTCCCCAAGAAACACTATACCACTTTCCTCCGTCGCCGTGTAGGGTTCAGAAGGTCTGATACTCCTTCCCCGACCATGCCAAATCCAAGCGAGAGGGTTAGAATCATGAGTCCGGGGAAGGTAATCATCCACCAGCTGCCCGAGAGAAGGTACTTCTGACCGTTCCGGATGTCGCGTCCCCAGTCCGGGAGCGTGGGATCTAGGCCAAAGCCAAGGAAAGACAGCGCTGCCACGGTGAGGATGGCGTCGGCGATGTTGAATGAGGATATGGCCATGATGGCATTGACTGTGTTGGGCGCGATATGCCGGAATAGCGTTCGCGACTCGGGCACCCCTACTGCCCGGGCCGCCTCGACGAAGACTTGCTCCCGGACCCGCAGTACCTCGGCCCTGGTGATACGGAAATATGTAGGGATGTAGACAACGGCGATGGCCACGATCATTGGTACCAGCCCGGGCTGCATGACAGCCACTAGCGCGATGGCTAAGATCATGGAAGGAAATGAGTAGATGGCGTCCATCGTTAGGGAGAGTCCACGGTCTAGCCACCCCCCGATAAACCCTGATATCCAACCGATCAGCGAGCCGAGGGAAAGCGAAATGGTAATGGAACTGAAGGCAACCACCAGTGCAGCCCAGCCGCCGGCGACTATCCGACTGAAGAAGTCCCGCTGGAGGTGGTCGGTGCCCATCCAGTGGCGTGCAGAAGGTTGAGCCAATCTGGGGATGTTGGCAAAGCCCTTAGATGGGTCATAGGGAGTAACCCCGAACCCTTTACATATTACGGTCATCAGGATGAATCCCGCCACGATACCCAGTCCTATCTTGAGCAACGTTTGATGTTTCAGCCGTCCAAGGAGCCACCGCACAAGGGCCCTGGTCATCAGTATCGCACCCTGGGGTCAATTAGTGAGTAGAGGAGGTCAACGACCAGGTTTATTGTAGCGATGAAGATGCCGATGAAGGCGACTGTGCCTTGGATTGCCCACCAGTCGCGAGCATCGATGCTCTGGACCAAGAAGCTGGCGATGCCCGGCCAGGAGAACACTGTCTCGGTGAGCACGGCACCTCCCATGAGGATGGCGAACTGCAGCCCAAAGACGGTGACGATCGGGATAAAAGCATTGCGCAGCGCATGTCTTAACACCACCATTCTTTCTGCAATTCCCTTAGAGCGGGCTGTGGTTACGTAATCGGTATCCAGAACCTCCAACATGGAGGCCCGGGTGATTCTGCCCAACAGGCCTGCCTGGGCAATACCCAAGGTTACGGCGGGCAGGACCAGGTGCTTTGCCACATCCAGGATCAGGGTTGTGTTTCCGGTGATGATGGCATCCACGAGATAGAAGCCGGTTGTATCTGTGAACACGAACGCCAGCCGTCCAGAAAGCCTCTGAGCCACCGGTAGCCACCCTAATCTCACGGCGAAGACCATCTGCAGCATCAAGCCCACCCAGAAGATCGGCAGAGCGAAGGATCCGATGTGGAAAAGGCGCACAGTGTGGTCGACGGTCCTATCTGCCTTGATGGCGGCAAGGATGCCGGTGGGCAGGCCAAGGATCCCAGCGAACAGCATGCCCCAGAAGGCGAGCTCCAAAGTGGCTGGCAGACGGCTGAACAACTCCTTCAACACCGGCTGCCCAGTACGAGTTGATCGCCCGAAATCTCCATGAAGGATACCCAGGATGTAATCCCCGTATTGGATGTGTAGCGGCTTATCCAACCCCCAATCCTGGCGCTTCTGCTCTATTAGCTCCGCAGAGATATTGCGCCCGCCCAGCATGGATAGAACTGGGTCACCAGGCATGAGGCGGAGAACCAGAAACACGAGAGTGATGAGGATAAGCACCATCGGCACCGTGAGCAGAAATCGCTGCAAGATGTACTTCAGAAGGCTGCCCACCTCAGCACTCCCCCTTGCTGGCGAGGATGGCTAACTATAACGGACTGACTTGGGAAAGACCATATTCTAGATTGTCCTCAACCGCACACGAACCAAGCTGTCGGGGGGAGAGGAAGATGGTGGCCCCACCGGTAATTGTAGCCTGCAATACCCCTGGAGTTGACCCATCGAACAGGCTCTGGCCCCCAGTGGTGCCTCGAGCAATGATACAGCCAATTGCTGGGTCGGCTGCAGTCCGCGGCGTTCATCGCTACAATCCTTGCATGGACGGGCATACGTTGCGCAGGATGTACTTGGAGTATTTCAGGAGGCAAGGCCATCAGGTTATGCCTTCCTCCAGCCTTCTTCCGGACGACCCGACGTTGTTGTTTACGTCGGCGGGCATGGTGCAGTTTAAGGACATATTCTGGGGGAAGGTTCACCCGCGCTATTCACGGGCAACGACCTGTCAGAAGTGCATCCGCACGAACGACATAGAACGAGTGGGTACGACAGCCTATCACCATACGTTTTTCGAGATGCTGGGTAACTTCTCCTTTGGGGACTACTTCAAGGAAGGAGCCATTACGCTGGCCTGGGAGTTCCTCACGCGCGAGCTCGGTCTGAACCCCGAGCGCCTGTGGGTGTCGGTATACGAAGAGGACAAGGAGGCGGAAGACATCTGGGTTGACGTCGTGGGCATACCCCCTGAGCGGCTGGTCCGCCTGGGCAAAGAGGATAACTGGTGGGGGCCGGTGGGGGATCGTGGACCGTGTGGCCCGGACACCGAGGTTTTCTGGGACTGGGGAGAAGAGCTTGCCTGCGGGTCTGACTGCGCCGGGCCGGCCTGTGACTGCCCAAGATTCAGCGAGATATGGAATTTGGTGTTCATCCAGTTCGATGCCCAGCCCGACGGTAAGCTGTTAGAACTCGACCGCAAGAACATCGACACCGGCATGGGGTTGGAGCGTACCGTGGCTGTGTTGCAAGGTGTGATGAGCGATTTCGACACCGACCTTTTTGCGCCGGTGGTCCGGGCGGTGGAAGAGCTGGCCGGCGGCCGCTGCCAGGGAGACAAGCAGATCCCGCGCAATGTGATTGCCGACCACATCAGGGCCCTGGTTTTTCTGGTGGCCGATGGTGTGCTTCCGGCAAACGAGGCCCAGGGGTACGTCCTGCGTCGTATTCTCCGCCGGACTGTGCGGGCGGCCGATCGCCTGTCGCTGCCTGCGGGAGCGCTGGCGAAGCTCGTTCCGCCCGTGGTCGAGTCGCTAGGCGAAGTCTACCCGGAGATCGTTGAGCGACGTTCCCTGGCCGAGCAGGTTATCTCGTGGGAGGAGCAGGCCTTTCGGCGCACGCTGCGCACCGGTGAGGCCCAGCTTCGCCAGGCGATGGAGGGGCTCAACGAGGGCGCTCAGCTCCCGGGGAGGGTGGTGTTCGAGCTCTATGATACATACGGCTTCCCGGTGGAGTTGACCGAGGAGATCGCCGGCGAGGCAGGCATAAGCGTGGACCGCGCGGGCTTCGAGCAGGAAATGGAACGACAGCGGGCTCGCTCAAGACAGGCTGTCCAGTCAGAAGAGGGCATTTCGGTCAAGGAAACTGCTGAGGTAATTAGGGAGACCAAGTTCGTGGGCTACGACTGCCTGGAGATGGAGGCTGAGCTGGTGCTGATCACCGACACCGAGGGGGCGGCGCAGCAGCGGGCAGAGGAGGGGGACTGGCGGCTTGCGTTTCCTGAGGCGCCCTTCTACGCGGAGGCGGGAGGGCAGGTGGCCGACACCGGTTGGGTGGTGAACCTTTCACGGATGGCCCGGGCCGAAGTCCGCGACGTACAACAGACTCCGCAGGGGACAGTTCACATCGCACGGGTCCTCGAGGGCGAGTTCCGGCAGGGGGACAGGTGTCGGCTTCAGGTGGACGGGGCGCGCCGTCGGGCCATCGAGCGGGCCCACACGTCAACACACCTTCTTCATGCCGCCCTGAGAGAGACTGTTGGGGAGCACGCCATCCAAGCCGGTTCCTGGGTCGGCCCCGAGGAGGTGCGGTTTGACTTCACTCACTTCGCCTCTTTGTCCGACGAAGAGCGTGCGCAGGTGGAACAGAGGGCGTTCGCTGCCGTGCTCGGCGACCTGGAGCTGCGAATACGCCGGATGTCACTGGAGGAGGCGGTCGCCGCGGGCGCCATGGCTCACTTCGAGGAGGAATACCGCGGTAGGGAGCAAGTACGGGTGGTGGAAGTGCCCGGCGTCTCTTGTGAGCTGTGTGGAGGGACCCACGTGCGGAGGACAGGGGAGATCGGGGCACTGGTCATCCTGGGCGAGGAGGCCGTGGGCTCTGGTACCAGGCGAATCCGCGCGCTGGTAGGCGAGAAGGCGCGGGAGCATTTTGCTTCTCTTAGGGAGGAGCAAAGGCGCATGGCCGGTCTGTTGGGTGTTCCCGAGGGAGAAGTGGAATCCGGAGTGGACCGGGCATTGGAGGAGCTCAGAGTCGCCCGGCGGCGGGCCGCGGCTTTGGAGGAAAAGCTCACTGCTATGGATGCCGAACAGCTGAGCCGCCGCGCCGAGGAAATAGACGGGGTGCGCCTGTTGGGTGCTGTAGTGGAGGGTGGGCCGGAGCGGGCCAAGATGCTCGTCGATGCCTTGGCTGCCCGACTGGAGCGCTGCGCGGTTCTCCTGGGGACAGAAACTGACGAGCGCGCTGTCCTGGTGGCCAAGGTGGCCGATGCGCCACAGATCTCCGCTGGGGACCTCGTGCGCGTTGCCGCACAGGCGGTGGGGGGCAAAGGCGGAGGGCGTCCCACGTTTGCCCAAGGGGGCGGCCCCGACGCAGCGGCTCTGCCTCAGGCGGTGCGGGACGCGTTGGAACATGCTCGGGCAGCGCTCAAATCAGCCTGACGGGCATGCACACGTAGATAAACCCCTCGTCACCGGGGGCGATCTCCCCGGAAGGCTCCAGGAGGCCCGCACGGTCGGAAGCCGAGAGCCACAGGGCAACTTGTTCTGAACTCATGCGGCGCAGCGCATCGATGAGGTACTCCGCTCTAAACGCAATCTCCAGGCTCTTCTCCGCGGGCTTTGACAAGCGAACCCGCTCCTTCCCCGCACCTTTTTGCTTGGAGGCGGAGGAGAGCTCCACCGCGGACTCCTTTTCGGTAATCTTGAGATTGACCGCCCCCGATTCCTCGGCCGCTGTGATCTCTATGCGCCGCAGGGTTTCCAACAATGGCTCCCTGGGGAGGAAGAGGCCTAGGTCGGAGTCGTTGGGGATCACCCGTTGGAAATCGGGGAACTGTTCCTGTACTAAGCGGCTGGAGAACAGGACAGGCCCGGCCTCGAAATGGAGCTGCGCTTGGTCCTCGTAGAGCACCACCTCTTCGGCCCCGACGTGGCTCAAAACCCGCTGCAGATCGCCCAGGCTCTGCGCATCGATGAGGAACGATCCCTCGTACCCCTCAGGCAGATCAGAGGCGGTTACTTGTTTCACCGCCAGGCGGTATCCGTTGGTGGCGGCCAGTTTTAGCCCCTCTTCTGAGAACAGGAGATCTACCCCGGTGAGGGCGAGGCGTGTCGTCTCGGAGGCCTTCAGGGCGGCAAAGGAGGTCTGCGTAATGGCTTGCATGAGGCGGTCTCGAGGGATACGGCAGCGGGGCGTCTCCGGGGGGCGGGGAAGCTGTGGGAACTCGTCTGCGGGGAAGGAGAGCAGTTCGAAGTCCGCCTCTCCGCAACGCAGGCGCACCTGGCCGTCCGACTCGGTCAGAGTTATCTCTGCATCCTCCGGCAGCCGGGTGGACAGCTGTGTCAACACCTGCCCGGGACACACCACAGTGCCCTCGGAGGAGACCTTTGCCGGAACCTGACAACGGATTGAACGCTCGAGATCGGTGGCCCCCAGCTCCAAGCCGTTTGCCCGGGCTTGCAGATGTATCCCTCCCAGTATGGGCATGGAACTACGGGCGGCCAGTGCATGTCCCACTGCTCTTACACCGAATATTAAGTCTTCACGGGCACAGACAATCTCCATCTCCCCTCCTAGCACTCACCAGAGCCTCCTCGGGATCCCGTCCCCCGGCCATCGCAAGCTTCCCCCTCTTTGTAGACTCAGAAGGATCATATCAGGGGAGCGGCAGACGGGCCAGGATGTTTTGACACACTTGTTCGGGGGGCAGGGTGGCATCGATAACATGAGCTCCAGGCTGCGTTTCCAGCAGTGTGAGGTATGCTTCGCGAACCTTGGCGAAGAACGCCAGGCCCTCTTCCTCAAACCGATCACGCCGGCCGGTACGCTCGTAGGCGATCTCGGGGGGCAGATCCAGTAGAAACGTGTGATCTGACTCCAACCCGCCGGTGGCATGACGGTTCAGCTCATGAGCCAGCTCTGCGCCCAGTCCTCGAGCAATGCCTTGGTAGACCACGCTGGACAGGGCATAACGGGAGCAGATGACCCAGCGCCCTTGCGCAAGCGCAGGCCGGATCACTTCCTCCACGTGCTCGTGGCGGTCGGCGACCATGAGGAGAAGCTCCGTTAGCGGCCTTAGCTTGCTGCAGGGCGATAGCAGCAGCCGGCGAAGCGCTGCTCCAGTGTCCGTGTCTCCAGGTTCGCGGGTGGTCACCGGGGAGATCCCCCTCTCCGCCAATGCATGTGCCAGGAGCTCCAGCTGGGTGCTCTTGCCCGACGCGTCCGGCCCCTCTAACACGATGAACATGGGTTTCAGTTGGCCCTCCTTAAGAGTCCCCAAGTGATTAACGCGGCGCCGATCAGGATGGCACTGTCGGCTACATTGAACACGGGCCAGTAGGGTACCTGCACGAAGTCGAGAACGTAGCCCCACCGGATCCGGTCGATGAGATTCCCCGCAGTCCCCGCCCACAGCAAAGCCACCCCCGGCCGGGGCGCCCACCAGGGTTTCCCGCTGAAAAGCGCCCAACCAGCGGCCAGAACCATGGTGGCGGAAAGCCCCAGCAACATCGTCGTGTGCCCCGGCAAGAGCCCGAACGCCCCGCCGGTGTTGTAGACCATAGTTAAACGTAGAATATCTCCCAGGACCGAAACAGATTCTCCTGGTGACAGGAGGGCCCCCGCGGCCCCCTTGGTCGCCTGATCGAGGGTCAAGACTCCCAGAGCAAGAGATACAGATTTCCAGGCGCGCATCCTAGTCCGCAGTCTTCCCCAAACCGAAGTGGGGCAAAAAAGAAAAGAGGATAGCGCTGACCTGTGGGTGAGTGGAGATCACGATCACAGCTGGGCGGCTGCAACAGCTTCCCAGTAAGACTCATGACCCCCAACTGGTTTCGGGACCGGTCTCTGACCGACGCTCAACGAACTGTGCTACTGAGTGTCTGGAACGGAGCCATGGATTCGCGATCCCGAGCCACGCTATACTGGGACATGCTTGGTCTGAGCCGGGGGGTTAGTCCGATCGGTGGGGTTTTGGTGCTCAGTTTGTTTATTGCTACGCTGCCCAGTGTTACCCAGGGGTCAGACTACAGCCAGCCCGGTCCGTGGGAGGTGGAACTTCGGGAGGAGAGCCTGACGGTGCCGGGGGAGCGTCGTCCGCTTAAGATAATCCTGGCTCTTCCCGTGAAAGCTGATGCTGGTGCCGCGCCATTGGTCGTGTTCAGCCACGGATTTCTGCTAGAAGGGAGTGACTACCAATCTTACGGCCTGCACTTGGCGTCAAACGGCCTGGCGGTCGCCCTGCCCACGTATCGGATGACCCTGTTGGATGCGGATCATGGACGTCTGGCAGTGCAATTACAGCTGGTGGTTGATCATCTGGCGCGGGAAGCCGACGGTGGTTCGCTATCGGGACTAGTTGACGCCTCACGTTTAGGTTTGGCGGGACACTCTCTGGGGGGGAAGCTAAGCTTCATGGTGGCCACACAATCAGCTTCTCCGGTGGCAGTGGCGGGGATCGATCCGGTGGATGGCGGAGGTCCGGGGGGCGGCGATGATGATAGATTCCCTGCTGTCGTTCCCGGAAGAATGGCAGAGCTGCGTGTCCCCATACTGCTTATTGGGGCGGAATTGGGGGGAGAGGTGCGCTTCGGACAGGCATGCGCGCCTGAAGACCGCAACTACCAACGCTTCTTCGAGGCTGCATCGGGGAATGCGATTGAGATCACTCAGTTGGACGCTGGCCACATGCAGTACCTTGATGATCCAGGCTGTGGATTTGCCTGCCTAGTGTGCGTCCAGGGCTCCGCCCCTTCCGAGGAGATACGCCTCAGCGCTCATGCCTATCTGACAGCGTTCTTTGTGGGGCATCTCGAGGGCCGCGCTGAAGCACTCACCTGGCTTGAGCACAAGCTCGCCGAGGACGGAGAGGCTGGTCGTATAGTCGTTCGCCGAAAAGACTAAGCAGTAAACGGCCCAGTGCCCTGCTTTCTGCAACACATGAACTGTCGCCCTCAGAGATCGTCATCTCCCAACTCATCGGGGTCAAACAGTTCCCTGGGAAGCTCCTCGATGCGGGCCTCCAGAATAGTCAGGCGAGTTGTGTTCCCCTCGATAAGGGCGTTTTCCACAAGCTGGCTTTGGGCGTAAAGGTCACCTTCCAGTTCCTCGTATGACTCGACGATCACGGTGTATAAGAGTGCATCAGTTGCAGAATAAAGGAGTAGCTCCTGCGGGTGCAGGGATTCGGGATCGACGAAAACAGCCAAAGATTGGAACGCGACGTCCGGCCGCAATGCATCGAGTTCCAGCTTCCACAGGGCGCTATTATCCACTACCGAGCGTGACTCCACGCTGTAATTGCCCTCAAATCGCACACCGCTTATCTGGGCCACTGGGGCATCGCCAAACGCCACTTGGGTCGCCGAAGTGCGAATGGGCTCGAACAGTTCCGGTTGCCAGAAGTAGGTCCCACTGGGAACGCTCAAGAACACCTGGCCTGCAAGCTCCTCGGGGCTCTGGAATTCTATTCTGACATAGCTTTCATCATCTTCTTCCCGCAGCATGAGCTTCAGGCGTGATGTGCTCACCTCATCAGGGGTTTCCGCCATGACCTCCACGTCCAGCGTGGTGGACGCTGAGCTCAAGAAACGCGCCCCGTCCATCGACCGCAGGAGTTCCTCGTCCGAAGGAGTGTCCAATGCCGCGGCACTTCCTACTACGGACAGTACCAACGTCGCAACTGCTATTGTCGAAATCATCCTCATACTTGCACCTCCCCTTATATGCTGCGCAGGGCTTCGGCAACGGTGATCCGCGCGTTGCGCGAGGCCGGGTATAAACTGCTGATGATCGTAGCCAACAGTGCCGTGATAAACGGAATAACGAACACGCCAGCTGCAAGCTGCACACGGATCGGCTGGGGCATTAACGCCCCCGGAGGAGTCCAGGAGATCCCGAGGGCGTTGAACAACGCTCCCAAGACTCCTGCCACAAGCACACCCAGGACTCCGCCCATCAAGCCAACGATAGCACCTTCCAGCACCAAGTCGCCGAACACTCTGATCCGCGATGTGCCCAAAGCGCGCAGCGTAGCTACCTCGCGAATGCGTTCCAGGAAGGCCATGGTAAGAACTTCCAGGACGCTGAAGAAAACAAGCACAAATACCGCCAGGCCAACAAAGCTAGAGAATGCAGTCCAGAATACTTCCAGGGACTCGTATGTGGGGTTCAGCTCCTGCCAGGAGCGAGCTTCCAAAGGAAGCCCCATATCGATGAATCCGCTGTTCAGCTCTGATGTCACAGTCCGTGCGGAGTCGATGTCGTCCAGCTGGATTATGAGGCGCTGTACTCCTGAGGTCCGCAGCAGCCGTTGGGCGAAGCCTAGCGGCACGAAGGCCAGTTGGTCTCCAAACTGCCCGTCATCGTAGCGGGCGATGCCGACCACCGTAGCCGTGGCCGCATTCAGTGCCCCGGCGGTGCTGTTGGTCGCTAGGTTGAGCCGTGTTCCGACCTCTGCTCCCAGCTTGCGGGCCAAGCCTTCGGAGAGAACGATCTCCCGGGCCCCGTCCTCCTCCAGTACCCGCCCGGCAAGGACGAGACAGTCATAGGCCTCCATGCAGTCCTCCGGTACGACCCCTCTAAAGACGCCCAGGGTGCTACCTTCGCGATCGCCGATCAAGCCAGAGAAGCCAAGCTCCCACGTAACCGATTCCACTTCGGGACGTTCATCCAGCCGGAAAAGCACTTGGGACAACGTGTCAGGCGAGATCAAGGCATCCAGCCCGCTGCCCTGTCCGTCCAGCACCTGTGGGTCCGCGATCTGTACTGCACCACTGACCATGGCCAGAGAGCGTTGGGTTGACTGTAGCGCCTCGCCTACAAACCCTTGGACGAAAGCCAGCAATGCCACCCCGATGACGATGACGGCGAGACTAAATGCAGTGCGCCGGCGGTTCCGGAGTACGTTGCGCAATGCGACTTTAGGACCCATTCAGTCTCCTTCAGTTGACCCGCAGCGCTTCGACTACGGACACCCGGCCCGCCTGGAAAGCCGGGAAGACTGCCGACAGGATCGTAGACAGCGTGCTCACAGCTAGCGGTACCACGATGGCCGGCCAGCTGATGCGTACAGCCAAGGTTACCGGTTCCAAGGAGCCAGGCGGCTGCCAAGGGATGGCAGCGGCGTTAAACGCTGCTGCCAACAACGCCCCCGCCGAAACTCCGATAGCTCCTCCGAGAAGCCCCAGCCATGCGGCCTCGCCCACGAACAACTGCATCACCTGACCCTGCTTTGTGCCCAGAGCTCGCAGAGTTCCCACTTCGCGGATGCGCTCTGAAAAGGCCAACGTCAACACCTGCAGCAAGATGAAGAACACAAGCACGAACACGGCCATGATTAGCAGGCCGAACAGGATGTCAAAAAAACCGCTCAGCTGTGTGTAGAAGGGCGAGAGTTCGTCCCACGTGCGAATCTCAAGTCCGAGACCGGCAGCCCCCAACGACCCCTGCAGTGCGGCGGCCACTTGAGCAGTGAGTTCCAAGTCCTCCAAGGACACGACGAGGCGATCCACCGCCTCCGCACCGAGGATGATTTGCGCCGCAGCCAGTGGGAGAAACACCTGCCGGGCTTCCACCTGGGCC
>JAWOCQ010000082.1:0-16394 GCA_046483725.1 Candidatus Bipolaricaulota bacterium
TCAGGTTGAATAAGCCCCCCCATGTTTAGATAGTCGGTGAACCGATATTCAGCGATCAGCACCAGCGATGAACCAACCGCGCACACAGTTAGAAGCGGGAAGCATGGCCTTGGCTGAGGAGCTTGTTCGCTGTTTCGGCCACACGTGCTCCCAGCTTGCGAGCCCCCTCCAAGGTGTGTTCGTCCGGAGTGCCAGCGCAGGCTACACCGTAGTGCCCGCCGACCTCCAACGGGTCTCCCAGCACGATCATCCCGTAGATCAGCATGGCCTGGAGGATCGCCAGCATGGTTGTCTCCTTGCCCCCCGTGTGGTGGGCAGAGGCGGCAAACGCCGCCCCGATCTTCCCTTCCATGTACTTTCGTACCTTGAGAAAATCGTCGAAGACCTTCTTCAGCTCGGCGGCGGGCCCGCCGAAGTACACGGGCGAGCCGGCGACGATGGCGTGGCTGTCCTTGAACTCCTCCATGGTTATGTCCTCCGGCGTCCGGAGCATCACGTCAAACCCTTCAACCTTCCCTGCTCCCTCGGCCACTGCTTCGGCAAGCCGCTTTGTGTTTCCGCTCCCTGAGTAGTACAAGACTAGCAGTTGCATTTTGGGCCTCCCTTCGTTTCATATCGCCGTGCCAGCATAGCCAATCGGCGAGTCCGGAGTCGAGAGTTCGACCCCAGGGAATCGCTTGCTCTGCGGTGCGAGGCAGGCCTCCACCTCCTCTCCATCCGCCCTGGACCAACTGTTGACACACTGGCGGCAAAATACGATTGGTTGAACGGTACGTGAGAGCCCAAACCGTCACAACCTCCTGCCCCAAGTAGCGCCGGGGAGCCGGCTAACAAGAGCCTGGCTCCTCGGTGCTGTTTGTGGCTGAACGATGCGTTTCCTGACCGCGCCGAACGAAGTACAAGTACATGACGAGCGAAGCAGCCAGATACGCCACGCAAGTCAGCGCGAATATCGGCGCGAACCCCGGGCCTTGCTGAAGCTGCCCGCTGGCCCACGAGCTTACCGCCCAGCTGCCCTGCCAGCTCATAATGAGAAGGGCGCTCGCCGTGGCCCGGCGCTTGGCTTCCACCTCCTCCATCACGAAGGCGAAGTAGAGGGGGTTCCCCAGGTTCATCAAGCCGGCGCGGATAAGAAAGCCCGCCACGGCCGGACCAAGGAGGGGGGAGAATCCCAGGGTGATGAGGAAGGGGATGGAGACCACTTGTGTGAGCACCACGGCTCGTATCTTTCCCAGGCGCTCGGCGAGGGCCGGGCCCAGCAACGTGGCCACCCCGATGAACAGCGACTGCCCGGCAAACAACGCGCCCAGCAAGCTGTCCGAAACGTCGAATTCCATCTTAAAGAAGACGTTCAGGAATGGTATCAGCGCCCCAGCTCCCAGTCCGACCACCACATGGGGGGCGACGAAGCGCAGCATGGGGCAGCAAGCCCGCAGCACCTCTCCCAGAGGAAGCCGCGGCCTAGGGGAGCGAGTACGAGAAGTGGAATTCGGGCGCTGGATGTCCAGGCGCAGAAGAGGGAGGGCCGAGGCGAGGAAGATCAACGCCCCCACAAGCAGCGTACCCCGGTACACAGCCGGATCGCCCCCTTCCACCCGCAGCAGCACTGCAAACAGCGCGGGAAGCCCCCCAGCGACGAGCGAACCGAAGAAGCCGGACAAGGTGCGCGCCGAGAATTGCACGCTGAACAGATGAGTCCTCTCCACATCGCCGCTATGAGCGACCATGAACGGGGCGTTGACCACATCTATGAGGGTCCGACTAAGCCCAAACCCGACCCCGAAGGCGAGCAAGGCGGCACGGGTGGGGAAGGCAACGATCACGATCAGGGACGCCGCGACAAGACCCAGCGCAGAGAGCAACACCTTCCGGTGTCCGAACCGATCGCCGAGTAGTCCGGCGGGGACGGCAAACACGGTGGCCACAAGGGCCGGGAGGCCAACCAGCACACCGAGAAACGCTGGTTCATAGCCCAGCGCGAGCACATAGAGGTTGAAGAAGAGCCGATACACGGCAAAGCCGAGCCCGCTCAGAAACGTGTAGCCGAGGTACAGCCGCGCGTTGCGGCCGAACTGCCGCAGTCGGTGGCCGTACGCGCGGAAGGGTCCCATGGCCGGGGATTGTAGACGTGGATACCCACCATGTCACCGCAAGTACGCGCCGGAGACCACCCCAGGCTTCTACGGCCCGGGGCTGTAGCCTGGAAAACACCGAACTAGCAGTGTGCCCTTCCGCACCTCTCTTCGCTTAGGGTTGTGCAGCGTTGCGAAGCTCGGCAAACGGAGAGCGGGGGAGCTGATGACAGGCGCTCAGCCCCCCGCTTTCCTTACGCCTTCGAAAAAATAGGCGGCCTTGCCGCCGTGCCGTTCGCTTTCATTGCAGCCTGTACAGCCATGGAAACTGAGCCGCCCTACGGGAGGCCAGGTGCCGAGTTTGCTGGCGGCTCTTCCACATCGTTGTCAAGGTCGACGTCACAGCCGGTGAAACCAATGAGTGCAACTACCACGACAAGCGCGAGCAGCACCCACCTAAGGCCACTTAGCCTTCGCATCGTGGTCACCCCCCTTCAAACCTGGTATACCGAATACTAGTGCAGAGCGTAGACAGAGACAACATGTGCCGACATTGTTGCACGAGATAAGGACTCTCTCTGTGCATGCTCAGCCGCGGCGGAGAAGCCCTGACCGACGTCGAGGACAAACCCCGAGCCTATGTACAACCCCTGCTGTCCGGTCATTCAGGAGAGATCGGCGGCTCGGCGCGTGAGAGCGATCTCCTTTTGCCGCCCCAGGCCACCGGTGGCCTGGGTGAGGATCCGGCAGGCGTACACCGAGCCCCGCCACAGCGCCCCTTCGCCATAGCGGTCGCGAATGTTGTCCATGGCCACCTCCAGTTGCTCACGGCGACGCTGCTCGGGGAGCAACGGGCGCGGCGCTTCCCTGGCGGCTATCACCGATCCCACCCGTATCCCGACCATGGTGGTCTCCTGGGGAAACCCTCCGTGGTCGCGCGCCAGGTCGAGCGCTGTTTGGAAGATGGTTTCTTCATCGTTGGTGGGGACTTCCAGCGCGCGCTGGCCGCCCCGGTGGCGCATGCCGGCGTCACGCAGGTCCAGATGTACCACTCGGCCGGCCAGCCCTTTGGCCCGCAGGCGGCGACCGGTACGCTCGCACAGGTAGAGGAGCACGCTGCGCGCCCCGCCCGGATCACGCAGGGCCTTGGGGACGGCGTGGGAGTGGCCGACGCTCTTGACTTCTTCCTCTCTCCAGTAGGGGATCAGGGGGGTTGGATCCAGTCCCCGCCCCCATAGGGCCAGCATGGTGCCGTACACCCCGAACCGTGCCCGCAGGTACCCCTCCGGATAGCGGCCCAGGTCGGCCAAGGTCCAGATGCCCATGTGGGAGAGGCGCCGGGCGATGCGGGGGCCGATGCCGCACACGGACTCCACCGGGGCGCGGGAAAGAACCTGAGGGACATCGTGAGGACGGATCCAGTGCACTCCAGCGGGTTTGGCCTGCTCCACGGCCAGCTTGGCCAGGAGCTTTCCGGGGGCAATGCCAATGGAGCAGGTAATCCACTCCCCCAGCTTGGCCCGGAGGCGCCGCTGGATTTTGCGCGCCAAGGCCGGCGGGCCTCCATGCCGCTCCGCCTCTTGGGTGATGTCCATAAACACCTCGTCGATGGAGTACACCTCCACCATGGGGGTGTAGTCGACGAGCACGTCCAGAAAGCGGCGGGTGATGGTCGCATACTTATCGGGTTCGCCGGGGACGAAGGTGAGGTGTGGGCAGAGGTTCCGGGCCTCCCAGGTGGACATGCCCGCCCGGATCCCATAGGCCTTGGCCTCCCGCGAGGCGGCGGCCACCACCGAGTGAATATCTGGTCTTCCGGAGACCACGATGGGCCGGCCCCGCAGGGCGGGGTTTGCCTGTTGCTCCACCGAAGCAAAATAGGAGTCCATGTCGATGTGCATGATGATCACGGGGTGCCCTCCTCCCACTGCACTCCCTCCAGGAACCAGCGCCCCTTCGTGCCGTCAAACCGCAGGCGCAAGAGGCTTCCCCGGGCGGTTACGGAGTAGAAGAGGAGGCGCGTGCTGCCTTCCCAGCGCTCGTGGACCAGGTGGATTTCCTCAACCGGGAAGGGGCGGCCCTGCCACCGGAGCCGAAGGGGTGTGGGATAGGGGGCACGGGCCGGAAACAGGGCCTCCATGTCCACAGGGTCGTCCATGGGGTGCAGCACGGCTACCTCCTCTCAATAAAGCGTAGTTGTTTATCGAGATGGGGTCAACGGGACATCCGCGACTGCCCCATGTACCACCCTCTGCTGCTTATACCGCAGCAGGCAACAGGACCCGAGGCGTCCCGGTGGTTTCGAGGGTACATACGGAACCGAAATCCGTTTATGCTGGGGGTGATGCGAGCTGGGGCAGCAAGGACACGGCCCGATTCTGCCGGCCACCCATGGCCCTGGCCTCCGGCTCTGGGTGCACCAGCCGGAGCCTGGCCAGCGCCGCCAGCCGCACCGCAGCCCCTTGCACTGACACCCCAAGCTCACACGCCAGTTCCTGACTGGTGATCGCGCCCTGCTGGTGGACCAAGTCCAATGCCTGAGCAAGATACGGTGGAAGATGGCCCAATGCCCGCGGCCCCTCGCTGAGCAGGGCGAGAAGAGCCAGCTTGCGCTGTCCGAGGCGCGCCCCCAGATCCTCCACTTCCTCCGCCCCGGAAGCTCGCACCACCAGGTACCGCCCAGGCCCGCCTCGCTCCGTCAACCACGCAACGGCCTCTACCAGCGCTTCATCGGCGAAGGAGCCACTCAGCACCTCCAAACCGCTTACGTCCACCACCAAAACCCCGCGCTCAGGCAGTTCTTCGAGCGCCTGGACTAGGTCACCTCGAACGCGGAGGCCTTCTTGGCGGGTGCCCAGGCGCAGCCCGTAGGGGGCCAACGGGAACTCCCTGACGCTCATATGCTCCATGGACGTGCTCCTCCTATCCTTCGAACAGGGCCCGGGGCAGGCGCACCGAGACCTGGACTCCGGGGAACGGAAGCACCGCCCCCACCGACCATTCCACCCCCCGTTGCAGGAAGGCTCCCCGCCCTGAACGCACGTAGAACTCCCCGCCTTCCCGGAGCACCAGCTCGCGGATGCGCCGCAGGGCGCCGCCCCGTCCAGGATGCGCCAGGCGCGACATACCGTCCACCAGCGCGGCCTCCAGCGCGCTGGCGTGGTCCAGATTACATCCACGTCCGCCCTGGGCGAGGCTCCCCAGGAGGCCTACTCCCTTGTCCGCCACCACCAGGTGGATATGGTCGGCGAGCTCTTGGAGGGCGCCCAGGCCAAACGGATCCAGTCGGGCGCCGCGCGGGTTGGCGTGCTGGGGGATGTTCTGAAAAAGCTCGAGCATGGCCATAGACAATATCCGTACGCTTGATCTGGCCAACGGGAACCTCCGGTGCAGGCGTCCTGTCAGCTCATCTACCAAGCTGTGCACTCCCGCTTCCTCCTCCGCCCGCGCCGTGATCATGAGGGTGCCTTCCCGGGGAGAGGGAAGCTCTCCGTTTAACCACACCGCGCCCTCCAGGAAGGCGAACGGATCCGCCTTTGCCAGGGCCGCCCGCACCTGGGCGTTTTCCGGCAGAAGCACACGCACCCGACCCGCGGCCTCCAGACATCGACGGCCTTCCAGCACCAAAAGCAAGAGACCATACGGGTCGAACCGCTGCAGCGAGGACAGATCCACCAGTGGGCGGGGGAAGCTCTCCCTCCAGGAGGCCAAGGCTCGCTCGGCCGTTTGCAAGTCCAAAGCGTTCATACGCACATCCGTTCACCCTACGGCGGATTCGGCGAACAGGCCTCGCACCGTCCACCTTGGGGGTTGAATCGGCCCCTCCACCGGCCTCATGCCAAACATGACCGATTATAGGAGCTCGGGAGTTGCTGCTCCGCGCCACCACTATGTGTAGAATGCGGCCATGTCCAAGGCGCACGTGATTTTAAACCCGGCGGCCGATCGTGGACACGCCGGCCACCGGGGGCGAGAGCTACGGGAGATCCTGAAGGCGTTGGGCTTCACCACCACAGTGGAGCGAACACTGAAGCCCGGCCACGGTGCGGAGCTGGCGCGGAGGGCCGTGCAGGACGGTGCACCGCTGGTAGTGGCCGCCGGAGGCGACGGCACGGTCAACGAGGTGGCCCAGGGTGTTGTGGGTTCGGATACCGCGCTGGGCGTGCTCCCTTTGGGCTCAGGAAACGATTATATCAGGATCCTCGGTATCCCGAAGGACCTGGTTGGCGCGGCCAAGGTTCTCGCCCGCGGTAGGTGCTGCCAAGTCGATGTAGGACTGACCGGCGAACGCTACTACCTGAACTCTTTGGGTATGGGAATCGACGGGCAGATTGCCCGCGACTATACGGAAAACCGATGGCTGAAGGGCGAGCCAGGCTACTACCTAGCTGCTTTGCTGGAGATCGCTCGCTTCCGGGCGTTTCGCGTGGAGGTCACCGCCGACACGTGGACCCATAGCGGGCGGCAGCTCGCGGTGACTGTGATGAATGGTCCTTACGCAGGAGGAGGCTTCTTCTTGGCGCCGGGGGCTGCGGTGGACGACGGGCAGTTGGATATCGCGTTGACTGGCGACTACCCGCGGGCAGTACGACTGTGGGTGCTTCCCAAGACCCGGGACGGAAGCTACCTGAGCCTCTCCCGCATGAGGAGAGAACGCGCACGGAGGATTACCATCAAGACCGACCGCCCAGTGCCTGTGCACATGGACGGGGAGCTACTTCCCCGCCCTGTGCGGGAGCTCTCCGTCCAGCTGATCCCGGGCGGCCTCACGGTGGTCGCTTGACAGACACACACTCAACGGCCCACCCGGCGGTCCAGCTCCTCACGTGGGATGAAGACCGCAACCGGCCGGCCGTGCGGGCAGCGGGCCGGCTCCCGGCACGCTTTCCACTCCTGCACCAGGGCCTCCTGCTCCGCAGGCGCCAGGTGCTCCCCGGCCTTGACGGCCGCCCCGCAGGCCACCTGTCGCCAGAGCTCCCGCAGTGGAGGCTCCCCACCGGCGAGGTATAGCTCCGCGGCGGCAAGCAGCGGCTCACGGAAGCCCAAGGCGGCCTGCCGCTCGGCAAGCGGCGCCGGCCAACCCCGCAGGCGAAAGGAACTCCGGCCGAAGGGCTCCACCATCACACCCAGTCGCGAAAGCTGCGGTATCGCCCGCTCCAGCGCCTGCGCGCGATCGAAGGGCAAATCGATCTGCACCGGCACAAGGAAGGACTGAGCCGGCGCATCCTGCTTGCCCTCAAACCTCTCGAACAGCACCCGTTCGTGCGCCGCGTGTTGATCGACCAGCTCAAGCCCCTCCGGCCTCTCCACCACCAAGTACCCCGCCTGCAAACGCCCCAGGAGCCGCCACGGCGGTCCCTCTTTCGGTGCCAGTTCCGGCGCAGGTTTTGCTGCCGGGCCTTGCGCGGCGTCCGCCGCCGCCCACACCTGAGCAGTGCTCTCACCCCGGGCCGCAGGCGTAGTCGGCCCTGCCGGGGCAAAGGACTTCCCCCCCAGGGCGCCCGCAACCGCCCTGCGGATGAAGTCGGCCACCGCACCCTCAGCCCGGAAGCGCACCTCCTCCTTGCGTGGGTGAACGTTCACGTCGACGAGCTCGGGATCCAGATACAAGTAGAGGAAGTACACGGGGTGGCGTCCCCGCGGTAGATAGCGGCCGTAAGACTGGTACACCGCCGCCCCCATGCGCCCGGGTCGCACCGGGCGCCCACAGAGAAACAGATGCTGGTCCGCCCGCGTGGCCCGGGCCATCTCGGGAGGCCCCAGCAAGGCAACGACGGACAACCCCTCTTCGTCCATCTCTGTCCGCAGGAGCCGCTGTGCTACCTCGGGGCCATAGACCTGGGCCACCCGCCCGGCGGGATCCCCAGCGGGCACCACAGAGAGGACTTCCCTCCCCTCGGAAACGACGGTGCACCGTAAGTCCGCTCGGGCCAAGGTCAGCCTTCGCAGCGCACCTAGGGTATGACGGGACTCGGTGGACGGGGCCTGCAGGAACTTCCGGCGGGCGGGGACGTTGAAGAACAGGTCGCGTAGCTCCACCGTCGTCCCTGCGGCCCTGGCCGCAGGAGCCTCCTCCGTCACATCTCCTCCCTCCACCACAATCCTATGCGCCGCATCCTCCCCTGGGGGCCGGGAGACGATTGTGGCGCGTGATACCGCACAGATTGCCGCCAATGCCTCACCACGAAAGCCCAGGGTCCGCACGTGCCGAAGGTCCTCCTCCCTGGCAAGCTTGCTGGTAGTGTGGCGCTCTATGGCCAGGTGCATCTCCTGGGGCGTCATTCCCAGCCCGTCGTCCGCGACGCAGAGCCTGTTCGCCCCTCCTCCGGCTATCTCCACCTCGAGCGAGGTGGCACCCGCATCGAGCGCGTTTTCCACCAGCTCCTTGGCTGACGAGGCCGGCCGCTCCACGACTTCGCCGGCTGCGATCTGGCGCACCACCCTCTCCTCGAGCCGTCGAATACGCATCGTGTTAGGCTACCCCCCGGCGCTTCCCAGCGCCACTTGCCCCCTCGCCCCTCTCCGGTTAGTCTGAGATAAACCGGAGCAAAGGAGGCCAACCCGTGTACACGGTTTCCCAGCTGGTGGAGATCCTGAACCTGCAGACGGAGAATCAAGTCCGCAACCGCCTCCAAGCCCTGCGGGACCAGCTCGTCGGCCACCTGCGACGGGGTCCGAATAACCAGCTGCTAGTCACAGAAACGGGGCTGGAACTGCTTCGTTCCCTACAAGGTTTGTGCGAAACCGGGTACACGCTGAGGGATGCTGCCTCCCTTGTACGCTACGATGAAGATACCCAGGACACTGCCTTTCGCCCTGGTGCGCCTTACACGGGACCGAACCACACCGAACCGGCCCTGGACAGCGCACACAGCAGCACAGGGTGGCCGGTGTTCGTGCAACACCTTGCCGAGCAAGTCCGCTCTCTGGAGGCACGCGTGGCAGCGCTGGAGGCCAAATCCGTTGCCCCTTCGGGACACGCGCCCTGGTGGGAGAACTGGCGATAGGGCATGATCCAGTATGTCCGCCAGCAAGCTCGATCAGGTTAAGGAGAAGGTGGCCCAGTGTGCGCGTCTGCGTGCCCTGTGGACAGCGTCCAACATCACGGCGATAAACCGCATGCGGGTCAACGATCATGGGCCGGTTCACGTTAGGATAATTACTCGGCTGGCTTTGAAGCTCCTGCGGTATCTCGGCGAGGCGGGTGTGCGGCCCGGTATTGCGGATCACGGCGGCTCATTCGAGGACGCGGAGGTGGTGGTGTTCCTCGCGTCAGCGCTGCACGACATAGGTCACGCGGTACATCGTACCGAACACGAGCTTTTGTCTGTGGTGCTTGCACCACCGCTTTTGGACGATCTCCTCGCGGGGGTGTACGAGGAGCCGCTGCGCACAGCGGTCGCAATCGAGACAATGCATGCTATCTACTCACACCGCCGCGAGGCGGAACCACTGACAGTGGAGGCGGGGATCATCAAGGTAGCCGACGCGCTGGACATGGAAAAAGGCCGGGCCCGCATCCCGTTCCGAGTGGGAGAGCCCACCATCCACTCCGTGTCGGCGTTGGCGATCGAGAAGGTCGAGGTGAAGAAGGGAACCGAAAAGCCGATACACATACACGTGCGCATGTCGAACTCGGCGGGTATCTTTCAGCTGGACTCCCTGTTCAAGGAGAAGCTCAACCGCTCGGGCTTGGGGCAGTACATCGACGTATCGGCGGAGATCGAGGGCGAGGAGACAAAGATCATCGAGAGGTACGCCATAGGGTGATGGAGATGGTCGACTTTACAAAAGCGTCCTTTTGTAAAGTTACCCCGTGCGGAAAGCGCCTACCCAACGCCATCATAGCAACCAGCTGTTCTATTGTTAAAGTCGTGGACACATTGGTAAACTGTCCTAAGGGGGGAACATGGCCCTGGAGCTGACCCAAGAGGACTTTATGTCCATGGCGCAGGTGCGCCAGCTGAAGACCGTCGCCCGCCGCGGAGCCACTGAGGCTCGCAAGCGTGGCAAAACCGGTCCCGTAAGGGACTGGATGATCATGCACATCGCCTTGGATGCCGGACTCAGGGTCTCCGAGATCACCGCTCTGCGCACCGGCGACCTGCTCCTGGAACCCGGACACGGCGCGATCATAGTACGCAACGGAAAAGGCGGCCGTGAGCGCGGGGTGGACATCGGTCGCGCACTACAGGACCATCTCCAGGAATACATGAAGTGGAAGGTCACAATCGGTGAGCGCACGGACCCAGACGCCTACTTATTTCCCTCGCCTCAGGGAGGGCAGCTTACGCGCCAGGCCGTGTATCTTATGTTCAAGCGTTTGGCCTGCCAAGCAGGGCTTCCGGAGCGGTTCAGCATCCATTCGTGCCGCCATACGTACGCGTCCATGCTCTATCGTTCCTCACGCTTTAACCTACGGCTTGTACAAAAGCAGCTGGGACACGCCTCCATACGTACCACTCAGGTGTACGCGGACGTCCTGTCGCAGGACGCGTGGGAGGCGGTGAATAGCCTGCCGCAATGAGAGCCCTCCTGCTGATCCTCGCACTCTGCTCGTTGACGGGCACCGCTCAGGTCCGGCTGGAGGTAGAGCTCGGCTGGGACGGGCTCGCAGTGGCCGGTGAGGTTAACCCGCTGTGGGTGGAGGCTATCAACGAGGGAACCATGCCTATCTCGGGGGACCTCGTTGTCTACCAACGCGTCGGCTCCGATTGGCGGGGGGAAAGTGTCCGGTGCATGAGAAAGCCTCTGGCGCTCGGTCCCAGTGGCCGGACGCGGCTGGTGCTTCCCTGGCCTCTGGGCCGCGGGGGCGAGGAGCTGACCGTAAGTTTCGAGTCGGAGAGAGAGGAACTGTCCGCAGTGGACGTCCCGGTCACATTGGCGGCTGGCCCTGTAAGGGTGCACGTGGGGCGCCCGGCACGGCCAGTTGAACCGGGCACGGTCGTATTGCATCCGGATGACTTGCCCGCCGATCCGCTTCTGTATGCGGCAGTGGCGGGGATCGAGGTGGGCAACGGAGTGGCGATGAGCGCCCCCTTGCAAAGCGCCCTGGACAGTTGGCAGGTCATGGTCTCCGGGGAACACGGGGGCTCGGGGCCGGTGACGCATCCATCAAGCGAGGAGCTCCGAGATGCATTCGGCGAGGCCACGTTGGGCGGCTCGCTGTGGTGGTGGTACTTGGTTGGCGCAGTAGGGTACGTCTTGGTGGTGGTATGGCTTCTAGGCCGCTGGGGTCGAGGCCGCCGCCGGTGGGCACCGGCGGTGCTGGCGTTGCTTGCGTCGGGGTTGGCCCTGTTTAGTGCGGTTTGGCCTTCTGTGCCACTACACCAAGTCCTGTACACATGGGTTGTACAGCACGCCGAGGTGCCCGAGTATGAGCTGGCGTGGTCCACATTGTTCTCACGGAGGGACCGCGAGGTGACGTTGGATGGTCTGTGGGTGGACCGACCGGTGGTGGACGACCCACTGGCGGGGCGGGACCTGCGGTGGACCTGGGGGGCGACTGGATGGCGGACGCACGTGAGCTTGACCAAAGGGCAGCCCCGCATCCTGTGGTCGTTTGGGCCGCGCCAGCCGATTGCAGATATGGAGGAAGTGCAGCCGGAGGTGGGCGTCGACGATCCAATATGGGCCCGCGTAACCACGGATATGGATGTGCAGAACGACCCTGGCTTTCTCCGCCAGGTGTCAACAGACGTCGGCACGCGGGAGGTGAAGCGTGTTCTTCGTTGGCCGCAGGATTCCTGAGGCGTTTGTTCCCGAGCGACTGGTGGGGCCGATCCAGCGGTTCGTCATCCTCACGGGATTGGCGTTCGTAGCGGGTACTGCGGTGCCGGCCACGGTCGGGGACTACCCGGGCAGCCTTGCAGCAACACATGGCGGCAGGCTGTTCTTATATGCGCTGGCATTGCTCCTGGGAGTGCTGGGCCTCCAGATGGGAGAACAGCTGGGTGGCCTGACCTACCCCCGTCGCCCCCCGCCCCGCCGGGTGGCCCATCTGGCAGGCTTGGGGGCAATGGCTCTCGCCCTGGCCGGGCCCTTTCTGGTGGCCTACAGGGCGTGGACGGCAGCGCCTTGGAGCAACTGGGGTCTTGCAGTGGCGTTCTTGGTGGTAACGCTCGGCTGCTGGGTGGTCATTGGGGCGGGCTTGGCAGCTGTGATACACTTGGATGAACGAAGGTTCGTGGCCAAGTACCTGGTGCTGGGAACTGTCACGCTCGCTCCGCTGTCGGCGCCGATCCCGTTGAGTCCCCTGCTCGCTCTGGCCGAAGCCTGGGAAGGTGAGGCTGCCAGGGCCGCTGTAGGCTGGGGGCTCCCAGTGTTGTGGGCCTTCCTGTGCTTGGGGGTGATGGTATGGAAGGCACGACGAACAGCATCCTCCGTCGCGCCAGGCGATGGAGCAGGGCCCAGAGGGCCTTCCGGGGCGCCCTAGCGGCGGGCCTTGGCTGCGGCGCTGTTGCCGCTGCTTCTCGTTTCACAGGATGGTATCTGCCACCGGTAACCTGGTCCCTGGTAGGTGTGAGCGCCGCCCTGGGATGGTTGTGGCCGGCCCGACAGGAGCGGGCGCTGTTGGCGCTGGGCCGTGCGGTGGGTCTGGGTGAGCGCCTGGCAACGCTGCAAGCCCTCTCGGATCAACCGACTGCAGGTGTGGCAACCCTCCTTGCCTCCGAGGTACGGCGGTGTCCGTGGCGGCTGTGGCGCCTGGCGGCCGGGCGTTGGGAACTCGGGGCCGTCGTGGTTGGGGTTGCGATCCTCGCATCGTTGTGGGTTCCCCTTGGAGGGGACTCACCCACACCCGACGTGGTCACAACCACGGAAGAGCCCAACGAGGATATCCAACAGGAGGCCGAAGAGATGGAGCGCCCGGAGGCGCATGTGCCGAGCGAGCCGGCTGGCGAGGGAACAGCCGGCTATACGCCGTACACCGACCTGTTCGCCGCGACCCTGGGCCTGGAAGATGCTGGGGAGCTATGGGCCGATCCGGAGGCGCTTGCCGACGCATTGGCAGAGCAGCAGGGGCTGTTACGGGAGATCGCTGAGCACCTCCCCGAACTCGCTTCCCCCGGTGGCGATGTACAGGCGGCCCGTGAGGTGGCCGGGTTGGCGTCGGAACTGGCCCGCGAGGATCTGCGCGATATTGTGCTCGAGGCCGCAAGTAGCGGTGGCAAAGACGAAATCGCTCAGGCAGCGGAGGCTGTAGACACGGTGTTGGAGGCACAGGATGCGTTGGAAGATCCCGCCGACGCCCTGGATGGCCCGCCAACCGACACGACCCATGAAGGCGAGGAGCTTCCGCCGGACAGGGCCGAAGGACAACCTGCCACCGATGAGGGAGAAGTCGCCGCGCAGGATGCCACTGGGGACGGGTGGCAGGAGCAATTGCCTGACGGGGCCCTTGACTTCCTTGATATGAATGGAGTCCCTGGCGACCAACCGGCGCACGGGGAAACTCCCCCGGATGACGACTCGCCGCCGCAGCGCGGGGGTCCGCCGGGGGCAGCGCATGCCGAGCCTCCGCCGGAGGGAGACTTCGAGGCACCCATGGTGGACCCGGATGAACCGGCGGTTCCGGCGAAAGTACGTGCGGAGGACGGTGAGTGGCGGGCATACCTCGTCGTAGACGTCCCGGGCGAGAGCCCTGGGGAGCTGGGCGAGCCTGTGGAACTCTCGCCTCAGGAGGTCGACTTGTTGCTGCGCACGCGTGGTGTGCCGCCGGAGTTGCGCGAGGTGGTAAGACGCTACTTTGAGCAGATGGCTGTGGAAGGGGAGGGTGAGCGTTGATCAGTCAGCAGGACGTAGAGGGAACCCAGGAAGCAATCGGTGCCCTGCGTGCGGAGATCGCCCGGGTTATCGTGGGACAGGAGCAATTGGTCGACGTTACTCTGTGGGCCGTGCTGTGCGGAGGGCACCTCCTCATCGAAGGGGTCCCCGGACTGGGCAAGACGCTTTTGGTGAGAACAGTGAGTCAGGCCATGGGGCTGAGTTACAAGCGGGTGCAATGCACGCCCGACCTCATGCCGGCGGATATCGTGGGGACGAACGTCTTCCTGCCCGAGGAAGGCAGCTTCCGCTTTCTTGCCGGTCCCCTGTTCGCCAACGCCGTGCTGGCCGATGAGGTTAACCGCGCGACCCCCAAGACCCAGGCGGCACTGCTCGAGGCGATGCAGGAGCGCCAGGTCACGGTGGCTGGTACTACGCACGAGCTCGAGCCTCCGTTTGTCGTCCTCGCCACACAGAATCCTATCGAGATGGAGGGGACCTACCCCCTACCCGAGGCCCAGGTGGATCGGTTCCTGTTTAAGGCCGAGGTGTTTATGCCCGATCGGGACGAGATGCTGGAGATTGCCCGTCGCAACAGTGGCCAGCGGCCACCGGTGGTCACGCCGGTGATGGATCACCACCAGGTTCTATTGGCCCAGGAGGTGGTCAGCAGCTATGCAGTCCCGGAGCCCTTGATGAACTACGCTGTTGAACTGGTTCTTGCCGCCCACCCGGGGCGGCAAGGAGCGCCCGATGTGGTCAACGAGTTTGTGCAGTATGGGCCGAGCCCTCGGGGTACGCTGGCACTAGTGTGGGCGGCAAAGGCCCAGGCCTTCTTGGACGGCCGGTACCACGTCACGGTGGATGACCTGAGGAAAGCAGTGCGTCCGGCCTTGGTCCACCGCCTCCTGATGAACTTCCGGGGCGAGGCCGAAGGAGTGACGGCCGCGGAGGTGCTGAAGGCTGTGGGGGACTCTGTCCGAACCCCATGAACAACGTGCTGTTGACCGATGCCGAGCTCAGCGCTCTGGCACGCGCCCGTGTGCGCTTGGGGCGAGTGCTGGGGAATATGCCCGGTCTGCATCCCTCGCCTTGGACGGGTTTGTCGCTGGAGTTCGCCGATCACCGTCCCTACCAGGCAGGGGATGACTACCGACTGATCGACTGGGCGGTGTACGCGAGGTTGCGCCGTCTGGTGACGAAAGTTTTCACCCGTGAGGCGGAGGCTCCGTTGTACCTTCTGCTCGACGCCAGCGCGTCCATGGGGCAGGGGGACCCACCGAAGATCCGCACCGCTTGCCGCCTGGCGGCGGCGCTTGCGTTCATAGCCCACCGAAACCAGGATCGGTTAGTCATTCACCGGGTAGCGGAGCGGCGGGACGACCACCTGGTACCTCGGCGGGAGAGGGAAACACTGGTACAGGCGTTCCGTGTCCTGAACCACATCGAGGCTGCGGGAGAGACCTCGCTGGACGAAGACCTACTCCGCTGGGCGCGCATCCCGCGGGCTCCGGGGGCGTGCGTCGTCCTCTCCGATTTTCTCACGCCGGACGGCTACGCCGACGGCCTCCGGGCACTGCGACACCAGCGGCACCAGGTGACGGCAGTGCAAGTACTGGCCGACGTAGACCTCGACCCCCCACGCCTGGGCGAGGTCCGGCTGTGGGATGTGGAGACAGGTCACAGCCGTTCTCTGGTCCTAGGCAGAGAGGCGTGGCGCTCTTACCAGGCCGCCCTGCATAGCTGGAACGAAAGGCTTAACGCGGTCTGCCAAGAGTTGGGCATCGAAAGGTTTCTATTCCGCGCTGACGTTTCTCCTGTAGAGGCGGCGCTGACGATGTCAACTAGGGGGCCCAGATGAGCCTGCTCCTCCCTTGGGCGCTCGCTTGGGCTGCAGCCAGCTCAGCCGTGGTACTCTTATACATGCTGCGCCGGCGGGAGCGACAGCTGCCCGTCTCGGCCTTGTTCCTGTGGGAACAGGTGCCGCCGGATGCGATGAGCCGACTGGCTCGGTGGCTGCCCCGGGCAGATCTTTTGCTGTGGGCGCAGAACTTCATTGTACTCCTCATGGCATTGGCACTCGCCGCGCCAGTGGTCATCCGGGCCCGCCCCGCCGGCGCTACGGCCCTCATAGTCGATACCTCGCTGAAGCTGGCCCCCGAGGGGCGCCTGGAGGAGGCGCGGGACGAGGCACGAAAGCTAGTGCGGGAGTCTGCTGGCCCGTGGGCGCTCATCGGCTGGGGGGATCCCCCCGAACTCCTTGTGGGACCCACCGACCGGGAAGAGGAGATTATGGCGGGCATTAACCGCCTCTCCTACAACCTTACGTCGCCGCCTCCACTCTCGCGCGCCCGGGCGCTCGTCCCCCAGGGATGGGACCGTGTTGTGGTAATAAGCGGCGCACCTCCAAAAGATGCGGACGTAGAAGCTGTGGCCTTATCCCCAGTGGACAACCTGGCCATCGAGGCGTTTGCCGCGCGCGCTCAGCCGGATGGCTCAGCGTATCAGGCACTGGTGAGGGTCCGTAATGACGGCCCGGGGTACGAAGACGTGGTGGTC
>JAWOCQ010000112.1:0-12165 GCA_046483725.1 Candidatus Bipolaricaulota bacterium
GTGCTTCGGCAACCACTGTATTTGAGGCATACCTATCTGCCTGCCGCCTTGGTGGAGGTGGGTTATCTTACCTGCCCCCAAGAGCGGGAGCTCCTTTTGGACCCGGCGTACCGGGATCGCGTCGCTGCAGGGATTGTCCAAGGAATTCTTGAATTCTTGAGCTAACGTGGCAGCCGAACTGCAACGGCAGATAAAACGTGGGCTAGGCTCTCACCTGTTCTTTGACCTCCGCATCTTCGTGGACCTCGAGGGCCTCTGAGTACTCCACGCGCCCGATGCGACAGCCGGGTCCGATGCGCACGTTCGCTCCACGCACCACCTCCGCCCGGGTAGCCTCCAAGTACACCTCGTCGCCTTCGATGCTCTTGGCACGTAGAGAACCCCCGCCGAAGCCCATGCGGAATCCGCGCGTGAGGCTGATCTGCACGTTGAAGCCGGTCTCCCCGCGCACCTCGATCTTCTCCCCGCCGATCTCCCCCACCCGGCTCTCGCCCACCAGGCGGATCTCCACCCGGTCTGCGCTGAGGAGACCCTCGATGTTGAACTTGCCCGAGGAGTTGAACACATCGCTCTCCACGCTCCGGCCCACAGTCAGTGTGCCGCTGCAACGTACGTAGTGGGCGGTGAGGGCCCCACCGATCCGTTGGGAGCCCGAGCAGCGGAATTCACCCGCTTTCAGGCCGCCTTCTACAGCGCAGGCGCCGGAGCCCTGGAACGAATCGGCCTCCACATCGCTGGTGAAACGCCCTGAGCCGGATACGGTTATCTCCCGTGCTTTGGCGCTACCCATTACTCTGCCCGACCCGGATATCCTGATCTCTTCTGCAGTGAGGTCCCCGTTGACCCGTCCGGCACCGGAGATGCGGACGTTGCCGTAGTCCCCCCCGCCGATCTTTCCCGACCCTGAGATGGAAACGTTCTGCTTGGCCATCACTGGACCTCCCCGAGTTTCAGTTTTACGCGTTCCACGAGCCGTTCCAAGTCAGCACGATGGCGTACGCGGGATTCCCCGTCAACACGGACCGGTTCGCGTGCCACAACGGCGTACGGCACGCGCACGGACACCCCCTCGCGGTCGAGTGTCTTCTCAGCGAGGACGGCGGCCGCGCCTGCGGGGTTTCTCAGAAGCTCCTCCTCGCTGCGCACAACAACCACCAGGAGCTGTGCCTGAGAGTGTTCCAGCCCCGCCTTCAACGCCTCGGCCCCGGCGGCCAACGCCACAAGCTCGGAGTAAGTGTAACCCGACTCCTTCCACAGAAGGCCCTTCGCCTCTTTTCCTACGGCATTGAGAGTCCCGTTGGACTCCCACGTGGACCCGGGGTCGGTGGCTTCGGGTGACAGGAGGTGCGCCATCTCGTCCAAGGACTTCGCTTCCTTCATCGCCTGGATCTGGGAAATGCGGGCCAGAATCTTATCCTTGGGGAAGAACGTCTCTTGGCCGGTTACGGTGGCCCGATGCACAAACCATGCTTCGGGGACCAGCCCTTTTCGCTTCCAGCGATAAAGCTGGCCATAGGAGATGCCGGTCAAGCGCAGGACTTCTTTCTTGGAGATGACTTCTTCCCTCATGGTTCCTATCCTCCCTGACCGATCCCGCCTGAAGGCGGCCACCTACGGCCGCAGTATAACATAACACTGTTACTCTTGTCAACCGTTTACCGGGTGACCACCGAAACGCCCTTGATGAGTATTGGCGGGGTGTGCAGCATACCGAACACCCACTCCGGGTCGCCGCCCAGAGCTTGGAGCCCGCCTTTCAGGAGCTCGTAGGCGTTGCCTGCGATCATCGTGTTCTTCACCCGGCCAATCACCTTGCCGTCGCGGACGGCATAACCGATGACGTTGTTGGAGAACGCCCCCGAGGCGATGTTTCCCTGTCCCAGGCCAAGCACGTTTTGGGCGACGAGCCCGCTGCCCATCTCCTTGAGCAGCTCGTCCAGGCTCCCTGCACCGGGCCGAACCACGAGGTGCCGCGGGCTCGCTGAGGGGGGTGTGCGGAAGCCTCCCCCGAGGAGTCCACCCTTTAAACCGTTCCCGGTGGGCTCCGCACCGGCCAATGCCGCCGCCCGCAGGTCGTAGAAGTAGCCCCTGACCACACCTTGGTCTACTAAGGGCAGCTGTGTTGTGGAAACGCCCTCGTCGTCGAACGAGGAGGAGCGGGGCCCCAGCTCGAGGCGCCCGTCGTCGGTGAGGGAGAGCCGCTGGTCGAACAGCTGCTCTCCCACCTTGTCCTTAAGCGGTGAGGTTCCTAGGTAAACCGACATCCCTGAGAATCCGACAAATAGAGGCAAAAAGACCACGGGAGTTGCGTCGGGGAGGAACAATACCGGCTGCTCTCCGGTGGGAGTGGGGGCCACATCCTTGCCCCAATGCAGCTGGCGCAGGACGTCGGCCACCAGCGCCTGGGGATCGAACTCCGCTGCGCTACGGACAGACTGCGATGCGTGCACGGAGTAGACGTCGTCTTGGCGCACCCACTCCGCTTCCACCTCCATTGCAAGGGACGAGCGCTTCTCCTTTCGCTCCGGCGAGGCTGTGCCTCCCACGGACACCTCCACCGTCCCCCGGCTTAGTTGGATGTTCACCTGCACATCGGGGAACTCCGCGTGGATGTCCTTTACAGCCTCCTCCCCCCACAAGACAAGCTTGTCGTCCGGAATTTCCGCTACTTCCCGGTCATATACCTTCAGCGATTCTTGCTGAGTAGCTTCGGGGAACCGAAATGGGGCCGGGTCGCCATGCTGTGCTGAGAGCAGCGCGGCGTCCAGTAGTCCGTTGGCCTTATTTCCTGTGGTCGCAGCGAATCCCAGCCTTCCGCCCTTTATGACCCGCAAAGCCTGGCCGACCACGGACTCCGCCTTCACCGTCTCCAGGTCCCCGGCGTCGAATGTGGCGGTTGTCCCGTCGCGACGTTCTACGTAAAGCTCGGCGGCCTCTGCCTTTTCACCTGCCTGCTTCAGTAGGTCCATGCGTTACCTCCCTCCAATGGTGACCTCGTGGACCCGTACGTGGGGTGCCCCGTCGGTCACCGGCAGGGGACCCTGCCCACCTTTGCCGCAGCCGCCTGAGCCTCCGAGCAGCTGGAAATCCCGCCCCACCATGTCGATGTTTTTCAAGATGTGAAAGACGTTTCCTGTAAGCACTACGTCGCGTAGCATGGGGCCCACCTCGCCGCCCTTGATCTCGTAGGCGTAGCCGGCGGAGAAGGTGAACTGCTCGAACATGGTCTGGCCGCCGAAGGCGGCCTTGGCATATATCCCGTTGTCCACGTCCTTGATCATCTCTTCGAACGTGGCCTCGCCAGGCTCTATATACGTGTTGCGCATCCGCACAATGGGTTCATGCTCCCAGGATATCGCCCGGGCGTTTCCGGTCGGTTCCATACCCATCTTGTGTGCTGTGGCCCGCGAGTGCATAAGGCCCGACAGGACGCCTTCCCGGATCAGGTATACTTTCTGTCGGCGGACTCCCTCGTCGTCGAACGGCGAGTTTCCGCGAGCTCCGGGGATGTATCCATCGTCCACCACGTTAAGCACCTCCGCACCGAAACGCCGTCCGAGCTTCATCACCTCGCGCATGTGGGGATTGCGGAACAAGAAGTCCGCCTCGCAGCCATGGCCGAAGGCTTCGTGGATGAACACCCCCGCCAGCTGCTGATCGAGGAGCACTGTGTAGGTGCCTCCCTTGACCGGCTTTGCGCTGAGCAGGTCCACCGCTCGCTTGGCCGCTGCCTCCGCCTTCTCCTGCCGGCCGCACACCAGCTCGTAGCCGGCTGCCTCGCCGATGGGCTCGAAGGCCTGCTGGATGTCTCCATTTCGGCGGGCCACTGCCGCAAGGAGGAGGGTTACATCGGGAAGCTCTTGGTAGATGAATGTCCCCTCGCTGTTTGCGTACAGGCTCTTGCGGAATGTGTCGGTATAGCGGACCCCAGTTGACACGATCTCCGGAGAGTAACCCATGATCAGCTTGTTGTACTCCTCTGCCTGAGTCCGCTTGCGGGAGAGGGGTACCGAGCGGAAGTCCTCCTTCAGCTCCGCCACATGCCGCTCTTCCTCCACCGGCACCTCGGCAAGCTCCGTGGGCTCCTTGACGTGTTGGGAGGCCATGCGGGCCAGGCGCGTCGCCTCTTCTACCTGGGTGGGAATCTCCGCCATGTCGGTGAGCAAGGCCACGCCCCACGCGCCGCCCACCAACGCGCGCACGATCCCCCCTACCTCCTTGGATTGCTCCAGCGCCATCAACTGGTCACGCTGGAACGCCACGCGGGACCAGGCGATCTCATCCCAACGTACCTCAACGAAGTCGGCTCTTGATCCGGCGATTGCTTCTCTAACTAGACTTTCCACGCCCCACCTCCTGGCAACGAGAATTGTAGAGCCGTTACACATCTTCCACCACCCGTGGTGGGAGCATAGTGTTAGAGGGAGGGGGTTGTCGCGCCAGGGTGGACATGCTAGGCTGCTAAAGCGGTTCAGTTGAGAGACCGGACCATTGTTTGTTCAACAGCTGTGGATCCTTAACTGAACCGGTTTACGATGGCCACCATTGGGGACGTGGCGCGAGAGGCAGGGGTGTCCAGGGCAGCCGTGTCGCTTGCCCTCAACGGCAAGCCCGGGGTTGCCGCTGACACCCGGCGGCGGGTTGTGGAGACCGCAACTCGCTTAGGGTATCAACCCAACGCGCAGGCCAAAGGGTTGGCTATGCGCAAGACAAGCACATTAGGTGTGGTGGTCCCCGACATCAGCAGCCCCTTCTACTCTGATCTTATCTGGGGCATTGACGAAGAGGCCGCTGTTCACGGCCATTACCTCATGCTGTGCACGACCATCGGCCGACCTTCCCGCGAGCGCCGCTATTTGCGTCTCTTGGGGGAGCAGCGAGTGGACGGGATCATTGTTCTCACTCCTCGAGGAGACGAGCATTCCATCCGTGCCATCCAAGACCATGGCTTTCCCCTGGTGGTGGTGGACCGTGACATCCAGGTAGCCGACGACATCGTCGAGGTGTTGGTGGACAACTACCACGGCGCGGTGGCGGCTGTGGAGCATTTGCTCAACACCGGGCACCGCCAGGTGGCCTACATCAACGGGATTCCTGAACTGCAGGCGAGCCAAGAGCGCTTGCGCGGTTATCGTACAGCTTTGGGGGAGCACGGCATTCCGTACCGTTCTGACTTGGTTGAGGAAGGCGGGTTCTCCGAGGAAGGGGGCGCGAGGGCCATGGAAAGGTTGCTCGCAGCAGAGCCCCAGCTGGAGGCCGTATTCGCAGCCAGCGATATGATGGCCATCGGCGCGATCCATGCTTTGAGGAGAGCGGGACTGGCTGTTCCCAATGACGTATCTGTAGTCGGGTTCGATGATGTCCCGTTGGCAGCGCACTTTAGCCCCTCACTCACTACAGTCAGGCAGCCTATTGCTGAGATGGGTCGGATTGCTCTGCGTCTTCTGCTGGAGCTATTACGAGGCGAGGCAGTATGGGAGCGGAAGATGCTCCTGCAGACCCAACTCGCAGTTAGGGATTCTACATGTGCAAGGAGGTGATCGGACGAAAGGGAGCCGCATGTACACGTTGTGACGTACGGTTGGCCTTGCATACCTAAAGGAGGATGAGATGAAGCGTGCAGTCTGTTTGTTACTTGGTGTTGTGCTGCTGGGTGCGACAGCGGCGCTGGGCGGCGAGGAGTTGCTGTTCTCCATGGACGATCCTGTGGGCGACGACTACGGTCCCGGCATTTACACATATCCCACGCATGAGGTATTCGACGTCCCGGGAGCATTCGACGTAACGCTGGTGGAGATTCTTCGGGACGACTTCGACCTTATTGTGAGGGTCGAAATCGCCGGCGAGCTTACAAATCCCTGGGGTGCTCCAAATGGGTTCAGCATTCAGGCGCTCGATCTTTATCTGAACACGGGCCCTGGTGGAAGCACGGAGACCATTTTCGACACCTCCATCCCGGCGAACCTCGAGAACAACCCAGACGGCACGATGAACGCCGTTATCGCTGAGGATGATGCTTGGCAGATGGCATTCCGCGTGCAGGGTTGGGAGGGAAGCCTGTTCGTCCCCGTGGAGCTGGAGCCGGACATGTCCGCGATCCTGGGCTCGCCTGAGGCCGAGGAGATCGCCTTTGCCCTTGAACCGGAGCCTGACGCCCCCGAGTACGCGAAGTACATGGAGGTCGCGTTCGTTGAGCCGGAGCCTGACACCAACACAATCGTGTTCTCCATACCCCTGGAGGTGGTGGGGGATCCGTCACCGGATTGGACGTTTGTTCTATACATGGCCGGCATAGACCGGGGCAACGCCAGGCTGGTCACGGCCGAGGGAGGAGATTGGCACTTTGGCGGTGGCGAGGACGACTCTTCGAACTCCAACATCATGGATCTCCTGGTCCCTCCGGGCGAGTCGCAGGAGGAAATCCTTGATTACACGGTGGAATCTCCTGTGGTCCTGCCGGGAATCCCCTTGGAGGTCGGCGCTGAGGAGTGATGCCCATGCGAGTGGTGTGCAAGCAGCTTGGCGCGTTGCTGTTGGGCGTCTCGCTGGTGGCGGTGGGGGCCTGTGCGGCCCCCACCCTCACCGCAGAAGACGAGGAACTGTTGGACGAGATTCAGTACAGGGCGTTCCGCTATTTCTGGGAGCAAGTGGTTCCTGATACAGGCCTCGTCCTTGACAGGAGCCAGCCCGATGCCCCGTCCAGCATTGCTGCAGTGGGATTTGGACTGGCCGCGATCGTCATCGGCGATCACCATGGATGGGTGGAGCGCGAAGAGGCGCTCGACCGAGTGCTGACCACGCTGCGGACGTTCCGCGATGATGTAGAAGGCAAGCGGGGCTTCTACTACCACTTTGTGGACCCAGCCACGGGAGCGCGTGTCTGGGACTGCGAGGTGTCCTCGATCGATACCGCGTGGTTCCTGGCAGGCGCTCTGCTGGCGGGCGAATATTTCCGAGGTGATGTGCGTACTCTGGCCAACGAGCTCTACGAAAGGGTGGAGTGGACTTGGCTGTTGGACGAAGATCTTACTCTTTCCCACGGGTGGACCCCGGAGCAGGGGATGTTGCCGTACTCTTGGGATACCTACAGCGAACACATGTTGCTATACCTTCTGGCCATTGGCTCCCCCACCGATCCTATCCCGGCGGAATCCTGGGAGGCGTGGGATAGGCCGGCTCCCGACGGCTACGTCCGGGATCCGCTGGAACAACTGTTCACCTACCAGTACTCGCACGCGTTTGTGGATTTCCAGGACCGCCATGATGACTTCGCCAACTACTGGAACAACTCTGTCGTGGCTACCGAACGAAATCGGCTGTTCTGCTTTGCTAACCGCTTTCGCTACGAAACATACCAGGAGAACATCTGGGGGATCTCCGCCTCCGACGGCCCCGGCGGTTACTTCGGCTATGGGGCCCGCGAGGGCCGGCATGATGGGACTGTGGCCCCTTACGCTGCGGTGGCCTCATTGCCGTTTCTGCCGGAGGAGTCCATGGCGGCGATCCGGGAGATGAAGTCGCGCTACGGCGACAAGATCTGGGGCGAGTACGGATTCACCAGTGCGTTCAACGTGGACCGTAATTGGTACTCAAACGAGTACATCGGGATCGACAAGGGGATCGAGCTTCTGATGGTGGAGAATCACCGCACCGGCTTGGTGTGGAGGTTCTTCATGCGAGGCCGCTGGTTGCGCGGGGCGATGTCGGCGGCCGGGTTTGTCCACGCCCCGGGCACAGAGTTCGTACTAACTCCCTGGTACGCCGACTACTACGAGCTTCTGATGGCAGGGCTGCCCACCGAGGCTGTGGCTCCGCACACGGACACCCCTCCGGTGATCGATGGGGTGTTGGATGAGTGGGCGCACGAGCCGGAAGTAGTGGACGAGCGGATGACGGTTCCCGGAATAGATAGGATCGACCCGGAGCACAGCCTTAGCGCCCGGTTCTGGGCCATGTGGGACGACGATCATCTGTACCTCGCCGCCGATGTGGAGGACAGCATCCTGGTGGTGAACATGCCGCCCAGCCGATTGCGGGAGTTCTACTACACCGACTCCGTGGAGTTCTACATCCAACCGGGCAGGCACACACTGGAGGATCTGGGCATATTCAAGTTGGCCGTACTCCCGTTTGACACGGAAGGGAACCCCAAAGGCGCTCGGCATGAAGACTCCGAGCCGGGCCCGATTGACAGGGTAGCCCCGGAGGTGGAGATCGCCTCCTCCCGTACAGACGAAGGTTACGCAGTTGAGGTAGCCATACCCCTACTTTACCTGGGGTTGGAGGGTGTGGAGCCCGACACACCAATCGCCTTCTCGTTTACTGTGCATAGCGGGAACGACCCCGACGCGGGGCTGGGGGAATACGTGCGGACGGCCATGCTTGCCTGGAATCCAGTGCCGCAGGTATGGGGCCGGCCTGAGACCTGGGGCAAGCTGATCCTGGTGGGGCCGGAAAACTGAGGAGGTGAGATCCGTGCTGCGTTTGGCACGTGTTGGCTGTTGGCTGTTGGTGGTTGGTTTACTGGCATTGCCCGTGTTGGGAATGGCTCGCACCACTGTGACTGTGTGGGCGATGGGTGAGGAAGGGCTCAATCTGGAAGCCATTGTTCCTCAGTTTGAGGAAGAGAACCCCGACATAGAGGTGCGGGTTATGCAGATCCCCTGGGACCTAGCCTATGACAAGATGATCACGGCCGTGGCCGGGGGGACCACGCCGGACATAGCTCAAGTTGGGACCACCTGGATGGCGCCGTTTGCTGCCATGGGAGCGTTGCTTCCGCTTGACGAGTTCGTCGCTGATTCCGATGTGGTATCCGAGGAGCACTTCTTCGAAGCCTCTTGGGACACAGCGGTAGTGGACGGCGTGCTGTATGGGGTCCCGTGGTACGTTGACGTACGGGTCCTGTACTACCGCACCGACCTCCTGGAAGAAGCTGGCTTTGAGGAACCACCTGGAACCTGGGAAGAGCTGCGAGAAGTGGGAAGGGCTTTGGCCGACCGCGGTGAGTACGGACTGGCCCTGTCTCCTCACTGGCAGGAGTTCCTCCCCTTCGTGTGGCAGGCTGGAGGTGACGTGCTCGACGAGGAACTGCGGGAGCCGCAGGTCATGGAGCCTGAGTTCCTTGAGGCCGTGGAGTTTTTCGTCTCCCTGTGCGAGGAAGGTATTGCACCTGTGGAGGAGGACGTGGACCTGTTCGAGGGCTTCCGCACCGGCTTCTACCCCATGTTCTTCTCCGGCCCGTGGATGGTGGAACTCATCGAGGAAAGGCTCCCGGAGATAACCGGCAAGTGGTCGCTGGCGCTGATGCCACGCCATCGGACGCGCGGCTCGTTCGTTGGCGGGTCCAACCTGGCGCTGTTCACGGGGACACCTCGGGCGGAGGAGGCGTGGCGGTTCGTCGAGTTTTTGGCCCGCACTGATGTTCAGGTGGAGTGGTATCGTACGCTGGGGTCCTTACCGGCAGCAGTCCCCGCCTGGGAGGATCCAGACGTTGCCGCCGAACCGAAGATGGCTGTGTTCGAGGCGCAGCTTATGGAGGCGGTGGCCCCGCCCAGCCACCCCGGCTGGGAGGAGATCGCCCAGGCTCTCACAGATCGGATGGAGGAGGCCATCCGCGGGGTGCGAACACCGGAAGAGGCGGTCCGCGCGCTCCACGATAGTCTGACGGCAATTCTCAGGAGGCTGTAGGATGAAGCGCCTGTGGCCGGTGGGTGAGCGTCGCGTGCGAACAGCCGCTGCGTCCACTCGCCGGCGCCCGGCCTACCTCAGGGCAAGAGCGCGCACGGGAGTTCTGTTCGCCTCTCCTGCGGTGTTCCTGATGGCGTTGTTCCTGGTTGGGCCTATCCTGGGCGCTTTGGCCCTGAGCACCACTGACTTCAACGTGTACGCCATTGGGGACTGGTTTAGGGCTTCCTTCGTTGGATTGCAGAACTACTGGGCGTTGGGAGACGATCCTTTGTTTTGGACTACCTTGCGGAACACCCTGTACTTCGTGGTGATCGCCGTTCCCCTATCCATAAGCTTATCGCTCCTGGTGGCCCTGCTGCTCAACTCACCGCGACTGCGCCTCAAGGGGCTGTTTCGCTTGTGCTATTTCCTGCCGGTGATCACCACCACGGCGGCGATGGCCGTGGTGTGGCGCTGGGTGCTCAACTATCGCTTCGGCATGGTCAACTGGTTGTTGGGGTACGTGGGCATCGATGGGCCTGCCTGGCTGGCCGACCCGCGGTGGGCGATGCTCGCGGTCATCTCCATGGTCATCTGGCGGGGCCTGGGGTTTAACATGCTCATCTTCTTGGCCGGGTTGCAGGGGATCCCCAAGACCTATTACGAGGCAGCCAAGTTGGACGGCGCAGGCACGTGGGCTCTGTTCCGCCATATCACCGTTCCGTTGCTCAAGCCGACGACGTTCTTCGTCACCATCATCACCCTTATCGGCTACATCCAGCTGTTCGAGGAGCCGTTCATCATGACCGAGGGAGGGCCACTGAACGCCACTCTGTCCATGGCCATGTACATTTACCGGCTGGCGTTCAGGTTCTTCCACCTGGGATACGCCTCTAGCGTGGCGTACGTACTGTTTGCCATCGTGCTCATCGCCACGCTTCTTAGGATGAAGCTGGGGCGGGCGGATGTGGAGTACTAGGGTGAGCGGATGACACAACGACCGGGAAGCTACCTGGTGGACTCACGACGGCTGCGGAGCGGGGCCAGCTTGGTGCTCCTGCATGCGGTGGTAATTGGCGGAGCCGTGGTGATGCTCCTCCCCTTTGTGTGGATGGTCTCCACCTCGTTCAAGACAGAGGCGGAGGCATTTACCTTCCCGCCGCGATTCATCCCTGCGGCACCAACGCCCACAAGTTACATTGAGCTGTTCAGCCGGCTGGACTTCGCCCGCTACTTCATGAACACGATCATCGTGGCCCTGTCAGTGACGGGAACCAGCTTGTTCTTGAACTCGCTGGCTGCCTACGCATTCGCCAAGATCGACTTCCGAGGGCGTGATAAGCTGTTCGTGGCGATCCTGGCTACCATGATGGTCCCTGGCCATGTCACGGTGATCCCGACCTTCCTTCTTATCCGCCAGCTTGGGCTGGTGAATACATATGCCGGCCTTATCATCCCGGGCATGGTCAGCGCCTTTGGGATCTTCCTCCTGCGCCAGTTCATGCGCACCATTCCCACCGAGCTTGTGGAAGCGGCGCAGATAGACGGGGCCAGCGAGTTCTGGATCTACTCCCGGGTGATCGTGCCTTTGTGCAAGCCGGCCTTGGCCACTTTGGGGCTGCTTACCTTCATGGGTTCGTGGAACAGCTTCTTCTGGCCGCTGATCATCGCCACCGACACGGACATGTACACGCTCCCCGTGGCCATAGCTATGCTCAGGGGGCAGTACGGTACGCAGTTCCCGCTGCAGATGGCAGGGGCCACTGTGGTTGTGTTGCCGGTGATAGTTTTGTTCCTCTTCCTGCAGCGCTACTACACGCGCGGCATTACCTTGTCGGGGATGAAGGGGTGAAGGACGTGGATCGGAGCATACTCGACAATGGGTGGGGAGGCTTTTCCGAGGCCGGTCGTGAATATGTGATTCGCAGGCCTGACACCCCCAAACCTTGGGTGAACGTTATCTCCTGGGGGGACCACGGGCTGGTGGTCTCGCAGGCCGGTGGAGGATACAGCTGGCGGACCCATGCCTCGCTGAACCGGATCACCCGCTGGGAGCAGGACCTGGTCAAAGATGAGTGGGGAAAGTTCGTCTACTTGCGCGACCAGGACTCCGGCGCTCTGTGGTCCGCTGCCTGGAAGCCGGTGTGTGGTCGCCCGAAGCACTACGCCTGCCACCACGGCCAGGGCTATACCGCCATCCGCTCGGTGAACTGCGACGTGGAGAGCGTGTTCACGGTGTTCGTGCCCCCGGACGCCCCGCTGGAAGTGTGGGTGCTGCGGTTGCGCAACCTGGCCGACCGACCGCGCCGGCTGTGGGTGGGAACCTACTTGGAATGGCTCCTCGGAAGTGCTCCCGACTGGCATCGCGAGTTCCACCGAACGTTCATCTCCTGCTGGTTTGATCCGGAAACGGGTGCCATTCTGGCCGAGAAGCGCCTGTGGGAGCTCCCCGGGGCCGGCTGGAACCAAGGCTGGGGCTACGTAGCCTTCCATGCC
>JAWOCQ010000065.1:0-10185 GCA_046483725.1 Candidatus Bipolaricaulota bacterium
CCGGCGGATAACCTCCTCAATCTGCCCGAGGTCCATGTCCTCCGGCACGCCCTGCAGAAGGATCACGAACGTCTCCCGCAGGCGCTTTCCCACGTTCCACAGGACATACAACGTGATTGCCAGGGAAAGTATGGGGTCGAGGATCGGCACGTTCTGGATCCAGATGACCACGCTGGCCACCAGCACCGCCAGCCAGCCGAGCACATCCTCCAAAAAGTGCCAGGTGACCACACGGTCGGTCAAGCTGCGGCCGCCGTGCATCCGCAGTGCGGCGATCCCGTTTACCAGCACCCCCACGATGGCGAAGGCGAACATCCCTGGCGCATGTGTCGGCTGGGGGGAAATGATCCGCGGGATGGCCTGGGACAGAACGACCAGCGCCCCACCGAACAGCACCACGGACATCAGCACTGCCCCCAGAAGCGAGAACCGCCGGTACCCGAACGTGAACACCTCGTCGCCTTGGCGCTTGGACATCCGAGTGAACCGCCAGGTCATCCCCAGGGTGATCGTGTCCCCCAGGTCGTGCAGGGCGTCGGACAGGATCGCCATGCTGTTTGTCCAGATTCCACCGGCGACCTCAAACAGGGTGAATCCCAAATTGAGGAAGAATGCGGTGCGGATCCGCCGCTCCGAGCTAACCTCGAGTCCGTGATGTCTGTGGCCCATGCTTTGCTCTCAGACGCAATAATGGATCGTCATCCCCCGACCTTCAACCAATCGGCTACAGTGTCGGAACCCGTCTCCGTCGCCGCATGTAGCTTCTATTGTCGGACTAGTTCTCCAATGCCATTGGATAGAATGTGACATGTGAAGGCGAAATGAAGCTATACTGGACGTTTTGTATTCCCGGGACAGCCCCCGCCTGGGTTAGGTGTCTTCCTACCCGTGGTCAGTCGGTTCCTCGCCTTGACCATCATCAGCCGCTTGATCATCGGCAGACCCACCAGGAGCGAACAGTTGTTCCATCAATTGCTCTAGGGATCTCTCGATCAGTTCGAGCCGGGACAGAGCCTCTACCTGAATGGCGGCGGGGGCCAGTTGCTCGCCCAGCCACTCAGCCAACCGCTCGTCGTGCACCTGCAGCTTCCCGGGGCGGTAGCCCACGTCATCGTCGTTGGCAAAGCCTACCAGCGCCTCAAGCAGCAGGGTCACCGGCGAAACCTCAGTGTCTTCCGGTATCTCGCTTGAGCGTACGTGCCCCGTCTCTGTGCTGCCACACAATCCTATGAGGGGGCCCTCCGACGTTTCCGCATCGCTATCCCCGAGCGGCGGGAACTGAACAACGGCCAATTGCCACATGTCCTCATCCCGCTGTGGGAGTTTGCTAAGCGCTTGCGCTTCGACATTTAAGTCCATTTGTTCACCCCTGTCGGCTAGTCGTCCCACTCATCGTAGTGGGTGCTCGGCTCGACCACAATGAGCTGATCCTTCTCCACGGAGTCAGCTCCTTCGCTTGCTCGGTGGCCCCGTACGGTCTACAAACCGAGAGTGGAGCTAAACTGAGTGAGGTGAGCGCGGTGAGAATCGACGGCTATAGATTCGGCGAGATCGTGATCGACGGCCGGACGCACGACAAAGACGTCTTACTCTACGGTGATCAGGTGATCGACTGGTGGCGGGTGCACAGGCATCGTCTGCAGCTTGTGGACGTGGAGGGGCTCCTTGAGCAGGACCCTCCCCCGGAGGTGCTCATCGTGGGTACGGGAAACTCCGGCCTCGTCGACGTCCCCGACAAGGTGGTCAAGGACATACAGGACCGGGGTATAGAGGTGCGGGTCCACCGTACCCAGGAAGCATGCCATGTCTACAACCAGCTGGCCGACTCCAAGCGGACAGCGGCCGCCCTTCACCTAACCTGCTAGTAACGGCACACACGCCAAACGGCGCAGATAAGCTGTGCCGTACTCAGAGGACCGGCAGCTTCTCCGCCTCGGCGGCCCTGTTGAGCCGCTCGTCGAAGGAGGAGAAGACTAGCTCTTCCTTTACCCGATGCTTGACGGTGCAGGCAGATGCCAGCTGCAGAGCGTCGCCTGCCCTCAGTGGATGGCGCTCCACGAGGACAACGGCCTCCTGGCACAGGTTGTCCGAGAGCTCCACCACCAAGAACCTCCCCCAATCCTCCTCCAGCGAGGAGGCCAGGTACTGATGCTCGGCCGGCGACAGTTCTCCCTGTCGTACCTTCCGGGCAAACGCTCCACGGGCTTCCACGTACGTCAGACGGCTTGTTGTCACAACCGACGCCCGTGTCACGGCAGCGCGTATGTCGGAGGTTCCCCGCTCCTCAGCGTACAGCTTCAGCAGGGCGCTTGTGTCGAGATACAGGATCATCGCCTGTCTTCCAAGGCAACCTCCGAGAGCGGGCGCCCAGTGAGCTTGACAGGCTTCTCAGCCCCCCGCGGCTTGCCGCCTGACCACGAAGCCTCGGCGCCCTGAACCATGGCCAGCACGCCTTGGTCCACTCCATGCTCCTTCCGCGCCGGGGTGATGACGGCGATGACCTTCCCCCGGTCAGTTACCTCCACGCACTCGCCTTCCCTCACCCGCCTTAAGTACTCGCTCAGCCGATCGCGCAGCTTCCGCACGCCCACCTTGTGGCCCATCGGAGTCCTCCTCCCTCAGCCATGTGGTCACATTTTCCCATGATGACGCCACTTAGGCAAGTGCACTACCTGTCCGATTGGGTCGGCAGAGCTACAGCATTGGCTTCCATGGGGCCGGGCCCTATATTCTGCGGACGCGCAAGCAGCGAGGCGGCGGCCTTGTCTGGGGTCCGCTTGGGGCATGTCCTCACAGAGACCGAGGAGATGTTGGAGCATGCGAGTGTGGACGATCCAACCACTTGAAGCTCTGGACCGACTGGCGGCCGAGCGCCTGTTGTATGTCGAGCCGCGTCATGTTCCCCAGGAGTTTCGCCACGCCTACGATTGGATGCGCTCTCAGATGGCAAGGCGCGTCGCTGGCTGCAACGGCCGGTACCCTTGGTGGGGCTGGTACAGCCCACGCCCGGTCTTGCGGCGGTCCGGCCACTTGCCACGCGGCACGCCGGGAGTCCGGCTGGAGCTGGAACTCCACGTAGACCGTGTTCTCCTCTCAGATTTCGACTCCTGGCATGCTGTGTTGAACAGAGGATACCTGGCGTTGACTGAGAAGGAGGAAGAGGAGTAGTGAAGCATCGCCCCTCAGGTCACCTCTTGCCGGCTGCACGTGCCTCCAACCATCGCTTGAGCGAACGCTGACTCTCCCCGGACGGCTTCCCCAATACCAAGTCCTCGACACTGATGTCTTCGTCCAGATCAGGCCAATGAATACCTTCGCCATTTCCTATCAATCGCCAGTTCGCGCGCTCCTCCGGTGTGCCGTGTAACAGCCGCGGATACCAGGCCAGCGGCACGGATGTAACCCGCCCATCATCCAACTCGACGGTTAGCACCTCATCCGTAATCGTGGTATTTCGCGCGCCGGCTACCCGCACCACTTCAGTCCTCGAAGTACTCATCCCAGCTCGTTGGCAAGTCTTTCCGGTTGTCATCTATGAGTTTCCGAATCCGATTGAGCTCGTCACTGCTGAACCCTCGGCTCCTTTGTAGTCTGACGGGGTCGAGCCAGAACTTCGCTACCTTCTCATCACGCTCGACGTGTATGTGAGGAGGCTCATGGCGATCACCGGCATAGAAGAAGAACCTGTAAGGCCCGACCCGTAGAGCTGTTGGCATAGTACGTCTCTCATCCCTGGCATCCGCATACTACTCTGGCCTCTGCTCTGTTGTCAACTTTCCTGCCATGTTGGATCTCCGTTCTGCCAAGCGCACCCAAGCCAATTGTGTTTCCCACATGCTACGCGCCACAAGCCACAGGCCACACCAACCCTGTGAACTGTTGTTATGCGGCCCGTAGGTCGGCACGAGCGCCTTTAGCGCCTCCTGGATGCCCCGGGCATCCCCGCGCCCGCGCGGCAGGCCACAAGCCCGGCCAGCATGTGGTCGAATCCTGCCTCCGGCGGGGCATCCCCCAGTGCTGTTGGAGACTGGCGCACTGGCAGGAGCATCCAGCATACTCTGACTGACCTGCTCTGACTGGCAGTCGATGGCTGGCTGGCAGGGAGCGAACACCTTGGCGATGCCCGATGGCTGGCCGTGGACCCGGGCAGCGCCCATCCGGTCGAACAGGCGGTAGCCGGGCTCCCCGGTTGCGCCCGGACAGGGAGCCGAGCGCAAACGCCGGTGTGAGCGGGGCCAAACGCAGGAGGCTGAGATGCTCTACGGAATGCTTGCTGCTGTGCTGTTTGGGATCAACGCACCTTTGTCGAAGCTCTTGCTCGACGGTGTGGATCCGATCATCCTGGCGGGGCTGCTGTACCTCGGCGCGGGCGCGGCTATGGGGGTGGTCCATGGAGGACAGAGGGCCCTGGGGGTCGAGGGCGCTGAGGCGCGCCTGAGCCGGGAGGACGTGCCTTGGCTTGCCGGGGCCGTCCTGGCTGGGGGCGTGCTCGGGCCGATCCTGCTGCTCCTGGGGCTTCAACTGTCTCCTGCCGCTACGGTCTCGTTGCTGCTCAACTTCGAGGTGGTGGCGACGGGTGTGGTGGCCTTCATGTTGTTCGGTGAGGCCGTAGGCAAGCGGAGCTGGACTGCGATCGCAGCGGTGACCGCGGGCGGAGCGCTGCTGTCGATCGACCCGGCGGACGGGTGGGGCGTGTCGCTGGGTTCTCTGCTCGTGATCGGGGCATGTGTAGCCTGGGGGCTCGACAACAACCTCACCGGGCGGATCTCGCTCAAGGATCCCAAGCGGATCGTGATGATCAAAGGACTGGCGGCAGGCGGGTTCTCCTTGCTGCTGGGGCTGGCGTTGGGACGCCCACTTCCCGCGCTGGCAGGGGCCTTGTGGGCGCTGGGGCTGGGTACGGTGAGCTACGGGGCGAGCATCGTGCTGTATGTGCAGTCGCTGCGGCGGGTTGGGGCGGCGCGGACGGGCGCGGTGTTCGGGCTGGCGCCCTTCGTCGGGGTGGGGCTATCGCTTCTTGTGTTTGTCCAGGCTCCCCAGTGGCCCTTCTACGGGGCGCTGCCTCTGATGATTGTGGCGGCGGTCTTGCTGGCGCGGGAGCGCCACGCCCATGAGCACGCCCACGCCGAGCTGAAGCACACCCACGGCCATCGGCATGATGACGGGCACCACCAGCACCTGCACGGCCCGGGGTGCGAGGACGCCAGACGCCACGCGCATGAGCACACCCACGCCCAGCTGACCCACAGCCATCCGCACCGTCCCGACGCGCACCACCGTCACGGGCACGAACGCCCTCCCGCCGCGGCCCGGTGAAGCGCCGCTTTAGCCGGTGAAACCCATGGTGGCCGAAACAGTCTGAGACATCACCGAGAGGTGGCATGCTGTTCAGCAGTAGCGTATTGGCAGTAAAGCAAAAATGCGGTAGGAGGCTGCCGATGAAGATCACGGAGAAGCGCGTTCAGATCGGAAAGCGTGGGACCATCACGCTTCTGGTGAGGTTGCGCGAGCGCTATGGCTTGGAGGCCGGGGGACCACGGCGAACCGCCGCTTGTTGTCCTCTCCGAATCGGTAGATCCCAAAGTGCGAATCGAATGTGAAAACCTGTTCGATCCCCTCGCGTTCCATCACCGCGAAACTGGTCCCGTCAACCAACGAAAAGCGCTGATCGGGAAAGCGGCCAATGGCCTCCCGTGCGTAATCCAAGTCCTGCAAGGTCACTTGGAGGACGGTAATGATTCCAGAGCGTATGCCGTCCCAGAAACGAATCGCTACCTCTCGCCCCAGCCGGCTCCCGATGAGGAACCAGCACTCCACCAGAACATGGTCCGTGGTGAAGAGTTTTCCCTTGGTGAGTTCGTCATACGCGGCTCTCGCCTCAAGATGCCTCCGGTCGCCCTTATCGGCGAGGGCGTAGAACGCGGAGGTGTCTATGAAGACTTTCATTCCCGGGATACAGCCTCCTCGATGTAGCGATCGTGTTCCTCGGCTGCGTTGTCGACGTTGCTCTTTCCCAGCCCGACGATTCGCCCAAAGTCCTCACGACGCGGCTCCTGATGCAGGTAGTTTCTTGCTACCTGTCTGAGGAGCTCGGCCAAAGAGACTCCCTTTGCCTTGGCCTCCTCCTTCAGGAGTCGATGCTGCTCCGGCTCCAGGTAAATCTGGGTTCGCTTGAGGGACATGCTCATCCTCCTCGCTCAACGACGTCGACATTATAATGTTAACATTGCAACTCGGCAACGCCGCACATCCCTTCGATGACGGACGCCCCTAAGCTTCTCCCGTAGCGGCGAGGCTTGTCCCCCACGTAATCGGCACAGACGAGCTCAACTCCTACCTACCCTTTCAGAGCGAGCTTTCTCCCACGCGCCACAAGCTACAAGCCACAAGCGTTCATGAACCGTGTGAACGGGGTCTACCGGTCTTCCCACAGGCTACAAGCCACAAGCGTTCATGAACCGCCTAGCGGATCACGCGGACATCAATCTCCAACTCAAGTTCCGTCCACGAGCGGTCCGCCGTCACGGCGGGAACACCGAGTTTCTGGGCAAGCGCCAGGCACGCCCGGTCGCCTAGGGACAGGCCCAGTAACTGCGTGCGCGGCCAAAGCTCGGCAGCCAGTTCTGCCTCGTCCGCCCCAAACGGCAGGATCTCCAGCCCCAAGCTCTCCAGCTCAGCGGGGAGGCCGTTTGTATCCACTCCCTTGCCGATCGCCTTGTGCAGGACCTCCGACCAGTTGACCGCGGACATCACAGAGCTGTCCAGCGCGCCGGCCACCGATGCTCCACTTGGCTCATCGAGCATGGCTGCTAGCAAAGCGGACGCATCGAGTACCTGGTTTCCGCCCACGGCTAGCCGCTCTCCGCCCGGCGCGCCTCGGCCCGCCGCTCGGCGATGAGCTCGTCCACCAGGCTGGGTTCGCCGGGGACCGTGGCGAACCGCCCTCGGACCGTTTCCCAAACCCGCTCCCGCGGCTCCAGGACTAACCTTCCGTCGACGATCCGTGCCATCAGGCGGTCGCCAGGTCCAATGGAAAGCGCTTCCCGCAGCGCAGAGGGGATCACTAGGCGCCCCTGCTTCCCCAGCCTTACCTCAGCTCTCTCCGTCTCTGGCATAGTGATTCTAGTGTACCAGTAAAGGCAGCACACTGCCACAGGCGCCACCTAATGCCAGGCGCCTGACCGACCACCACGTCGCAGACGAGCTCCACCTCTACAAGTCAGAGCTGGTGGGCGCAGACGGGCTGTGCCGCTATCGCTCACGACGGGGTTCCGCACCAAGTGAATCGTGTGAACCGTGCCAACCGGATCAACCCCTACGTCAAGAAGCTCCGTCTGCAGAGCGGGGTGTGCAGAGCGATTTGCTCGAAACGCTCGTCCACATGCCACAGTACGAGCTTCCCCTCCTTCGCCGTCTGGGCAACAAGCAGATCCGGCAACGGAACCACCAGCCCCTTTCTGCGCAGCTCGTAACCCAGGCGGGCCGCCCCCTCCCAGTTCTTTGGGGAGGCGGGGGCGTCAGGGAGAGCGCACAGGTGTTCGCGCAATGTAGCGTAGCTCTTCTCCCCCTTGGCACCTACAAGGATCTCCGCTTTGACCAACCAGCAGGTGTGCACGCGCCCCTGGTTGAGGGCTTCCTGAACTGATTCCTTGACTTCTTCCCACCCGTCAGGCCGCAGGTAGCAGATCCAGACCGAGGAGACAAGGAGGACCGGCTGTTCAGCCATTCATCTCTCCTCTACGCCGGCCGCGCGCCACTCATCCAGCTCCTGCAAATCGGTCTCCACCAGAGCCGAACCGGCGAGGCTGACCAGCTCTTTGATCCGCTGGCTCCGCACATACTCCCGCAGAGCCAGCTCGATGGTTTCGCGCTTGCTGTTCACCTTTGCCAAGCGCCTTGCCTCCTCCAGGATCTCAGGATCCACAGTGACTGTGAACCTGGACATAACACACCTCCTCTGCACAACGATTATACACCAAATGGGTACACCTTACCCTGGTGCCATGCACAGACGCAGGCCTCGATTACGCGATGGAGAGAAGCTCCACAGCGTTGTCGCGGAACACCTGCTCCAGGTCTGGGTCCTTGAGGCCCGCCTGCCGCGCCGCGGCCAGCTGCCCCTCGGCGTACTGGACCACCCATCCCCGGGGGAAGTGCGAGCTGTCGGTCCCAAACAGGATGCGCCCGGCGCCGAACCGGTCGAAAAACAGCTTGAATAGGTCCTCAAGGCTCGGCTGGGGCCACATATAGAGCCTCCACTGGTTGCTGCCCGAGGTGTCCACGTACACGTTGTCGCAGGCCCACATAAGGTGGAGGAGCTCGCGCAGGTACCCCGCGCCGAAGTGGGGCACGATGAATGGCGTGTGCGGCCACCCCTTGGCCACATCGTGGAGCGAAAGAGGGCTTATGTTCGGTCCGGCCACGATGCCGCCCCCGCCGCCCAACGGGCCGAAATGGATAAGGACAGGTATTTCCAGCTTGGCGCAGGTGTCCCACACCGGGGCCAGCCGGGGATCGGAGAGCTTCCCTTCCAGTGCGGGAGCGAGCACCTTGTAGCCGACAAGCCCCAAGTCCCCCACGGCCCGCTCAAGCTCGTCGGCGGCGTCGAGGGCGAACGGGTTGTGGTGGGCGAGGCCATGGAGCTTCGGGTGCCCGGCGATCGCCTGGGCCAGCTGATCGTTTCCTCCTCCGGTGGCAAAACACAAGCCCTCTAGGCCGTACCGCTCGACCTCCTGGGCGTAGCGGCGGGCTCCCTCCTCGGGGTCGGGCCGGGGGGACTCAGGCTCGGGGAAACTGCTTTCCTTCCACATGCGCTGGCGTCGCTTCCGGGCGCGCTGCACCCACAGGTCGAGGACCTCCTGGCCCCGCTCTTGGGCCAGCCGCTCGCCCCACGCCCCCCACGGCCTTCGCCGCCCCGGCGCCGGGAGGTGCAGATGCATATCGAATACAGGTACGTCGAAGCTTTTCACAGCGTCCTCCTTTCACTTCGGTCAAGGCGGCGCTCCATCAACTACGATAGTCAACCAAGCGAACCGTTTGAACTCTACCCTGGACACGTGCCGAACTGGTGTGTAAGATTGTATATGAAAGTAGTGTGCGATGCCGATGGCTTGATCAAACTGGCAAAGGTAGGCATGTTGGGCCCGCTTGCCGACTACGCCACGCTCCTCATTGGGCCGGCAGTGTACGGCGAGGCAGTGACTGCAGGGATCGCCCAAGGACATGAAGACGCGTCTGAGGTGAGGAGAATCCTGGTGGATCACGCAGTCGAGTGCACGTTCGCTGCGGTGACACATGAGGGGCACGAGTCCGGCCAAGGAACTCAAGGGCTGGGCCGTGGGGAGAGGGAAGCCATGTCGCTCTGCAGGGAGCACGCAGCGCACGCCGTGCTGAGTGATGATCGCGCTTTCCTGCGCCTGCTTGACGAGGAGAAGATTCCCTATCTGACACCGGCAGTTGCGGTGGTCATGCTGGCCGAACAAGGCGTGCTCACGGGAGAACGGGCACGCCGGGCTCTGGCGGATCTTCGACCGCTGATCCGGGAGGAGCAGTACTGGGCCGCACGAAAGGATCTGGAGAGCATTCTGCAAGGAGGAGATGCGTGATGAGGACGAAACCGTATCCCTTGAGGATATCAGGAGGACTGCTTGAGCTAGCGGAGCTGAGGAGCAAAGAGGAACGGACGGACAAGTCTACAGCATTGCGCCAGCTTCTGTATGCCGGCGCAGAGGAGTATGTGCTTCGATTGCTAGAGGAAGGAAGGCTGACCGTTGGGCGTGCAGCCGAGTTACTCGAACTCAGCGTTTACGATCTGCATCGCCTGGCACAAGACCACAGGGCAAAGATCGGCGCCACAGAAGAGCAGTACCACAGAGCCCGGGATACGGCGCGCGGTTTGTCCTCGCAGAGTGAGGAACCCGCTGGCTAGGGAACACAACGCGAACTCCAGGGAACTCCCCCGGCGTTGCCCAGACATGACCTCAACGGTCAACACCAGAAGGCCCCACCGCCAGCTCCTCCGCCCCCCTATCCAGTCAGGGGAACATAGGACGCGCAAGCAGCGAGGCGGCGGCCTTGCCTGGGGTCCGCTTGGGGCATGTCCTCACAGAGACCGAGGAGATGTTGGAGCATGCGAGTGTGGACGATCCAACCACTTGAAGCTCTGGACCGACTGGCGGCCGAGCG
>JAWOCQ010000111.1:0-12058 GCA_046483725.1 Candidatus Bipolaricaulota bacterium
GTATCTTCTCCCTGAGTAAGGGGGAGTAGCAGTGAAGAGCAATGGGAAGAGGCAGTACAGCCCAGAGTTCAAGTTCAGGGTGGTGGTGGAGGCCCTGAAGGCTGAAGGGTCGGGGGCAGAGGCGCAGATTCCCCGTGCCTATGGCGTACACCCGGTGACGGTCACCAAGTGGAAGCGTCAGTTTCTCGAGCGGGGTGTGAGCACCCGGCGTACGGCTACAGGAAGATTCAGCGTGAGCTCAAGGAGGCCCAGGGAGTGCGGGTCAACCACAAGCGGCTGCGGCGGGTGCTCAGGAGGTGGGACCTGGCTCTGCCGCGCAGGGTGAAAAAGCCCAAGCGGAGGGCGGTCCAGCGGATCCTGCACCGAGGGAAGGGACAGCTGAACCTGCTTCAAGGGTGGAGTCCCGGGCCTCTGGAGGCTCTGTCCACGGACTTCACGGAGCTACGGTACGTCGGTGGAAAGAAGAAGGTGTACCTCATGGCACTCGTTGACATTGGAAGCAGCTGGGTGCCTGGCTGGGAGGTGGGACAAAGCGCCAACCGGGAACTGGCGCTTGCCTGCTGGAGGAAGACAGGAAAGGAGCTGGACGCCATTAGGCGCGGCACGGTGGGGCTGATCGTGCACCAAGATCAAGAGCCGGTGTACACAAGCCATGACTGGCTACGGGCGCTCCTACTTGATACAGGAGCGGTGGTCTCCTACTCCGAAAGGGGAGCCAAGGACAACCCATGGATCGAGTCGTTGTGGGGGCATTTCAAGCAAGAGAACGGCTCGCTACTCATCGACGCGGACACGTTCGAGGAACTGAAACAGGTTGTGCACCAGCAGATGATCTGCCGCAACGAGAGACGACGGCACGCGAGACTTGACTACCTGACACCCGTGGAGTAGCTTGGCTCTGAGGGGATGCACGTTAAACCGTTAGCGCAAAACAACCTCTCAGCTGGGTCCGCCCAGGGGGTGCATGTCCGGATTCTTGCGACGGCGTAGGTTGGAGATGCCTATGACCATAAGCGGCAAACGGGAGGTGAAAACCTAGGGGAAAGCCGACGTGGAACGCAAGCAAGACAGCGGGCAAAATAACCTAAGGAGGTGTGGTAATGCGTAAGCTGCTCTTGATCATCGCGGTTGTAGCATTGGGAACGGCGATGGCCTTTGGCCATCCTAAGATTGGCCTCGTGCTGGCCACAGGAGGACTGGGAGACAGGTCGTTCAACGACCAGGGCTTCTGGGGCGCGGAGATGGCGGCCGAGGAGATTGCCGAGGACTACGGGGTTAGTGTGGAGGAGGTGCTCGACTACGTGGAGCCCCGCTCTATCGCTGACTACGAGAGTTTCCACCGGGAGTTCGCCCGCGCGGGCGAATACGATGTGATTGTCGGCATCGGGTTCGACCATGCTCCAATTCTGGAGGAGGTGGCCCCCGACTATCCCGACCAGAAGTTCGTGGTCATTGACGCGGTGGCGGATGTGGGCAATGTGGCTTCAATCGTGTTCAACGACCAGGAGACTGCGTTCCTGTGCGGCGTGGTGGCCGGCATGCTCAGCGAGACGAACACGGGCGGAGTCCTCGGAGGTATGGACATCCCCCTGATCCGCCGGTTCGTGGATGGCTTCACTCAGGGTATGCAGTGGGTGGATCCTGAGGCGGAAATCGTCGTGCGGTTCGTCGGCGACTGGGGCAACCCCACCTTGGGGAAGGAGCTGTCCTTGGAGATCTACCGCGCCGGCGCGGACATCATCTACGGTGCCGCCGGGGCCTCCCACCTGGGGACGTTTGCAGCTGCCGAGGAGCGCGACGACTGGTGGGCCATCGGTACGGACGTGGACCAGGCGTGGTCCGCTCCTGAGCACAGCGACGTTATCGTGGCTTCTGGCCTTAAGCGCGTGGACCTTGCGGTGTACAACGAGGTCATGAAAGTGCTGGACGGGACCTGGGAGGCGGGGGTCATCGGCTACGGCATGACTGCTGAGACGGGCATCGGTACGGGGATCGCTTTCGGGCCTTGGGACGTGAACGAGTATATCCAGGCCAGCTACTCCACCGTGGCCCTGCCCAACGACGTGGTCAAGGACATCATGGAGAAGCTGGATGAGGCCGTGCAGGGCATCCTGGACGGCACCATCGTCATCGAGACTGAGTAGCAGGGAACGTCTGTGAACGAAAGGGAGAGGTCGCTGTCCGGCGAGGCCGTGCGGCTAGAGGGCATCGTCAAGCGGTTCCCCGGCGTGACGGCAAACGCGGGCATCGATCTCTCCCTGAACTACGGCGAGGTGCACGGGCTCCTCGGGGAGAACGGGGCCGGGAAGACCGTGCTCATGTCTGTACTGTATGGGTTGTACCTGCCCACCGAGGGGCAGATCTACCTTGACGGCCGCCCTGTTTCGATCAGCAGTCCTGCCGTAGCCATCCGCTCAGGGATTGGAATGGTGCACCAACACTTCATGCTCGTTCCCCGCCTTACGGTGGCGGACAATATGGTGGTGGGTTGGGAAACCTCGTGGGGGCCCTTCCTCGATCGCTCGCGCATTCGGCAGCGCATCAGGGAGCTTTCGGAGCAGTATGGGATGGAGGTTGATCCCAACGCCGTGGTGGAAGAGCTCTCCGTGGGGGAACAGCAACGGGTGGAGATCGTCAAGGCCCTCTATCGGGGAGCGGAGGTCCTGATCCTGGACGAGCCCACAGCAACGCTTCCCGAGCAGGAAGTTGAGTCTTTTTTCACCACCATCCGCGCCCTGCGGGATGAGGGAAAGGCCATTGTGTTCATCACGCACAAGCTGGGGGAGGCGCTGACCATTTGTGACCAGGTCACCGTCCTCCGCAAGGGGGAGAAGGTAGGCACCGTGCCATCCTCGGAAGCCACGGAGGCGCAACTTGCGGAGATGATGGTCGGCCGTGAGGTGGTGTTTGAGGTGCAGCGGGAGCGGGTGGCAAGTGAAGGGCGACCACTGCTCCAAGTAGAGGGGTTGAGTGCCGTGGACGACCGGCATGTCCCTGCCGTGCAGGAGGTGGGCTTCACCGTCCACGACCACGAGATCGTGGGGGTGGCCGGAGTTCAGGGCAACGGCCAGAGCGAGCTCGTCGAGGTGATCTGCGGGCTCAGGCGGGCCAGCCAGGGTCGCGTGGTGATGGACGGAGCGGAACTCACCAGTGCCTCTCCGCGCAGGATGGCTGAGGCCGGCCTTGTACACATCCCCGAAGACCGCCAGCGTCGGGGGTTGATACTGAATTTCACCCTCGCGGAAAACTCCATATTGGGACGCCAGTACGAACCGCCGTTTGCCATCGGTCATGTCGGGCAGTCGAAGAGAGCCATCGCGGGTTACGCGCGGGAATTAGTGGAGCGGTTCAAGGTTGTCGTGCCGGGAGTGCGCACGCCGGTGCGGGCGCTTTCCGGAGGAAACCAGCAACGGGTCATCCTGGCCCGGGAGCTGGATCGAACGCCGAAGGTGATTGTGGCCGCCCAACCCACGCGCGGGTTGGACGTAGCCGGGATTGAGTTCGTGTGGGAGCAGCTCTTGGCGATGCGGCGGGAAGGGGCGGGGATTCTGCTTGTGTCCATGGATCTGGACGAGCTGATGACGCTCTCCGATCGGCTGGTGGTCATGTACCAGGGCAAACTGGTTGGGGAACGTAAGCCCAGGGAGACGGACAAACAGGAAATCGGGCTGCTGATGCTGGGAGGAACGGTTGAAGCTGCTTAGGGAACTAGGGATCATCAGCGCCTCGGTGGCGCTAGGCCTAGGGGTGGGGGCGATCATCACCGTGGCCACGGGGTACTCCGTCGCGGCGGTGTTTGGGGAGCTGGCGCGGGGGGCGTTCAGCGACATGTATCGCCTGGCGCAGACCCTGACCCAGGCCACGCCGATCTTGTTCACCTCGCTTTCATTCTTGATCGCTTTTCGGGCCGGGCTGTTCAATATCGGGGCCGAAGGGCAGCTGTTCCTCGGGGGGTTCTTCGCCGCGTGGGCGGGGTTCACGTTGAGCCTTCCTCCGGTGATGCACATCGTGGTGTGCCTGTTTTTTGGGGCTGCTGCCGGCGGCCTGTGGGGGTTCATTCCCGGTTGGCTGCGCGCCCGCCGGGGGGCGAACGAGTTCGTCACCACGATGATGCTCTCCTATGTGGCGATCTACCTCACTAGCTGGTTGGTGTCCCCGGGCGGACCGTTTCATGGTGGCCGCATGGCGAACCAGACGGTGCGCATTCTGAACACGGCGGAGCTACCGCGCATGATCACGGGGACACAACTTTCCTGAGGACTTGTAGTGGGGTTGCTGGTGGCGCTACTCACGTGGTACTTCTTGTTTCGCACCCCCCGAGGCTACGAGCTCCGGGCTGTGGGGCAGAGACCACCGGCCGCTGAGTATGGGGGGGTCGACGTGGCGCGCACGCAGATCTTGGCCATGATCTTGGCAGGAGCACTGGCCGGCCTTGGTGGGGCCTCGGAGATCCTGGGCACACATCGTCGGTTCATCGAAGGCTTCTCCCCAGGCTACGGCTGGGACGGGATTGCCGGCGGCCTCATAGCGAGGGCCCATCCGATCGGAGCTGTGTTTGCCGCGTTGCTTATGGGGGCGCTGCGGGTAGGGGGCTCGGCGATTGACCGGGCGGGGGTTGCCCCTTCGGACCTGGCCGCGGTGTTTCAAGGCTTGGTGATCCTGTTTGTTGTCGCGCCGGAGCTAGTCCGGTACCTACAGCGTGTGCGGCGGAGAAGGAGGGTCCATGGACGTCCTGAGCCTTGATCTGATGGTGGCCGCCCTACGGCTGGCCATGCCCATTGCCTTGGTCGCGTTGGGGGAGACGTTCTCCGAGCGGTCCGGCATTATCAACATCGGGGTGGAGGGTACGGCTCTGGCTGGGGCGCTGATCGGGGCCACGGTGGCTTACTTCAGCGGCAGCTCCGTGGTCGGGCTGGGTGCGGCGGTGGGCGCAGGGATGCTGCTGGGGCTCATCCACGCTGTGTGGTGCGTATATCTGCGGGCGGACCATGTGGTGACTGGAGCGGCCATCAACCTTTTGGTCACAGGTCTTGCGTTGTTCCTGACCCGGGTGGTGTGGGGATGGCGAGGTACTTCCGCTTCGGTGCCCATTTTGAACCCGTGGATTCTCGTGTGGGGAATGCTGGCGTTGATCGTCTTTGCCCAAGTGTTCGTCTTCCGCACGCCTTGGGGGCTGCGCTTGCGTGTGGTAGGTGAGCATCCCCAGGCGGCGGACACGGCGGGGATCAATGTATTCCGCACGCGGGTGGGCTACTCTGTACTGAATGGAGCGCTGTGCGGTTTGGCCGGTGCGTTCTTGGTCAATAACCTGGGCCGGTTCAGCGTGGGTATGGTTGGTGGGCGGGGGTTCATCGGCATTGCGGCCATGGTGGTGGGCAACTATAGGCCTATCCCTGCGTTCCTGGCCGCCTACCTGTTCGGGTTTGTGGACGCGTTGCAGATGCGACTGCAGGACGTGATACCTTCGCATTTTTCCATCATGCTTCCTTATGTTCTGACGGTAATCGTGTTGGCCGGCTTCCTGGGACGGGCCAACGTCCCCGCCGCGTTGGGCAAGCCGTACATCAAGGAACAAGGATGATCCAACCCGTTCGCTGGGTGGATGGAACGCTGGAGCTTCTGGACCAGACGCTTCTGCCGCACAGGGAGCAGTGGCTTCAACTGACCAAATGGGAAGAAGTGGCCGACGCGATCGGCCGCCTCGCTGTGCGCGGTGCCCCGGCCATCGGCATCGCTGCAGCATATGCGCTGGTGTTGGCCGTCCAGGGGCTACAGGACCGAAAGCAGGCCGACAGAGCATTGTCCCAGGCCGCGCGCGGGCTAGCGGCTGCCCGGCCCACGGCGGTCAACTTGTTCTGGGCCCTGGAGCGGCTGCAAGGCGTGTGGAAGGCCCACGCCCGGGAGCCGGTGGAAGCCGCACGTAGCGCGCTTCTGGCCGAAGCCCGCCGAATACATACTGAAGACGTGGAAGGAAATAGAGCGATGGGGCGGCACGGGGCGGAGCTCCTGTCAAAGGGGAGTTCTATCCTCACCATCTGCAACACAGGCGGCCTGGCCACCGGGGGGTACGGCACGGCGTTGGGCGTGGTCCGAGCAGCGTGGGCACAAGGAAAGCTTAGACGGGCCTACCTATGCGAGACGCGGCCCCTCCTCCAAGGATCAAGGCTGAATGCCTGGGAGCTTTTGCAGGAAGGCATACCCTTTTGGGTGTTGGTCGACGGAGCGGCCGGGGCGTTACTGGCCAGCGGAAAGGTCGATGCTGTGATTGTTGGCGCCGATAGAATAGCCGGAAACGGCGATACGGCGAACAAGATAGGCACTTACACACTGGGCTGCTTGGCTGACCGCCATGGGGTGCCGTTCTACGTGGTGGCCCCGCTGTCCACAATCGACCGCCACATATCCTCTGGGGGGCAGATCCCCATTGAGGAGAGGAGACATGAGGAGGTGCTTGCCCCGCTAGGCCAGCGCGCGGCCCCGGAGGGAAGCGAGGCATGGAATCCCGCATTCGACGTGACGCCGGCGGAGTTGATCACGGCGATCATCAGCGAACGGGGAGTGTTGCGGCCCCCATATGAACGAGCGATCACTGCAGCCCTGGCGTAAGCGCGTCGCCGCAACGGCCCGGACGATGGCGGAACTGGGACTGACCCATTGGTCTTCAGGAAATGTTTCCGCCCGAGTCGGGGGGCAGCTGGTCATTACCCCCAGCGGAGTTCCGTATGGGCGGTTGCAGCCCCGACAGATCGTGGCCCTTGACTTGGCGGGGAACGTTGCGCCTGGGGCTGGTGTGCCGTCTTCCGAATGGCGGTTGCATGTCGCGTTGTACCGGGCACGTGAGGACATCAAATGCGTGGTGCATACACACTCCCCGGCGGCGACCGCCGCCGCTTGCCGGGGTGAGCTGGTTCCGGTCACACATGAGGCGCGGATATTCCTGGGCGATCGCGTACCGGTGAGCAGCCCCGCGCCGCCGGGAAGCTGGGAGTTAGCGGAGGCGGTCAGCCGCAGCCTGGGTGATGGATGCGTTGCCTTGATCGGAAAGCACGGCGCCGTGACGGTGGGCGATCGCTTGGAGCGTGCCCTGGCGCTGGCGGTGCTGCTGGAGGAAGCGGCGCGCACGGAACAGGCTGCGCCTGCCCAGTGTACGGATAAGGAGAAATAGTTGAACACACAGGGGAAGCAAAAGATCGCCTGGGCGCAGGCGCATATGCCGTTGCAGGCGATGTTGGGCGAACGGTTCGCCGAGCGGAAGCCGTTGGTGGGGCAGCGTATGGGCGTGGCATTGCACCTGGAGGCGAAGACGGCTGTGTTCATCCTCACGCTGCGGTCGGGCGGGGCGGAGATCCTGACCGTGGGGTCAAACCCTTGGTCGACTCAGGATGATGTGGTGGAGGCGCTTTCCGAGGTGGAAGGGATACAGGTGTACGCCCGCCGTGGTGAGTCAGAGGAGGAGCGACAGGCCAATCTCGGTCGCCTGTTGGACTTCCAGCCTACCATGGTGGTGGAAGACGGGGGAGATGTGGCTGGAGGGATGGCTGAGCGCGGCCGGGAGGTCACACCGGGACTCATCGGCATCTGCGAGGAGACCACCACGGGGGTGGAGCGTCTGAGAGAACTGCACGGTGAGGGGCAATTGGGGGTGCCGGCCATTGCCGTCAATGACGCCCGCATGAAGTATCTTGTGGACAACCGACATGGGACCGGGCAGTCGAGTTGGGAGGCGATCATGCGGGCCACTAACTTGCTGATCGCCGGCAAGAACGTCCTCATAGTGGGATTCGGTTGGTGTGGGCGAGGGCTGGCCCTGCGCGCCGCGGGCCTCGGCGCGCGCGTGATGGTGGCGGAGACCGATCCAGTGAAAGCGGTGGAGGCGGCATTTGAGGGGTACCAGGTGGTGAGGCTCCCGGAGGGGATGGCCCTGGCGGATGTTGTGATAACGGCCACCGGGCGCGCGGGAGTGATCGGCCTGGAGGTTTTGGAGCAGGCTAAGGATGGTGTGCTGCTGGCCAACGCAGGGCACTTTGGGTACGAGATCGACATCGGCGGGCTGGAAAGCCTGGCCCGCACGGTGAAGGAGGTCCGCCCGAACGTGCATGCCTATCACCTACCCGACGGCCGGAAGCTGTACGCAGTAGGGCGGGGAGAGCTGGTGAACCTGTCCGCTGGAGACGGCCATCCCGTGGAGATTATGGACATCTCGTTCGCGCTCCAGGCTCTTGCAGTAGAGTATGTGGTCAGTCGCGGGGGGGAGCTTCCGGCGGGGGTGCACTCTTATCCGCGGGAGCTGGACTCTGCTGTGGCGGAGATGGTGCTTCACACTCTTGGGGAAGCTGGCAAGGGATAATCGCACACACGGTTGTGGTCGCTGACCGCTGGCCGTACTATCCTGCTTGGGAGGGAGCATATGGGCAAACGTGAAGTACTTGATGGTGTATTGAAACAGATTAAGAAAAACTACGGCGAGGGCTCCATCATGTGGTTGGGGCAACAGACGGTGGCTCCCGGGGTGAACGTGATACCTACCGGATCATTGGCGCTGGACATCGCCCTAGGCGTAGGGGGGGTGCCGCGCGGTCGGATGGTGGAGGTCTTCGGATCGGAGGGCTCAGGCAAGACGACCGTGGCCCTGCACTTGATCGCCGAGGCGCAAAGGTTGGGCGGCACTGCAGCGTTCGTAGATGCCGAGCATGCCCTGGACCCGACCTACACCCGGGCCATAGGTGTGGACCTGGATCACCTCCTGCTCACGCAGCCCAGCTCCGGGGAGCAGGCCCTGGAGATCACGGAACAGCTAGTACGCTCAGGCGCCGTGGATATCATCGTGGTGGACTCGGTGGCGGCGCTGGTGCCCGAGGCGGAGATACAGGGGCAGATGGGCGACGCCCAGGTCGGTCTGCAGGCGCGGCTTATGTCCCAGGCCATGCGGAAGCTGGCTGCGGCCATCGCCCAGTCGAAGACGGTGGCGGTATTCGTGAACCAGCTCCGCTCCACGATTCAGTCAGGCCCCTGGGGACCGGGTACCACCACCAGCGGCGGTCGGGCACTCAAGTTCTACACCTCCACCAGGATCAGCATCTGGCCGGAGGGGAAGATCTCCGAAGGTGATGAGCGTGTGGGGATGCGGGTACATGTGAGAGTGGTGAAGAATAAGGTGGCCCCGCCCTTCCGTGAGGCCTCGTTCGACATCATCTACGGCAAGGGTATCGTGCGCGAGCGGGACCTCATAAACGCAGGGGTGGATTTGGGAGTGCTTACACGGTCGGGATCCTGGTACTCCTACGGTGACACCCGGCTGGGACAGGGGTTGTCTCAAGCATCCCAGCACCTGAGCGAAAACCATGAACTGCTGCAGTCTATCGAGGCGGAGGTTCGAGAAAAGTCTGGTCTGGTCACCCCGGGAGGGCTGGCCGACGATGATGAAGGATGAACAGCAGGCCTTTCAAGCGCTCAACCGCCTGGTGGGGGTGCGACCGCGAACCGAAAGCGAAGTGAGTCGACGCCTGGTAGCGAAGGGGTTCCCCGCTGAGGTTGTGCAGCGTGTGATAGAGTGGGGGCGCCAAGCGGGACTGTTGGACGATCAGCTGTTTGCCCGTCTGTACGCAGAAGACCGTCTCCTTTCGCGGCCCTGCTCGCGCCGATTGCTGGCCCAAGAGCTGCGGAGGAAGGGAATAGATCCTGCAGTCGCACAGGCGGCGGCCAATAACGCCCTCCCGGAAGCGGATGAGGCAGAGCTGGCTACGCGCGCCCTGGCGGGGGGGCAGGCCTTGTGGCAGAGGCTATCGCCGGAGGCGGCCCGAAGGCGAGCGGCGGCTTTCTTGCTCCGGCGGGGATTCTCCCAAGCGGTGGCCCGGCGGGCCCTGGACAACGGGTACGAGGATGAGGGATGAACGTGCGTGTGGGTTTGGGATTGGACTTCCATCGCTTGGCTCAGGGACGGCGTCTTGTCTTGGGAGGGGTGGAGGTACCGAGCCGGCTGGGGTTGGAAGGACACTCCGACGCTGATGTACTGGCGCATGCCGTCTGCGACGCCCTACTCGGCGCTGCTCGCCTCGGCGATGTCGGCCGCCACTTCCCGCCGGGGGACTCGGCGTTCAAGGGTATCTCGTCGATGGAGCTCCTGGGGCGGGTACGGGCGCTCCTTGTGGAGTCGGGCTTTGTCCCTGTACAGGTGGACGCGGTGGTGGTCGCAGAACGGCCGCGGCTGGCGCCGCACGCGCCATCCATGGAGGCCTGCATGGCGGAAAGGCTCGAGCTTCCGTCGGAGCAGGTGTCTGTAAAGGCGACTACCAGTGAGGGAATGGGGGCGTTGGGCCGGGAAGAGGGGATGGCCGCCTGGGCCGTGACGCTCATTCAAACAAGCGAAGCACGTCCCAGAAAGTAATCAGAAGCAGCACTGCAAGCAGTATGATGAACCCCACTGTGTGCACGGCGTTCTCCACGACGGGGGAGACCTTCCGGCGGGTAACAAGTTCCCACAGGGAGAAGACCATGCGCGCGCCGTCCAGTGCGGGGAAGGGAAGGACGTTGATGATTGCCAAGTTCAAGCTGAGCAGGGCCACCAAGATGAGTGATGGCCAAGCGCCGGCTTGAACACCTTCTGAAAGGATACCCGCAATGCCGACCGGTCCGGCGATAGCATCCTCGGCGCGCACCTCCCCGGCCACCATTAGGCGGATGCCGTGCACGAAGTCGGTGAGTGCCTGGGTCAGAAGACGAAAAGAAAGCCGAATCCCGTCGATCCCGGCGCGCCTGTGCGCTAGGGGAAGGCGTTCGAACTCTGCTCCAGCCACCAGCTCAGCGAGTTCTTGTTCATGCAGAGTGAAGGAAAGCAGCTCTCCGTTGCGTTGTACGCTGATCTCACGACAGCCCTGTTCCCATGCGGATGCAAACTCTTGCGCCGAGTCGATGCCCCGCTCACAGGCAGCGACGATGCGGTCGCCCTCTTGTAATCCTGCCTTGGCAAGTGGGGCATTAGGAGGGAGCGCAGTCAGCTTGGTCAGTAAGACCTGAGGCGCAAAATAACTCCCCACTCTGTACAGCTCGTCCTGTTCACTGTACTGCGGGGTTACTTCTACCGTCAGACGCTCGCCGTCTCGCAGGAGCTCGAAGCTCACCTCCCCCGGCGCTGCCTGCTGAATCGCAGGGCCTAGATCCTCGGGGAGCCAGATCCTCCTCCCGTCGATCCGCAGTATCTGATCGCCTACCTGCAGAGCTTCTTGGGCGGGGGCGTCCGGGAACAAGCCGGCCACACGGATGCCAGGCACGCCCACGCTCCATACCGCCACCATGAGCACCGCTAGGGCGAGCAGTACGTTGGCCGCCGGACCGGCTGCGGACAGGGCCAGCCGCGCCCAAGCCGGGCGGCCGTAGTAGGTGCGTTCAAGCGGCATCTGGCCGGCGCTCTCCGTCTCCCCGGCCAGGCGGACGAATCCTCCCAGCGGCAACAGACGCACCGAATAGCGCGTCTCGCCGCGTTTTCTGCTCCAGATGGGAGGACCGAAACCGAGGGCGAACTCCTCCACCGCGATGCCGGTGAGCTTGGCCATGAGGAAGTGCCCCCCCTCGTGTACGCCCACCAACACGAGGATGAAGCCAAGAAAGATCAGCAGCGTCATCATAGTTCGCTCACAGCCTCCACTCGCAATACCCTCTGCGTATTTGCGGTTACCTTATGGTCCTCGGAGAGGCGCACGCCCACCACCCATACTACCCCCCGTTGGTCGCACAGGAGGGGCCAGCCCTCCCGCAGGTGGCGAGGGAGTCCCGCTTTTGACATCAGTTGGCTTACACGTACATCGGTGCCCATACCCAGTGGCCTGAACCTATCGCCGGGGGCACGTGTGCGTATTTCCAGAGGTGGGGCCAGTGTGTCTAGATCCACGTGTGCCACCCATTCCCCACAGCTCTTTGGGTCGACTGGTGGAGAGACGATAGACGTGCGAACCACCCATCCTGCTTCTGTCAGGCAAATCTCTCCCTCCGGGGGTACTGAGTAGCGGTAACCGCCGGCAGGGCCAGCCTTCCCTAAATGCAGTTTTTCCTTATGCACCCACGC
>JAWOCQ010000030.1:0-9879 GCA_046483725.1 Candidatus Bipolaricaulota bacterium
CCCCGAGCCAGGCGCGAGTGGGTTCGCCCACCTCGTGGAAGCCGGCCGGCAGAGGCTCCGTCTGCATATCCCTAATCAGCAGTGGCTCACCGGTATGGGCGACCCAGGCGGTGAGGCTCTGCTCAGGGTCTGCGTCCACTGTGTACTTGCCCAAGGACACACCCCGCTCCACCATCAACTCCAACCGCAGCTGCTTTCTGCGCTTGTCCAACAACGCAATGAAAAAGCTGTCACAAGGCAGCAGCGATGTCGCCTGCTGCTGGATGATCTCCAGGAGCTCATCCAGCTCCAAGGTCGCAGTCAGTGCCCTTGACGAAGCAAGCAGCGCTTCCAACTCTCGGTTGCGTCGCTCAAGGTCCTCCTCCGCCCGCTTACGTTCAGTGATATCCCGATTGATAGAAAGCGTGACCTGGCGACCCCGATGCTCAAACAAGGTAACCCCGCAGTCGGTCACATACAGCGACCCGTCTTTCCTTCGCTTGACCTCCTCGAACCGCACTAGCTCACCGCTGTGCAGCTCCCCGATCACCTTGTCATAAGTCACCACCGGCTCCTCATGCGCCAAGTCACGCATGATGTTCATTCCGACAAGCTCATCGCGCGTGTACCCCGACTGCTCGCTCGCCGCTTGGTTTGCTTGGATGATTGTCCCGTCGAACTCACTTATGTAGACAGCATCGGCCAGTCGCTCGAACAGCATCCGAAACAGCTCTTCCAGTTCCGCCAGCCGCTCGCGCTGGAGCACCGCCTGCACCGCCACCGCTATCTCCTCCTGCACAGGCTCCAAGAGCTGGAAGTCCTCCTCGCCGAAGGCGTCGGGATCCTCCACGTTGTCCAGGTTGAGGTAGGCAATCACTTCGCCCTCGTAGCAAATGGGTAACGTGAGAATGGCTTGGATCGGGCCAAACGTTTTGAGGAACGTCTCCGCCAGCTCCTGGAGCCCGTACACACGGTCCTGCTCGTACGGCTCGCGGATAATCGCCGGCCGATCGTTGTACACAACCCGCTGCAAGACCCGTCGTGCCGGGAGGGCTATATCGCGCAGCTTGTCCAAGGGCCATCCCACGGCCGCCCGAAACTCATAGCAGTCCGTCTCCCGGTTCAGGAGCATGAACGAGCCCCGCTGGGCTCCCGGTGCCACGGACACCGCGTACTCCAGGACTGCCTGGGCAAGAGTCACTAAATCACGGCTGCGGTTGAGTTCCCGCAAGAACTCGATCAGGTGGTCCGAGCGGCGCCCTGCCTCCGACAACAAGTTCCCCTCCCGTGGGCCCAAGCGGCAAGATGGCCTTGCCTCCACACCAGCATTCTAGCTTGGCAGATGCGATGCCAACAAGAGCTGGGAGTTTGCCTTGTGTCCCCAAGACCGGCATCAAAGCACACCGTTTTGCAGTCACCCAACACCTTGCCCGAAGAGGGAATGGTTCATTCCACGTCGAAAACCTCCGTGAGTCTCAGTAGGATAAACCTATTACACAAAAGGGCTTACATCATTGTATTCTATTCACGCTTTAAGAATGGAAGGAAGGATCGATGAGCAATAGCTTTGTGGTGGCGACGTTTAATGCCAATTCTCTGCGCACCCGTCTGCATATCATTACCGAATGGCTGGCCACCCATCGCCCCGACGTCCTCTGCGTGCAGGAGACCAAGGTGCAGGACCGCGACTTTCCCGTCGACGCCTTGCGTGACACAGGCTACCACGCGGTATTCCGCGGCCAGAAGTCCCACGCCGGGGTGGCTGTGCTGTGCAAGGAGGAGCCACAGGACGTCGCCTTCGGGCTGGACGACGGGGGGCCCGCGGACGAGGCCCGGCTCATCCGGCTCACGGTGGCAGGCATTCCCATCGTCAACACCTACGTCCCCATGGGGGAGAAAGCCGACTCGCCGAAGTTCGCCTACAAGCTGGAATGGCTGCGCAGGCTGCGCAGCTATTTCGAGCGTCACTTCCACCCTGACCAACCTCTTTTGTGGTGCGGAGATTTGAACGTAGCGCCCGAGGAGATCGACGTGCACAACCCGGTGCGGCTGAAGTCACATGTTGATTTTCATCCCGCAGCCCGGGCAGCGCTGGAAGAAGTGCGCTCCTGGGGATTCGTCGACGTTTTTCGCCGACACCATCCGGGAGAGCCGGGGCAATATACCTTCTGGGATTACCGCGTGCGTGACGCCCTGGACCGCCATATTGGCTGGCGGGTCGATCACATTTGGGCGACGGCCCCATTGGCAGAGCGCTCGGTGCGGGCGTGGATCGATACGGAGGCCCGGCGGGCGAACAAACCCTCCGATCATACCTTCCTCACCGCCGAGTTCGGCGACCCGAACGCCCCAGGCTAGCAGATACGGGGAAGCGGGTCACCCAGGGGCATCTCCAGCAGGCGACGCCCACCAACAGAGGTGTTCAATACCACCTTTCCCGGCCTGTGCTCGGTCGCCCGCCCGATGATCGCCGCCTCTCCTCCTGCGGGGTGCCGACGCAGGGTCGCCAAGGCCCTCTCTGCATCCTGGGAACGTACGCCCAACACAGCGCGGCCTTCACAGGCGGACTGCAGCGGATCCAAGCCAAGGAGGTCCGCTACAGTACGCACCTGGGGTCGGACCGGGATGCTCGTCTCGTCCAACTCCAAGCCTACCCCAGACTTGCGGGCCATCTCGTTCACCGCCGCCGCCACGCCCCCGCGTGTGGGGTCCTTCATGGCCGTGACCCTCGTCTCCTCCAGGACGTCGGCGAGCAGCGGCCACAGCGGAGCCACGTCCGAGAGAAGGTCGCTCTCCATGTGAAACTCCTCCCGCGCGGCGAGCAACGCCATGCCGTGGTCCCCAATTGGCCCGGTCACCAACAGCACGTCTCCCGCCTGCAGGCCCGAATCCCGTATCAACGCTTGGGCTACTCCGATCCCGGTCATGGTGAGCACCGCACCGTCGAGCTCCCCTTGTCCCATAACCTTGGTGTCCCCGGCGACCAGTGCGGTTTCCGTCTCCTTCAGAACCTGTGCACACGAAGAGAGAATCCTGTCCAGCCCGTCTATCGGGAACCCCTCTTCCAACACCATGGCCAACGTACAGGCCACCGGTTTGGCCCCCATCACCGCGAGGTCGTTCACGGTGCCGCAGGCCGCCAGGCGGCCGATGTCCCCTCCGGGAAAGAACAGCGGGTTGACCACGTGGGCATCCGTGGTAACCACTACCTCCCCGGCCGGAAGGGAGAGCGCTGCTCCATCGTCAAGCGCATCCAAGTCGATCGTCCCAGCCGATCGCAGTGCGAACTTCGGGAGTATGTGCTCCGAGACCAGCCGGCCCATGACCTCGCCACCCGCGCCATGCATGCCACCGATGCGCTCGTGCGGATTTCTCATAGCACCGGCCTCTCCCCGTGGCGATGCCACACGGCACATGCTCCCTCCGCCCCCACCATGCACGGCCCCACAGGCGTCAGGGGGGTGCATTCCCCACCGAACAACGGGCAATCGCTGGGGACCGCCCGGGCCACCAGCACATCTGCGCAGCGACAGCCGGGCACCACCTCCTGCCCTTCCTCAGCGGGAATGTCGTACTTCAGGGAGGCGTCCAGATGCGCAAGCTCCCCCCGCACAGCCAATCCCGAGGACGGGATCTCCCCTATTCCTCGCCATCTGGCGTCGCATACCTGGAAAGCCTGCTCGAGGAGGTCCCGTGCCCGCGGGTTCCCCTCCCAACTCACCGCACGCAGGTAGGCGTTCTCCACCTCCGTCCGGCCCTCCGCCAGCTGTTTGAGCAACAGCGCCAGGGCATACAGCACATCCAGAGGCTCAAAGCCACCCACCACCACCGGGATCCGATGTCGACGGGCGAGTTCTGCGTATGCCTCCGCGCCGATGACCGTGGACACGTGGCCCGGGGCAAGCAGCCCGTCCAAGTCAGTCCCCGGCATCTCCACCAGTCGCTCCACCGCCGGGGGGATGAGCTTGTGCGAGCAAAGAACGGAAAAGTTGTCAGGAGGATCCTCCAACACCACGGCCGCTGTGCCCGGAGCTGTCGTCTCGAACCCCACGGCGAAGAACACCACTTCCCGTGTGGGGTTTCGCCGGGCCAAGGTCACTGCGTCGGCCGCGGACAACACTGTGTGCACCGGGGCACCCAGGGCGCGTGCCTCGTCCAACGTCATCCTGCTGCCGGGGACCCGCATCATATCGCCGAACGTGCACACCGCCACCTCCTGCTCGGCCAGGCGCACCGCCCGGTCCAGATCCACGGTCGATGTGACACAAACAGGGCAGCCCGGCCCCTCCAGCACCGAGACGTTGTCCGGAAGCACGTGCCGCAGCCCGTGCTCGGAGATGGTTATCTCGTGCGTTCCGCAGACGTGCACGATGCGGACGGGGTTGTCCGGGGCAAAGCGTCGCAGGGCTTGAGTTAGAGCTTGTCCCCGCACGGGGTCCCTCAGGGAGAACCGTTCAGTCTTCATCGCCGGCCGCCAGGAGTTCATCCAGCAACCTCAATGTCTCCTGCGCGTCGTCGGGTTCCAGCCTTCGAATAGCAAAGCCGGCGTGAACAAGCAGGTAATCGCCCGCGGATATCGGCTCGCCGAGGGCATCAAGCCGAGCACAGGTGCGAACTCCACCGGACTCCAACGTGGCGACGTTGCCCTCCACGGCGGCAACCTTCATCGGTACGGCCAGGCACACGTTTTCATCACCCCGGAGGATTCTAGCGGCCCCCCGCCGACTCCACAACGGCATCCTACGCCGGTCCGTGGCGCAGGCGGTACCACACCCGGGCAACGTGCTCACGGATTGCCTGCGCCGAGCGCCACAGAGTCTGTGCTTGCGGAAACCAGTCCCAGCCGCTGTAGGATATCCGGGCCGCATGCCCACACGGTGCGGGAATGGGGTCCAGTTCCAGCCGGTGAAAGGTCTGCATGGCCCGCGGCATGTGGAACGCAGAGGTCACCAGGACAAAAGGCTCCTCACCAAGGATCTCACGCACCGCGAGCGCGTTCTCGTAGGTATTGCGCGACAGCGACTCCCAGGCCAGCGTTTCCTCGGGGACGCCCAGCGCATGGGCGGCCTGCGCCATGGCCGGCGCCTCCGCCCGGCCACCTGGAACCCCAATCCCTCCTACCACAAGCAACTCATGAGTCCCGCCCAGCAGCCTCCACACCCTGATTCCCTCCAGCAGTCGGTCGGTGGAGGAGGTGGAAAGCGCGCTGGTGAGGGGACGATCTTCCCACCACCCATCGCCCCCGCTCAACACCACCACAGCGCTGATGGGCTCAGCGGGCGCTTGATGCAGCGGAGGGTAAGCTCTCTCCAAGGGCCGCAAGAGAAGATCGGCTCCTGGCCCAACCGAAAGAGCGTAGAGAATCACAACGCACATGCCCAACCATGTGGCAAGCAGACGGCTATGCCGCATCGCCCACAGGGCTGCCGTCGCCAGCGCCAGACAGACCCAAGGGACGGGATCCGCAAGCACTGCCCCTACCTCAATCACCCGTAGCTCCCTCCCCAGGAGGTCAATCCGCAAGATATGCGGCGGCTGACTCCAAGGGCCAGCCTACCCGGCCGACCACGATAGGGACAAGGCGCCGGAACCAACAGGGACCGGGGCGATGGTGACAACCGCCCTGTGGCTGTGGGCGGTGGGAAGGTGCCTCCCGACATGATGGCCAGTTGGTAGCGGCCGCGCTATGCTGGAGCCTATGAGTAGCTCACGGCCGCGAGCGGCACCCAATGCACGGCCCGTTGACCTTCTGCTGAAGGGCGGCAAGGTCCTGGACGTCTTCTCCGGGAGGTTCTTGACCACGGATCTCGCCGTGGACGGAGGGCGGATCGTCGGCTTCGGCGCAGAGCACGCCGGTCGCACGGTGGAGCTGGACGGGGCGTATGTCGTCCCTGGGTTTGTGGACAGCCACGTACACCTGGAGAGCTCGCAGGTCACCCCGGCGGAGTTCGCCTGTGCCGTCCTCCCCCGTGGAACGACGACCGTAGTCGCCGATCCCCACGAGATCGCCAACGTACTAGGCGTGGAAGGCGTGCGCTATATGCTCCAGGCCAGCAAAGGGCTTCCACTGCGCGTCTACCTCACTGCCCCCTCTTGTGTCCCGGCCAGCCCCCTCAGCACTGCCGGGGCGGAGCTCAACGCCCAGACCATCGCCGAGTTGCTCACCTGGCCTCGGGTAGTGGGCCTCGGGGAGATGATGAACTACCCAGGTGTGTTGGCTGGAGACGAACAGGTGCTGGCCAAACTGGCCGCCGCCCGGGGCCTCCCCATCGACGGCCACGCCCCCGGCTTGCACGGACCGCCCCTGTGGGCATACGCCCTCGCTGGACCGCGTACCGACCATGAATGCACGGAGCTTGCCGAAGCCCAGGAGAAGCTTCGCTCGGGCATGCACATTCTCATCAGGGAGGGGACCACCGCTCGCAACCTGGAGGCTCTGCTTCCCCTCCTTACTTGGCATACGGCCCCCTTTGTCCACTTCTGCACCGACGACCGCCATCCGCCCACCCTGGCAGGCGAAGGACACCTGGACCAGGTAATCCGTGAAGCCATCTCCGCCGGCATCCTCCCCGAGCTCGTGTTCACGGCGGCCACCTTGCACGCCGCGCGCTGCTACGGGCTTTTGGATGTGGGTGCCCTCGCCCCCGGCTATCGGGCGGACCTGGTGGTGCTATCCGATCTGGTGGGCGTAAATCCCGAACAAGTCTACGCCGGCGGCTCCCTCGTGGCCGAGGGGGGGAAGTGCATCCTCGATCTGTCCTCGCCCCCGCCGCCTCCCGGAAGCGGCACGCTTGTAGACGCTAATGAGCTGAGCTTTTCCTTGCCAGCTGGCTCGGGGCCGGCACGGGTGATCGACGTGGTCGCCGGCCAGGTGCTCACTGGGGAGTCGTGGGACTCCCCCACCACCGCCCAAGGACAGGTTTTGGCCGATCCCGAACGCGACCTCCTGAAGCTCGCCGTCGTCGAGCGGCACCGCGGTACAGGGCGGGTCGGATTGGCGCTCGTGCGGGGCTTTGGCCTCCGGCGAGGGGCGCTGGCCTCCACCGTGGCCCATGACGCACACAACCTGGTGGTGGTGGGCGTGGACGACGAGGACATGCGCAGTGCGGCAACAACCCTCGTGGAGCACGGGGGAGGACAGGTGGTGATGGAAGGGGGCCAGCCCAGAGCCCTTCTCCCCCTGCCCATTGCCGGGCTGATGTCGGATCGTCCTCTGGAAGAGGTTGCCCAGGCCGCCCGAGGCCTAAAGCGCGCTGCGGCCGAGCTCGGCTGCTCTCTTCCCGACCCGTTTATGAGCTTGTCGTTCCTCGCCCTGGAGGTGATTCCCCACCTCAAGCTGACCGATCTGGGCCTAGTGGACGTAGATCAATTTTGCATCGTCCCTCTGTTTGCAGAACAACAAGTAAGGGAGTAAGCTCGCGCTATGCACGCATTGCGAGGTTGGCTCTATACAATACTCCTTGCCGTCGGTGTGGGGCTCGTAGGATTGGTAATCGGTCTGTCAATCCCCGTGCCTGGCGCGCCAGTGATCGCCGTGCTCGCCGTGGTGGCGGTGCTCGCCTTGGGCGCGGCGGTGGCCTGGCGCCGGCGCCTGTGGCGAATGTAGTCAATATCGTCGATGAACAGCGGATTGACAGCTACCCCTCGCCCGGTATTCTGTGCGGAGTTATGGCCGAAACGCTAAGGCTGGGCATCGACGTTGGTTCCCTCACCGTGAAGGTGGTACTCCTCGACGGGTCCGACCGGGTAGTGGAGGGTGTCTATCGTCCGTCAGCGGGGAGTCCTGTAGGAACAGTGTTGCAAGTCTTGGACGAGATTTTGCCCGGCTGTCGGCAACCGGTATCGGGAGTCGCCGTAAGCGGCTCCGGAGGCCGTCACCTGAGCGAGGCCCTCGAAGCACCGTACGTCAACGAGCTGGTGGCGCAGACCACATCAGTGCGGCGCTTCTACCCGCAGGCGCGGACGGTTATCGAAATCGGCGGGCAGGACTCCAAGCTCCTCGTCCTCGAGGAGCAGGCAGGGCGGCTGGAGCTTTCTGACTTCTCCCTGAATACCCAGTGCGCAGCGGGGACGGGCTCGTTCTTGGAGCAACAGGCCGGCCGGCTGGGGTTATCCACCAAGGAGTTCTCCAAGCTGGCCGCCGAGGCAGAGGACCCGCCGTACATCGCCGGGCGTTGTGCCGTGTTTGCCAAGTCCGACATCGTCCACCTGCAGCAGGTTGGAACGCCTCTCCCGCAGATCCTGGGAGGTCTGTGCATGGCGCTTGCGCGAAATTTCCGTTCGGACGTCGGCCGGGGCAAACCCTTCCAACCCCCAATCCTGTTCCAGGGGGGGGTGTCCCGGAACCAAGGAATGGTACAGGCATTCCGCAGCGTGCTACACCTGTCCGACCAGGAGCTCATTGTGCCCGAGCACGAGGTGCTGATGCCGGCCATCGGCGCCGCGCTGGGCTGCGAGGGCCAAGGGTCTTTTGACTGGCCCGCCGCGCGACGGCGGCTGGTGACAGCGATGCAAACAAGCGAAGCGAACAGCCTTCAGAAATTCGCCCCCCTGGAGGCGCCGCCCTCTGCCACCATGGAGCTGCCGACGCGTGATGCTGCCAGTCAGCTGTATCTGGGCATCGATGTAGGCTCGGTGAGCACAAAGGGTGCCGTCATCGACCGAGAAGGCCGCCTGGTGGCCAAGGCATACCTCAGGACCCGGGGCGACCCTCTACGGGCAACGCGCGAGGTGTTACAGGCCTTGGGACAAGAGGTTAGCGCCGACGATGTTCACGGCGTAGGCGTCACAGGCTCAGGACGGGAACTCGTGGGACGCTATGTGGGCGCAGACGTGGTCAAGAACGAAATCACTGCCCAGGCCCGCGCAGCTGTAGTGATCGATCCCGATGTGGATACCATCCTGGAGGTCGGGGGGCAAGATTCCAAGTTCGTCCGGCTCCAATCCGGCGTGGTGGTGGACTTCTCACTGAACAAAGCGTGCGCTGCGGGTACGGGATCCTTCTTGGAGGAGCAGGCCGCGCGACTCGAGCTTCCCTTGGAACAGATGATCACCTCGGCGCTTCAGGCGTCCCAGCCGGTGCCGCTCGGAGAACGGTGCACCGTATTTATGGAGTCGGACCTCATTCACCACCAGAATCGCGGCACGGCGAAACGTGATCTGTCCGCCGGGCTGGCGTACTCCATCGCGCTCAACTACCTTAATCGTGTCGTCGGCGATCGGCCCATCGGGGAGCGCGTCTTTTTCCAGGGAGGGGTGGCGGGCAACCAAGCCGTAGTGGCTGCTTTCGCCACCCTGCTTAACAAGCCGGTCCAGGTCCCGCCTCACTTCGAGGTCACCGGCGCACTTGGGGTGGCTTTGATCGCCAGGGAGGTAATGGGATGAGCCGTTTCCAAGGCTTCGACCTTTCGCAGCGAGAGTACAAGACTCGCCGGTTCACCTGCCGCGGCTGCCCCAACGTGTGCCAAATCAGCGAAGTCCGCTTTTCCGAAGTCGACCGCTTCTATTACGGCGCGCGGTGCGACCGCTACGATGAGCAGGCGCGTTCGCGATCGCGGGAAATACCGGACCTCTTCGCCCGGCGAGAGAGCATGCTACTGGCGGAGGACGGCGTCCCCGAGGGCGATGAGGGCATGCTGCGCTACAGCGCCAGGGGAAGCCACAAGGGCACCGTGGGGGTACCTCGAGCTTTGCTTGCCTGGGAGAAGCTCCCCTTCTTCCGTGAGTACCTACGCGAACTGGGATATGACGTCCTGCTTTCCCCACACACCCATCGCAACCTGCTGCGGGCGTCCGTAGCCGAGGCGTCCCCGACCGCCTGCCTTCCGGTAAAGGTAGTGCATGGCCATGTGGAGGCGCTCCTGGCGACCGATATCGACTACCTGTTCCTCCCGGCCATGG
>JAWOCQ010000110.1:0-14701 GCA_046483725.1 Candidatus Bipolaricaulota bacterium
GCGATGAACACAAGCACCGCAACCAGTACAGCAAGCACCACCAGGGCGGCCAGCCCCAACAAAGAGAACGCCGTCCGCTGCGCCCACAGTCGGCTCAACCGTGCCTCCCAATGCGGTTTCCGATCGCGTCTCCGAGTAGGTTGAGGCTCAGGGTGAACATAAACAGGACTGCTCCTATGGCAAATAGCGCATGATAGTGCACGCTGCCGACTGACGTTTCGGCCATCTCCAGGGCGATCGTCGCAGTCAGCGTGCGCACAGGCCAAGTTAGTGCGGGGGGGAAGGCGGGGGAGTTCCCGGAGATCATGAGGACCGTCATCGTCTCCCCTACCGCGCGCCCCATACCCAGCAGAGTTCCCGCAAGGAGTCCTGAACGGGCGGCAGGGACCACCACCGTGCGCAGGAGCTGCCACCGTGTTGCCCCGAGGGCGACCCCGGCTTCGCGCCAGGTGTCGGGCACTGCGGCCACCGCGTCCTCGGCAATGCTGGCCACTGTGGGGACGGCCATTATCCCCAACAGCAGCGAGGCGGTGAGCGCAGTTTGCCCCGTGGCAAGGTTGAGAGCTGATTGAATGAATGGAACCACGACCATCAGTCCGAAGAACCCGTACACGACCGAGGGCACGCCGGCCAGCAACTCCACAGCGACCTTCAGGAAATCCCTGACTCCCCGCGGTGCGACCTCTCCCACGAACAGGGCTGTACCAATACCCAGTGGCACGGCGACCGCAAGGGCGACCGCGGTGACCAGGCCAGAGCCTAGTATCATGGGCAGGATCCCAAGCGATGGGGGCTCGCTGGTGGGAAACCAGTAGCGGCCACCCAACAGATGGCCGGGGCTCACTGTGCCGAACACGGGGAACCCTTCACGGAATAGGTACCACACGATCAGCCCCAAGGCGATAAGGGACAGAGCAGCACACAATCCCAGTGCTAAGTGCACAGTGGCCTCGCTGAGGCCTCGCAGCGTGCCTGTCCTCCGCGGGGTGCTATGCATATGGGGCTCCATGCATCTGGGCATGAGGTATGTGCCTCCGGATGGGTTCCCTATGTGTGCTTTTGTTTGCGGCCTGGGCTATGCTCGTACAGCGTTTGCTCTCAACTGTCCAGTGCGCGAATGGGCACATAGCCAGCCTGTTCAACCAACCTCTGGCCTCGATCGGACAAGACGAACATGATGAAATCAAGAGCTGCTCCCGAGGGGAAGTCGTTTGTGATCATAAACAGCGAGCGAGCGAGCGGGTAGGTCCCGGCCACCACGGTGTCCAAGAGGGGCTCGACATAGGCGTCGGAGTCCGTGGCCGCGACATTCACCGCTTTCACCCGGGGATTAAGGTAGCCAAGGCCGATGTACCCGATCGCGCCCTGCGTGTCGGCGACCGCGCCTTCCACGGCGGCGTTGGAGGGTTGGAACAAAGCGCCGGGAGCGCGCACTTCTTTCCCCTCTAGAACCATTTCCCTGAATGACCCGAACGTGCCCGAGGCCGTGTCCCGGGACACGGCGACGATGCGCAGGTCCGGCCCGCCGAGCGCACTCCAGTTGGTAATCTCCCCGGTGTAGATCGCTCGGATGTCGGCGAAAGTGAGATCGTCTACGGGATTGGTGGGATGCACCACGATGGCCAGGCCGTCGTTGGCGATATGCCAGTTATAGGGGAGCACCCCGCGTTCTACGGCGGTACGCCATTCGCTGGTCCGCATGAAACGGGAAGAACTGGCGATATCAGTTGTCCCATCGATCAACGCAGCGATCCCCGTACCCGACCCACCCCCTTGGACCGATACGGAGGTGTTTGGGTGCAGCTCGATGAACTCCTCCGCCGCCAGCTGAGCGATGGGAAGGTTGGTGGTAGATCCCTTGATTACGATCCGCTCGCCACCCGCGGCGAAACCGCCGGCGGTTAACAGTAGGCAGAGCAGGACGAGAACCCGTTGTCCGCTTCGCATGTGTGCCTCCTTCTATAGTGACTGTCGTTTTATGTATAGCCACTGCCGCTAATATATAGCTTTGGGGAATCCATGTCAACCTGGCCGTTGGGCGCGAGGCATATGCCCTGTTAGTCCCGGATATTCGTGTGTCGGGGCTACGCGCAACCTGGCGCATGGGCCTGACGGATCCTAAACTGCCCCTGTGGAGGTGAAGGGGAATGCGTCGATATTGTGTTCAGCTGCTTGCGCTAGTTGTGCTGCTGGGGATGTCCGCGGCGGCGAGCGAGCTTCGGGTGGCGGTGGCCACCGAGCCGCCGGGGCTGGATCCAACGACCGATGCGACGGCGGTGATTCGACAACTGCTCCACCACAACCTGTATGAGGGGTTGGTCCAGGTGAACGAGGACGGGGAGCTCCATCCGCAACTGGCGGAGAGCTGGCAGGTATCCAACGACGGACTGACCTACAGATTTGAGCTCCGGGAGGGAGTCACGTTCCACGATGGGACGCCGCTCGACGCCGAGGTGGTGGCGCATACTTTTCGCCGGGCCATGGACCCCGAGACTGGGCATCGTAGGCGGGAGGAATACGAAATCATCGAGCGGATTAATGTTGTGGACGAACTCACGGTGGAGTTTTACCTTGCCGAGCCTCGTCCGGCGTTTCTCCCTCTACTGGCGCTGGCACAGTCGGTTATCGTGCCGCTAGAGGCGGACGGACTAGCCCAGCATCCGATCGGCACAGGGCCGTTTGAGTTTGTGGAATGGCGACCGGCGGATCGCTTGGTCTTGGAGCGAAACCACGCCTACTATGTGCCCGAGCGACCTTTGCTGGACCGGGTAGAGTTCCACTTCATCCGCGACCCGGCATCCCAGCGACGAAGTCTGCTGGCCGGCGAAGTGGAGCTTGTGATCGAGCCGACCCCCGAGATCGCGTTAGGGATAAGGGATAAACCGGGCTTTGCTGTGATCTCGGCGCCCTCCCCTTTGCTTCAGGTACTGTCGATCAACAACTCGCGGCCGCCGTTTGACGAGTTGGCGGTGCGGCAAGCGATCGCCCACGCTGTGGACCGCCAGCAGATAATCGATCTGGTGTTCTATGGCGACGGTACGCCCATCGGCAGCCATCTTACTCCTAGGCCACCGTACAGCGCCTTCTACGAAGATGTGACCGGGCTCTATCCACACGATCCTTCCACAGCCCGGACGCTTCTCGCCGATGCGGGATATGCCGACGGGTTTTCCCTTACGCTGACTCTTCCCAGCAACTATGCCCATCACGTGCGCACGGGGGAGGTGATCGCCGATCAGCTCGAAGAGGTGGGAATCGACGTGCGGATCGAACTCGTCGACTGGGGCACGTGGCTGGAGAGGGTGTACTCGCAAGGGGAGTATGACCTCACCGTGATCGCACACCCAGGTAGGCTCGACCCTGCGCTGATGCTGGGTGTGTACGGTCCGGAGCGGCCCGACTACTACTTCCGCCGGGGATGGGAGAGCGAGGAGCTGAACGAGCTTCTGGAGACGGGGGCTGTGGAGTTGGACCAAGAACGCCGCCAGGATATCTACGCCCGCGCCCAGGAGATCCTGGCCCAGGACGTAGTGAACGTGTACCTCCAGGACATGCACGCCATGATCGGCATCCGAGATGGGGTCAGGGGAGTGTCCATCTACCCTATTTACGCGCTTGACCTGAGTCAGGTGTCTGTGGAGTAAGCCCACGCAGGGCAGGGTCAAGGTAGTCCCGTAGCCCGTCCCCTGCCACGTTCAGCCCGAGGACCAGGGCAGCCAAGGTGAGCCCCGGGAATAGCGCAGGCCAGGGGGAAAGATGGAAATAGGACTGCGCTTCCTGGAGCATCCTCCCCCAAGAAGGGTGCGGGGGTTGAACGCCCAGACCGAGGTAGCTCAGGGCGGCCTCCGCCAACACCGCGCCGGCCAGGCTCACGGTAGCCTGTACCACCAGCGGGGAGGACATGTTAGGCAGAATGTGTCGCACCACTATGTGCAGATCGCCGGCGCCTACCGCACGGGCAGCCACTACGTACTGCCGCTCCTTGAAGGTCATGAAGCCCGCCCGGGCGATGCGGGCGAAGAAGGGAACATTGGCCGCCGCCAGGGCCACGGCCACTCCCAGGACTCCCGGCCCCCATATGGCCGCCAGCACGAGCCCCGCCAAGATGGTGGGGAATGCAAGGAGCAAGTCCGCCGCGCGCATCATGATCTCCCCGGCCAGTCCACCTCGATAGCCGGCCCAGCCTCCGAGAGCGGTCCCCAGGAGCCCTCCTGCAGCGACGGCGATGGCGGCCACAGCGAGGGTGCTCCTGCCACCGGCCATGACCCGGGAGAGGATGTCCCGTCCGAACCAATCTGTTCCCATGGGGTGTGAAAAGCTGGGGGACGCCAGATTATCGCCGGTCATTCGCGTCGGCGGATGGGGTGTCCACACTGCGCCCACCAGCACCAGTCCCAGCGCCAGGAGGATGAGTGCAAGGCCCAGGCGCAGGCTTAGTCCCCTCATGATCGACGGATCCTTGGGTCCAGCACGCCGTAGGCGAGATCTACCGTAAAACTGGCAAGGACCATCAGCCCTGCTGTGACTACGGCGATCCCTGCAACCAAGGGTAGATCTCTTGCATGCACCCCTAACAGGCCGAACCCACCCAAACCGGGAAGGAAAAACACGTTCTCCACCACCAGCGCTCCGCCGAACAGACGGGCTAGGATCAACCCGCCGCTGGTGACCACAGGCACCAGCGCGTTCCGCAGCGCGTGGTGGAGAACCACCCGGAAGCCTGACAGTCCCTTGGCATGTGCAGCGCGGATGTAATCCTCTGAAAGCACGTCGGCTACCGCCCCCCGCACCATGCGAGCGAGGTACGCCGCGCGAGGGAGGGCCAGGGCGACGGCCGGTAGAAGTAGGTGTAGCAGCGCGAGGCCGGGCGCTTCCCAGCCGGGAAAGCCCCCGACGGGGAGGATGCCCCAGCGCACACCCACCAGGCCCGCCAGCAGTAGGCCGAGCCAGAACTCGGGGAGGGCCATGCCCAGCTGGGCAACGCCCACGGTGGCCATGTCCACGGCTCCGCCTGGACGGGAGGCGGCCATTAGGCCCAATGGAACCCCGAGCAGCAGGGCCAGAGTGAGGGCGAGCACTGCCAGGGGGAGGGTCACAGACAGCCCGGTGGCGACGAGTTCACTGACAGGTCGATCATAGTTCAGGGATACCCCCGCGTCCCCGCGGATGAGCCCTCCCAGCCAGCGGCCGAACCGCACCGGCCAAGGGTGGTCCAGATCCAGCTTGTCCCGGATGGCTTCATACACCTCGGGAGTGGCCTCCGGCCCTGCGGCCAGGCGGGCCGGGTCCCCCGGGACCACCGAAAGCAGCAGGAATATCAACAGGGCCACGCTGAACAGCGTGGCTCCCATCGCTGCGGCACGACCAAGCACATACCGGCCCATAGCTGCCGGCACCCGGGCCCGCCAGAGCCCAGGCGCCTGGTAATTACTCCTTCAGTGCTGCTTGGGCGGCTGCCAGGCGGGCTACGGGGATGCGGAACGAGGATGCGGACACGTAGTCCAAGCCAATCTGGTGGCAGAACTGTACGGAGCCTGATTCGCCGCCGTGCTCACCGCAGATGCCCACTGATATTTCGGAAGAGGCCTCACGCCCTTTGGTCGTCCCCAACTGCATAAGGGCTCCCACTCCGGAGCGGTCGATTGTCTGGAATGGATCCAATGGCAAGATGCTCTCCTCCAAATACCGGTTGATAAACGTTCCCGCGTCGTCGCGGGAGAACCCAAAGGTCATCTGGGTGAGGTCGTTGGTGCCAAAGGAAAAGAACTGCGCTTCCTGGGCGATTTCATCGGCCACCACGCACGCCCGCGGGACCTCGATCATCGTGCCCACCTTGTATGATATGTCCACACCTTCCCCTTCCATCGTCCGCCCGGCGATGTCGTCCACGCGGCAACGTACGGCCCGCATCTCGCTGGCCAGGCCCACTAGGGGGACCATGACGTATGGGCGGGGGCTCAAGCCCTTGCGGGCAAGAGCGGCCGCGGCGCGGAAGATCGCTTCCACCTGCATATCGTAGAGCTCCGGGTGGGTGATCCCCAGGCGGCACCCTCTATGCCCGAGCATGGGATTGAACTCGTGCAGCTCCTCTATGCGTTGCTTCAGCTCAGAAGGGTTGAGCTGGAATCTACGGGCGAGGGCGGCGATATTCTCCTCATCGCTGGGGAGGAACTCGTGCATCGGCGGATCCAACAGCCTGATGATGACAGGCCTGCCGTCCATGACCCGCAAGATTCCGGCAAAGTCTTCCGTCTGCAACTCCAGCAGGTGGGTCAGCGCCTCATCCCGCGACCGGGGATCCTCGGTTATGATCGTCTGTTGTATGTAAGGGGTGCGTTCCTCGCCGAAGAACATGTGCTCCGTGCGGCACAGCCCGATGCCCTCTGCTCCGAAGGCCAGCGCCGTCGCGGCTTGCTCCGGCTTGTCCGCGTTGGCCCGCACACCGAGCCTGCGCCGGGCGTCGGCCCAGCTCATGAGCTTGTCGTACAGTTGGTAGATGCGTGCCTCGTCTGAAGAGAGGGTCTTGTCGATGAGCACCTGTAATACCTCTGAAGCCCGGGTAGCCACCTTGCCGGCAAGGACCTCGCCTGACGTGCCGTCGAAAGAGAGCCAATCGCCCTCCTGGAAGGATCTATCCTGTACACGCACTTCGCGGGTTTTGTAGTCTATGGTCAGGCCCTCGCAGCCTACTACGGCGACCTTGCCCATCTGGCGGGCTACCACCGCCGCGTGGGAGGTCATTCCTCCCCGGGAAGTTAGGATACCTTCTGCGGCCGCCATCCCGGCGATGTCGTCGGGGGAGGTCTCGTGGCGCACGAGGACAACAGGTTCGCCGTCCTTGGACATGCGCACGGCTTCGTCCGCGGTTACTACCACCCGACCGGACGCCGCGCCGGGCCCTGCTGGGAGGCCTTTGGCCAACACTTGCGAGGTGTCCTTTTCTGCCGGATCGAAGATGGGCTGCAACAGCTGCGAAAGCTGCTCTGCCGGCTCCAGCCTGAGGATAGCTTCGTCCTCGGAGATGAGCCCTTCCTCCACCATTTCCACCGCAATGCGGACAGAGGCAAAGCCTGTGCGCTTTCCGGTGCGGGTCTGCAGTACGTAGAGCGTGCCCCGCTCTATGGTGAACTCCGTGTCCTGCATGTCGCGGTAGTGGCGCTCCAGGCGATCGCGTACCTCCACCAGCTGGCGGTGGATCTCCGGCATTGTCTCCTCCAGAGAGACTTGGTTTGTGTCGGATTTCTGTGCTGAGGCTATGGGCTGGGGGGTGCGGGTTCCCGCCACTACGTCCTCCCCTTGGGCAGAGAGCAAGTACTCCCCGTAAAGCCGATTCTCCCCCGTGGCTGGGTCCCGGGTGAACATGACGCCGGTCCCGGAGCTTTCGTCCAGGTTGCCGAATACCATCGCCTGTACGTTGACCGCTGTGCCCCATGTGTCGGGGATTTGGTGCATGCGCCGGTAAACGCGCGCGCGAGGATTGTCCCAAGAGCCAAACACGGCAGCGATTGCGCCCCAGAGCTGGTCCCACGGGTCGTTGGGGAGGGATTTGCCGGCCTGTTCCACGGCTGCGTTGTAGCGGCTTACGAGTTCCTTCAGGTCCCCGGTGGAGAGGTCCAGGTCGGTGCGGGCACCCCGCTCGTCCTTCAGGCCGTCCAAAGCTTCGTGGAAAGGATCGACGCCGGAGCTGGACGCGTCCTTTACTCCCAGCACCACCGAGCCGTACATGGCCACAAGGCGCCGGTAGGCGTCATAGGCGAATCGAGGGTCTGTTTGGGCGGCCAGGCCTTGGACCACGCGGTCGTTGAGACCCAGGTTGAGCACTGTATCCATCATGCCCGGCATGGAGGCGGCCGCGCCCGAACGCACGGAAACCAATAGGGGGCGCTCGGGATCTCCGAACTTGCGTCCTGTAGTTTCCTCCAGATGCTGAATTCCTTCGCGTACTTCCTCCTTGAGCTTCGGCGGGTGGGAGCCTTGGTGCTCCCGGTAGTACAGGCATGCCTCGGTGGTGATGGTGAACCCCGGAGGCACCGGGATTCCCAGGCGTGCCATTTCGCCGAGATTGGCGCCCTTTCCGCCGAGTAGCATCTTCAGATCCGCTCCGCCTTCGGCCTTGTTCCCGCCGAACCGGTAGACATATTTCTCAGCCTTAGCCATGCTCACCTCCAATGAGGGCGCCGGCATACCCTCCCGCGCTGAATCGCTCCAGCTCGTCCATTCCCTCGCCCACTCCCACCCAGAGGATGGGGATACGCAGAGTTTGCCAGATGGGGAGGATCGCTCCTCCTTTGGCCGTCCCGTCCAACTTGGTCAGGACCAGGCTGGTGAGTCCCACGGCCTGATCGAAAAGCTCCGCTTGGGAAACGGCGTTTTGGCCAACCGAAGCGTCCACAACCAGGATTCGCTCATCCGGCGGTCGACCCTGCAACCGCTCCACAACACGGCGCACTTTGCCCAGCTCTTCCATAAGCGGGCGCTTGGTCTGCAACCGCCCTGCTGTATCAACCAAAACAACATCATATCCTTGAATGCGAGCGTGTTCCACTGCGTCGTGGACCACCGCTCCCGGGTCTGCACCGGGTCGGTGGGACACGAGTTCAAGCCCGGTTCGCTGTGCTAAGTTGGTCAGCTGTTCCACGGCCGCGGCGCGGAATGTATCCGCCGCGGCCAGAACCACAGAGGTGCCATGGGAAGCGAGTGCACGCCCCACCTTGGCTACGGTAGTCGTCTTCCCCGAGCCGTTGACCCCCACGAACACATACACTGCGGGTCCGGCTCCATCCGGGGCGGGGGCAGGGTTTCCTTCGGCCGGGGCCAAGAGCTCCGCTACCTTGTTGTGCAGCAGCTGCGCTAGTTCGGCTGCGTCTAGGCTATTGTGTTCCCTAAGGGGGGCCAAGAGCTCATCGGTGGCCTCCAGGCCTACGTCGGCTGTGAGGAGCATCTCCTCCAGGCGATCGAGGGCCTCCTCGTCCACGTGGCCCCCTCCCTTGAGCGTCTCTTCCAAGGGGGCCCACAGGGTCCGCCGTGTTCGATGCAGACCCTTGCGCAGCCTGTTCCACACGGCGCTCACATCTCCTCCGGCGTCGTTAGCCCGAGCACCGTGAGGCCCTGCCGTAGTACCAGGCCGACTGCCGAGAGCATTGCCAGGCGGGCATGGGTCGTCTCGCCCTGCCCCAGCACCCGTACTCGGCTATAGTACGGATGGAACAGGCCGGCCACGTTTTCCAAGTACTCGCAAAGAAGATGCGGTGCGTATTCCACAGCGGCCGTGCGTAGCAGATCGCCGAAGCGATCGATTTCCAGCATCAGCGCCCGCTCGCTTGGGTCCTCGAGCGGAGCCAGGTCCACCGACCCGGGGTGTTCGGGGTACTCGCCCAGGCGCAGCGCTTCCCGCTTGAGGGACGCAATCCTGGTGTGTGCGTACTGTACGTAGTACACGGGGTTTTCCATGCTGGAGCTCTTGGCCAGCTCATAGTTGAAGTTCAGATGACTCGAGGGTTTGCGCATCACCATGAAGTAGCGGAACACGTCGCGGCCCAGCTCTTCCACCAGGTCTCGCAGTCGCAGGAATCTGCCGGCTCGGGTGGACATCCGCTCCATGCCGTTGCGCCCTCTCAAAGTGACGAACTGGTGCAAACAGTAATCCAGGAAATCGTCGGGCATCCCCAGGAGGCTCAGCGCAAGCTTCACTTGTTGTTGCTCCTCCACATGATCGGCCCCCTGCATGTCCACCACCTTGGCGAATCCCCGGCGGTACTTCTCCACGTGATAGGCAATGTCCACCATCAGGTAGGTGGGCCCTCCAGCAGAGCGCAGCAAAACGGGGTCGCGTCCCAGTCCGTGTTCGGTGGAGCGAAGCCACAACGCCCCCTCATGCTCGTATACGGCCCCCCGCTCACGCAGGGCGTCCAGCGTTTCCTCCACCACCCCCCGGCGGTGGAGTTCGCCCTCCTTGCTCCACACGTCGAAGTCCACGCCCACCGCTTCTAGGTCTTCACAAATCATGTCCATCATCTGTTTCACGGCCAGATTGCAAAAGAGTGCTTGTGTTGCAGTGGTCCACTCTGGGCAGCGATCACCCCAGCGTGCGGCCAGTTCTTGGCCCAGGCTGAGCAGATACTCCCCGTGGTAGCCTCCCTCGGGAAGGCCGACGTCGTCGCCCACGGCTTGGCGGTATCTCGCCCACAGTGACTGGCCCAGGAGCTCAATTTGTCGCCCCTCATCGTTCAGATAGTACTCCCGGGTCACTTGCCACCCCTGCCGGGCCCAAAGCTCTGACACCACATCGCCCAGCACCGCCTGCCGCCCGTGGCCCACCGTCAACGGGCCGGTGGGGTTGGAGGACACGAACTCCACCTGCAGCGGGCGCTGTCCTCCCGCGTCCCCACGACCATAATCTTCGCCTTGCACCAGGGCCCCTCGCACCACGTCCCCCAGCGAGCCTTGCGCGAACCGGAGGTTCACAAATCCCCCCTCCGCGGTCACCGAAGCGAACGCGGGATTGCCTTCCAGCAGCGAAGCGATCTCCTGTGAGAGTTGATCGGGGCTGCGCTGCGCAGCGCGCGCCACCAGGAAGGCCACCCGGCTGCTCAAATCGCCGTACTCCGGACGGGGAGGGCGATCCACCGGTACCTCCACGCTAAAGGGAATCTTCAGCTGAAGCAGGGCCTGTTCAACCGCAGCCCTGACCAGGGCCTCTAGGTGCATCTACTTATCTCTACTTCTCGATGATGAGCCGGAGTCCCGTCTTGGTCTCGCCCCCGATCTCCACATCGATGAAGCCGGGGGTGACCCGCACTTCGGTCTCACCTTCCCGCTCCACCAGCCGGCGGGCGATTGCCACGGCCTTTACCGCCTGATTGACGGCGCCCGCCCCGATTGCGTGCGCCTCCACGATACCGTCGGACTCCAGCGCGCCGGCGATGGCCCCGGCGACGGCGTTGGGGTTGGACGTCGATGCAACTTTGAGGACTTCCATCTGCCGCCTCCTTCTACTGCGGCCCCAGGGGGCGTCTTGTGCGTTGGCTGGAAGCATTATACGTGGGATCCTTCGGCAACGTCAACAGCAGTTCCCTAGTCCTTTTCCGGTTCCCGCTAACCAAGGGGGGGGCAGGCCGGTGGGTTGTAGGTCGACGGCAATGGGAGCTGGGAGATGGCACTGGTGAACCCAACTCACCGGTCTCGTAATAGCTGGACGGCCTTTCCGTTGTGGGAGCAGGAGAAGACGACCAGGCTCTGGTCGCTGTCGGAGGTGACGGTGGCGTATAGGTCGTGGATGTCTAGGTCCTGGCGGGCTAAAGTGTCAGTCACTCGCCGGAGTAGCCCCGGCCTATGGGGCAGCTCCACCAGCACCACGTCTCGCTCATCGACTGAGAACTCGGCCTTCCGCAAAGCGTCCAGGGTGTAGGTAGGGGCGTCGGTGACAACACGAATCTGTGCTTCTCCCTGCGCAACCCTCACACAGACGGCGAGGATATTGATCGTCTGTGCCGCTATTAGCTGCGAGATCTCAGCCAATAGGCCTACCCGGTCCGGTGTGGAGATCAGTATCTCTCTGCAAATAGTTGCCTCAGCCATAGCTGCCGACCACCACAGGCATTATAACAGCCCTGGAGGTGTTACTCCTTCTCCTTTTTCTCCTTGTCTAGCACTTCGTCGATGGTACCCGCCATGTAAAAGGCCTGCTCGGTCAGGTGGTCGAGCTCCCCCGAGCAGATCATCTTGAATCCCCGCACGGTGTCCTCCAGGCGCACGTAGGTGCCCGGACGGCCGGTGAAGTGTTCGGCCACGTGGAACGGTTGGGCCATGAATCGCTGTATCTTCCGGGCCCGCATGACAATTGTCCGGTCCTCTTCCGAGAGTTCCTCCATACCCATGATGGCGATGATGTCCTGCAGATCCTCGTGCCGTTGGAGAATGGCCCGTGTCTGTTGCGCTGTCTCGTAGTGCTCCCGCGAGAGGATGCGGGGATCCATTAGGCGCGAGTTCGACTGCAACGGATCCACGGCGGGGTAGATGCCCTTCTCGGCGAGGTCCCTGGTGAGGAACACCGTGGCGTCCAGATGGGCGAACACCGTGGCCGGGGCAGGATCGGTGAAGTCGTCGGCCGGCACGTACACGGCCTGTACGGAGGTGATTGATCCCCGCCGGGTGGAGGTGATCCGCTCCTGCAGCTCGGCCATCTCCGTGGCCAGCGTTGGTTGGTAGCCTACTTCGGATGGCATGCGGCCGAGCAGGGCGGAAACCTCGGAGCCGGCCTGAGCGAAGCGGAAGATGTTGTCGATAAACAGGAGCACGTCCTTGCCTACCTCATCTCGGAAATACTCGGCCATGGTGACCCCGGACAGGCCGACGCGGAACCGCGCTCCCGGGGGTTCGTTCATCTGGCCATAGACCAGCGCAGTGTTTGAGAGTACCCCAGATCTCTTCATCTCCAGGTACAGGTCGTTGCCCTCCCGGGAGCGCTCTCCCACTCCGGAGAACACGGAGTAGCCTTGATGCTCGTAGGCGATCGCGCGAATGAACTCCATTACCAGCACGGTTTTGCCCACGCCGGCACCGCCGAACAGGCCGATCTTGCCTCCACGGGGGAACGGGGCAATGAGGTCGATGACCTTGATCCCCGTCTCCAGCACCTCGTCTTCCGTGGACAGGTTGGCCAGCCGGGGCGGTTCCCGGTGGATGGGCAGCTCGGGTGCGTCTTCTAGGGCGGGTTGTTCGTCGATGGGCTGGCCGGTCAAGTCGAACATGCGGCCCAGGGCCTGCGGTCCGACGGGCACCGTGAGGGGAGCCCCGGTGTCCTCCACCGGATGCCCGCGCCCCAGCCCGTCGGTGGAGTCCATAGCCACCGCTCGTACCTCTCCGTTCCCTAGGTGCTGGGCCACTTCCAACACCAATACCCCGCCTTTTGGGTACTCCACGCGGAGCGCCTGGTTCAGTGGGGGCAGGTGCCCGCGGGGGAACCCAACGTCCACCACCGGTCCCCGGATGGCTGTGATCCAGCCGTAAAATTCGTCAGTTCGCTCGTTCATCTCGCCTCCCGCAATGCCTCAGAGCCACCCACGATGTCCGCAAGCTCGCGGGTAATACCGTGCTGGCGGGCCTTATTGTAGGTGAGCGTAAGGTCGTCGATGAGCTCATCCGCATTGTCTGTGGCCGTCTTCATCGCCTGCCGGCGGATGGCCTGTTCGCTTGCCTTGGCCTCCAGGAGGATCCACAGTAGCCGCCCCAGGAGGGAAACCTCCGCCGCAGTGCCAAGGAGGTCATCGAGCGCAGGCTCGGTCACAAGCTCGCCGGGCGCTGCCGGCGGAGGTTGCAGCGGTAGAAGCAGTGTTTTCTCCACCTTCTGTACCAGCTCCCCGCGGAAACCCATGTGCACAACGTGCACCTCCTTCACCGAGGAGGGGAATAGCTCCAGAACATCGGCTAAGATCCGCCGGGCTGCGGCCAGGTCCGGCCGCTCGTAGGCGTGAGTATAAGAAGCGGCTATCTCCCAGCCTCTGTTGCGGAAGAAAGCCCGGGCCTTCTCTCCCCCGGCAAGCACCTTCACCCGGCCGGAGGCGCGGGCCAGGCTCTCGGCGGCGCGGTTTACCTCGCCCACGTACCGACCACACAGCCCGCGATCGGCGTTCACCACAAGCAAAGCATTGCCCTCTCCCTCTCCGGGCTCGAACCAGGGGTGGGAGAGACCCTCCGCCCGGGCCGCTGCCCACAGCTCCCCCAGCACCCGGGGGGAGTGGTCGGTGAACGGGCGGGCTGCCCGCAGCGCCCGCTTGCGCTGGATTACCTGGGTGGCGGCGATGGCGTACATGGCCTTTGTGATTTGCTTTACGTGGCTTACGTTTTCTATTCGCCGTAGGATCTGCCGGGTTTGCTGTGCCATCAGGCGCGGAACCCCTCTTTGAACGTGTGGCCGGCTTCCCCCAACTCCGCTTGCTCCTCGTCTGTGAGCTCTCCGGACCTGGCGATTGACTCCAAAAGCTCGTTTCGATGCTCTCTCAGGTACCTTACAAAGCCGCGTTCGAAGGAGATGGCCGCCTCGGTAGGCACGTCGTCGAGCAGCCCGGAAACGGCGGCGTAGAGCACGGCCACCTGCTCCTCCACCGGCAGGGGGGCATACTGGTCTTGCTTGAGGATCTCCATGACCCGCTCCCCGCGGGCAAGCTGGGACTGGGAAGCCTCGTCCAGCTCCTGGGCGAACTCAGCGAAGGCAGCGAGGTCACGATATTGCGCGAGTTCCAATCTGAGCTGCCCGGCCACGGACTTCATCGCCGGCACCTGGGCTGCACCTCCCACCCGGGACACCGACAGCCCCACGTTCATCGCGGGGCGCTGTCCCTTGTTGAACAGGTCTGCCTCCAGGTAGATCTGCCCGTCGGTGATAGAGATGAGGTTGGTGGGGATATAGGCGGTGATGTCGGCGGCCTTGGTCTCCACGATGGGCAACGCCGTGAGGGACCCTCCGCCATGGTCGTCCGACATTCGCGCTGCCCTCTCCAACAGGCGCGAGTGAGTATAGAAGATGTCTCCGGGGTAGGCCTCGCGTCCCGGCGGCCTCCTCAGTAGTAGCGAGATCTCGCGATAGGCCACGGCGTGCTTGGACAGGTCGTCGTACACCACTAGCGCGTTCTGCCCCTTATCCCGGAAGTGCTCTCCCAAGGCACATCCGGCGTACGGGGCGATGTACTGCAGCGGGGTGGGC
>JAWOCQ010000115.1:0-3391 GCA_046483725.1 Candidatus Bipolaricaulota bacterium
ACACGGGCGCGGCTGCGTTGCAGGAGAAGCTCCTTGCTGTGGAGCGCGCTGCCCGGGAGATGAAACTCGCCGAGAGTAAGGACGAGCTCTGTTCGCTCCTTTTGGACGCCACCGGGGAGATATTTGGTTACCGGCTATGCGGGATCCTGGAGGCCGAGGAGGGTGCGCTGAGAATGATCCTGAACCGGGAGGGAAGAGTTACGTCGGGCGAGCGTCTGCCGTTGGATGGCCCAGGTATCACCGTGGCCGCTTGGAACGCAGGGCAGACCGTGTACGTACCTGATGTCTCGGAAGATCCCCGCTACATCAGGGATGTCCCCGAGACCAAGAGCGAGTTGGCGATGCCGTTCGGGATGGGGGAGCGACATGTTGGCGTGTTCAACGTAGAGAGCCCGCTGGAGGACGGGATCCCTCCTGAGGACCGCAACCTGTTGGAGATTCTAGTGTCGCACATGGCTGTTTCCCTGGCTGGACTCGAGCGTCTGGAGGTCATGAGGTCGCTTTCGGCGAAGTTGGAGCGTCTCCATCTTGCGGTGGATGACATGCAGCGCTGCACCGCGGTGGAGGAGCTATGCCAGGCGGTGGTGCGCACGGCGTCCGAGGTGCTGGGGATGTCGGAGTGTAACGTAGGCCTTGTGCAGGAGGATCTACTAGTGCCGGTGGCCAATTCGGCGGGAGCGGCAGAGCTTGGGTACCCCAGGCGCCGGGGGGAAGGGGTCGCGGGCAAAACCTGGGAGTCCGGCCGCACGCTATGGGGTCCGATCAGCAACTTTCCGTTCGCTGATCCAGTGGGCCCTGAGCTGAAGGCAGTGATCTCAGTGCCTGTGGGAAAGGAAGGCGTTTTTCAGGCCGTGGCTGGGAGGGAGGATGCGTTTACAGCTGACGATGTGTCCCTGGCTGAGATCCTGGTCGGCCATCTGCGGGAGGAGCTCAAACGTGTGCGGCTGGAGGAGAAGCTGCGGGACCAGGCCACGCGGGACGCGCTCACGGGCCTGTATAACCGGCGATTCCTCAATGAGGTTCTGGAGCGGGAGATGGCGCGGGCGAAACGCTACGGGCACCCCATATCGGTGATCATGGCGGATATCGACGACTTCAAACAGATCAATGACCGCTTTGGTCACTTGAAAGGGGATCAGGCACTGCGTGAGGTGGCTGGACTCCTCCAGGAGAGTATCCGGCAGAGTGACTACGTGTTCCGCTACGGTGGGGAGGAGTTTGTAGTCCTATTGCCGGAGACGGCTGACCGGGCGGGAGAGGTGATCGAGCGACTGGAAGAGGCGATCGACCGTTGGGCGAAGTCGGCCGAGCTGGAGGATCTCCAGTTTGGGCTCACGATGGGTTCCGCGGTGTGGGACCCCCGTAGCGATCAGGAGGCGACACCGGAATCCGTGCTCTACAGAGCCGACCAGGTGCTGTACAGCTTCAAACGGCGGAAACGCCACTAGCTCTGGGTCTGCTGAACATGTGCCTCGTCTTCGTCATCGGGAGTACCCCAGGCTTCGGAGCTCACCGTCATTCCGTCAGCAGCCGCTCTCACTTGTGTTCCCAGCTTCTGTGTTGCTTGCTCGGCCAGCCTGCGCGGACCGGCGCGGAGCATAGTCATGCCAAAGTGGGTGAGGACGGCGAGGTGGGGGCGTACCGCCCGGATGAGCTCCAGGGACTCGGGGAGTGAAAGGTGGTCGACATCCGGCGTCCACTCCCGGCGAACCGTGTTCAGGACGAGAAGCTGACACCCTGCGTACCGCTCGGGAAGCTCGTCGCTCATCCGCCCGTCCACCACAAACCCCAGCCGGCCCTCGGGTGAGTCAACTACCAGACCGTAGGTCTCCACTCCATGCTGGTGGCGGACGGGGGTGACCGTAAGCTGGTCTAACTCCACAGGCTGTCCGTCCCTCCATACACGGATGCGCCGGGGGAAGCTTCGCACGTAGCGAAGGATCACCGGGTCCCCCCCCTCGAGGGCATCGGTGGGTGCGAGCAGGGTTCCACGCTGGCGGCGACCTCCCTCCGCCATCGCCTCCAGCATCACGTTCGTGTCGGACGAGTGGTCCAGGTGTTTGTGGGATAGCAGGATGCCCGTCAGCTTCTCCGGCGCCAGGGCGGGCCGAGCACGCCGCGCCCGGACCAGGGTGCCCGGGCCCGGATCCACAAGGAGCTGTGTGTTGCCTAGCTCCAGCCAGGTCCCCGCTGAGTACCGTAACTGTCGGGCGACCACGAACCGCGCTCCCGCTGTGCCCAGAAACCTGATCTGTCCCACCGGATGATGATACGCAGCCCGGGGCGGAGCCGACAACGAAGCGAGCTATAATTGCACGCGGCCCCGCAGCGCCCGGCCCAGAGTGACCTCGTCTGCGGACTCCAGATCCCGGCCCACAGGTATGCCCTGCGCGATCCGCGTTACCCGGACCCCGGCAGGCCGCAGTTTGCGGGCGATGTGCATGCCGGTCAGGTCCCCCTCCATGTTGGGCTCCAGGGCCAGCACGACCTCTTGGATTCCTTCCTCCGGCACCCGCCGCGCGAGTTCGTCGACCGTGAGGTCGTCGGGGCTTATCCCCGCCGAGGGGCTCACCAGGCCGCCCAGTACGTGGTACAATCCGCGAAACTCGCCGGTGCGTTCCACGGATTGGATCTCCCATGGACGCGCCACCACGCACACCGTGCTCGGGTCACGTTTGTTGTCGGTACAGATAGGGCAAAGCTCCCCGGTGGCGAAGTTGCCGCAGCGGGTACAGGCCTTCACCCGGTCGTGAAGGGAGGTGGCAGCCTCACCCAGGCGGCGGGCTTCCTCCGGCTTGGCCAGGAGGTAGAAGGAGATCCGCTCCGCGGAGCGGCGGCCGATACCCGGGAGCTTGCTCAGCGCTACAAGCAGCTCTTCCAGCGGTGGGATCACGGCATGAGCCCGGGGGGGAGGCCTCCGCCCAGGTCGGCCATGAGTTCCTTGGCCTTCTCCTGAGCTTTGTCCTGGGCCTCCTGTATCGCGGCCACGGCGAGGTCTTGCAGCATCTCCACCTCGGCCGGGTCCACCACCTCGGGGGAAACGGCGAGCTCCAGCAGTCGTCCTTGCCCGGACACAACTGCGCGGACCATCCCGCCCCCGGCGGTAGCCTCTACGCGCTCCTCCTGCAACTGGCGCTGGCGCTCGGCCATCTCTTCCTGAAGGCGCTGTGCCTGCTGCATCAGCTGCTTCATGTCCCCAAAACCCTTCATGCTGATTGCTCCTTCACAATCTCACCTTCCAGTACTTCGGCCGCAAGCGCGGCCCGCTCCTCGAGCGAAGGACTAGGTTCCTCCACGCCTTCCCACTCCACATGTACCGCCAGCAGAGCTCCAAACTGCTCCTGTGCAGCTTGCTCCAGTAATTCACGCAGACCGGACTCCTGTAGGCAAT
>JAWOCQ010000052.1:0-3688 GCA_046483725.1 Candidatus Bipolaricaulota bacterium
GCCTCAAATCCCAATGCCGTGAACGAGGTCATCGCCACGGCAAGCATCAGCATGCCGATGAGCAGTCCTTTGCCCCTCAACTTGCTACCTCCTTCCCTTCTTTCATTTGCGCTTTGTTGTCCCTTGACCAAGGCCCTTGTGCCCTTCATACGTCCTCCTTCGTTGCTGTTGCTGCCACTTACGGTAACACCACCTCCAACTCCCCGGCCGACGGCGCGGGGTGTGGGGAGCGACAACTTAATCCGCATCATACAGCTTGGCTCTAACCCAGTCAACATGCGAAGCGGCATTGTTACCTCGCCCCCCTCGTTCGTCCCGGAGCTTTCCGGGGCAACGGCCCGTATGTTAGCCTTCCGCCGCCGCGGCGTCAAACCCGTTTTCGGCCGCCGCGACCGGCCCGCCCGTCCGCCGGAGGGGGAGTGCACCTAGCCATTCACAAACCGGCCTCCGGCCTTCCGGCCCACCATTTCCTCCCACACGCAGCGCTTTTCCATAACGATTAAACAGCCCAGCGCAGAAGACCTGAAGCCAGGCGGTCCCTTAGCAAGTGGACATGGATCACATGGAAACACCACGGGTGAACCCCCTCGCGACTCTTGCAGCTGGTCAATCCTCTTCAATTACTACCTCCACAAAGTCCGAGCGCATGAACCACTCGTCGTGGTAGGCCCGCACGTCGTAACGGTAGGTGACGCCTTCCTCGACGTCTTCATCGTCCTCCCACACGAAGGTGTAGGTTTCCCGAATGGGGTCGTCGCCCTCCGGCTCGTAGGGAAGCTCGTCGGGGTCGTAGTCGTCCTCGCCGGCGCCGTCGTAGATGGCGTGCTCTTGGTAGGCGGTGTCCTCATCGAGGTTCCGGCGGAAGATGTAGAACCCCTGAGCCGGGTTGGGGTTCTGGGCCGGTTGCCAAGTCCATGTCCACTCCAGGGTCACCGTCCAGACTTCCTCTTCCTCGCCTTCTTCGTCCCCCTCGACGGTCTCCACGGAGACCTCGGGCTCCTCGTCCACCACCGGGGCGGCCGGGCGCCCGTGGCGCCTCCCCTGGGCCGGGGCGGACCAGGCGGTGGTGCCATAGTCTTCGCCTATGGCCCGCACCCGGTAGGTGTAGTACTCACCCGGCCGGGGTTCGCCCATCGGCTCCTCGTGGGTGTACACGTGGTAGTAGATAGTGGTATCCCCTTCGACCACCCGAAGGTCCCCCACCTTCCGGTCCGACGCGTCCCGGATCTCCAGCTGGTACTCGTCGGCGCCGGTCTTGCTGTCCCACCTGACCACGATCCGGTCGGCCAGCTCCCCGTGGCTGGCGCGCAGGTTCTCCGGCCCCGGCTCGAGCTCGGTGTAGCCCTCGACCGGGTCGGTGAAGGCGCTGCACGTGCCGGAATGGCACGCCCGCACGCAGTACCAGTAGGTCTCCCCGCGAACTACGTCCGTGTCGGCGTGCCCCGTGTCGCTGGTCTCCGTGATTCGCTGGTAGTCGCCGTCCTCGGCGTCAGCTCGCTCGAGTTCGTAGCTTGAGGCATTCGCTACCTCCGACCAGCTTACCGCCACTCGGTCGTCGTAGTCGCCCTGACTGGCACTGACTGTGTCCGGGGGTTCCAGAGGTGCGACACCAGGCCCAAGAAACGCGCAGCCGGCTAGCATGGCCGCAAGCGCGAGAAGAGCGATCAAGGTAACTGGGCGGATACTACCCCTTCCACCCCTGTCAGCCCCCATCGCCATCACCCCCCATCCGTCAAGTTCCATCCTAGTACGCGAACCCATAGCAAGGCAACACGCGATGCACGGTATCTGCGCTATACTTTCTGGGGGGTGACAGCTTGTGATCCAGCACATTGTTAGTTTGGCTCTAGCTTGCTTGCTTGTCGTGTCGATCGGTCCTGCGGCGGCGTCCGAGGAGGCGGTCGATGTCGAAGCGCTCCGCCAAGGCTTGTGGGCCGTGGCGTTTGTCGTCCTTCCGGAGATCCCGGAGTGTGAGCAGGCCATCGAATGGCTGGGGGAAATCCAACACTCGTTCCCCAAAGTGCAGTTCCTTGCCCTCAGCCCGTGGCTTACGGATGAGCTTAGGGAGACTGCCGCTAGGGCTGAGCTTCCGCTGGCAGTGGATGAAGACGCCCAGCTGGGCATGATCTTGGGCATAGGCGACGTGCCGGCCATCCTGTCCCTCCGCGAGGGCCGGGTGACAAACCGGCTGGTATGGCCATTCGAACGGGAGGAGCTGCGGGCCTCGGTGGCCGAGCTGTCCGCCACCCAGGACGATGGTCCCGCGGGGCATGTGGGCACGGAAGTTACCTTGGGAAAGGCCGAAACGCTCACGGGGGACGAAGTGGAACTCGATGAGTCCCCTGGCCCTCTATTGTTTTCCTTTTTCAACCCCTTGTGCTCGCCCTGCTGGCAGGGGTTGGCCGCTCTGGTCGAGCTAAACGAGGACATCGAGGTGGTGCTGGCGGTCCTGGTCCCGGAGGCGATGACCGAAGGCCAGCGGCAGGAACTGCGAGAAACAGGCCTCACAGTTGTGCTGGACGAGGAGAGGACGCTAATGGAGGCGTTAAGCATACGCAGCACGCCCACGTACGTACTGCGGGACGGTACGGCCGTAATCCGCTGGGTCAGAGAAGCCCCTGTGCAGCTGGAGGAGCTGCGGGAAGCTGTGCTCGACTTGCAGGGCGACGATGCAACCGAGGGGGACGCACCGTAACCAAGTCCCCCCGCTCGGCGTCGGCGTGCCCGCATGCCGACGCTCCCCGGAGACGCCTCAAGAAGGCAAGAGTGTCCTATTCCGGCTTTAGGGGACGGTGGAGCTGATCGGCTCGGAGAAGTCGCTCGTTCCCCAGTCGTTGACTGCGGCAATGCGGTACCAGTAGGTGTTACCTGCAGAAACGTCCGTGTCCGTATAGCTGAGGGTTGTGTGGGAGACCTCGTCGATCTCCACGTAGGGGCCGTCGGACTCCGGCGCGCGGTAGATCAAGTAGTGAGTCGGTGGTTCGATGGAGTTGCCCTCACGCCAGCGGACCGTGATTCGGCCTCGGCGGCTGGAGGTGGAAAGATCCACCGGAGTGCCAGGAAGTCGGGAGGCGCGCCCTTCCGCCCAATCCGAAAGCTCGCTCGGCTCGCAGGCGCCGTCGGGATCGGGTTCGGCGCGCACCCAGTACCTGTACCAAGTGCGGGCCTCCAAGAGGTTATCTCCGGCGTAGACGTCGTCGTAGGTGTTGGTGTCTGAGGTGCCGATCTCGTTTTCCTCATCACCGCGGTAGATGGTGTATTCGTAGGCCCCGGGAAGCGGGTCCCAGGTGAGCCTGATCCGGTCGGGATGCTCAAGGTCGCTAGCGGCAAGGCCGTGGACCTCCTCCCCTTCGATCCGCGTACCGCGCCAGCCTTCCACCCCAGAGGGGAGGAACGTGCACCTTGTGCCCGTGCATACCTCCAGGCGGTACCAGTAGCTGTGACAGCGGGTGAGTCGGTTGCCGGCCTTGTCCGAATCGGTGTAGCTGGTGCCGCTCACGGTGGCGATGGGCTCTTCGAACGGGCCAGTCACATCGTCGGCCCGGTACAGGCGGTAGCTTTTGGCGCCGGAGACGCGCTTCCAGGTGACCACGATGCGGTCGTCGTGCGTGCCCTGCGTGGCAGCGAAGTCCTGGTCGAGGTCCGGATCGGAAGCTCCCTCTTCGGCTTCGGCATAGCCCTGCACGGC
>JAWOCQ010000074.1:0-17224 GCA_046483725.1 Candidatus Bipolaricaulota bacterium
ATCCCAACACGACGGAACATCATATGCGCTGGATTGAGCTCTTCTTCTCTCCTGACGACGAAAAGTTCACCTACGAGCTGGGGAGGTTCGAGTTCAACGCGCACGGGGAAGCGGTGGCAGGAGCCAATCAAGGACCAGTCTATACTAACCATGAGGTCGGTTTCTCGTTCAAGGCTGATCGGCCTGGTACCCTGCACGCGATTGCTTACTGCAACATCCACGGACTGTGGGAGTCGGAGAAGCGCTTGAGTACAGGCTGAGGGTCCTGGACCGGGCGCGAGGTGTGCGGGCCCCGCCCGACAGGCGGGGCCCACGTTTGACAGAGGAGCGGACTATGGAGGAGTTGCGCCAAGCATTGAAGTTCGCTGTGGAGAAGGAAGAAGAGGCCGAAGCCTTCTACCGGAACTGGGCTGAGCGAGCCGAGAACCCTGGAGTCACGACGCTGTTCACCCAACTCGCCTCCTGGGAACAGGGACATGTGGAAAAACTGTCGCGTGTTTCGCCTGAGGAACTCATTGGCACGGGGGACACGCCGACGAACATGAATATCTCGGAGCTGATGGTTAGTGTACAGGCAACCCAGGACATGTCCCTGCAAGAGGCGTTTGTGGTGGCCATGAAGCGCGAGGAGGCATCAGCAGCGTTATACAGTGGAATGGCCACGCTGGGCGGCGCAGCAGGCGAGCTTTTCGCTGGGCTGGAGAAGGAAGAGCGGCGCCACAAGCAGCTTCTCGAAGATGAGTACGAGGTCGTCTTCTTGACCGATAACTGAGGGCCACTGAAGGCGTTCCTGGCCTACACAAAGACGCTGCCGCACGGTACTATGCTGGCTGCGCTGTAAGGTTGAGGAGGTAGACGCAAATGAAAGGGCTGCTGGTCATCGCCGATGGGTTGGGGGGTCGTCCGAGCGACTGGGGCAGCTCCACCTGTATCGCTCGGGCGCGCACCCCGCATCTGGATAAGCTGGCCCACGGAGGGGCATTGGGCATCATGGACCCGATTGCTCCAGGTGTACGTCCCGGCTCGGATACGTCGCATCTTTCAATTTTCGGGTACGACCCTGCTCAAGTGTATACGGGGCGGGGTGCGTTCGAGGCCTTGGGTATTGGATTGGACGTGCGGGGAGGAGACGTCTGCTTCCGGGCCAACTTCGCCACGGTGGAGGAGACGGACGGGGAGCTAGTAGTGCGTGATCGGCGGGCAGGGCGTCTCGCCGAAGGCGCCGAGTTGGCCCGGGCCCTCGAGGATCTGAAGCTCGGGGACGGCGATGTGACGTTCACTTTTCGGGCCTCGACCGAGCATCGTGGAGCCCTCGTACTGCGTGGGGGGGGATTGAGCGCGGAGGTCACGGACACGGACCCGCATGAGGAAGGAGCGAAGGTGGCTGCTTGTGAGCCGCGCACGGGGAGCGATGATGCCCGGCGTACGGCCGAGTTGATTAACTCCTTCTCCCGCCTGGCCCATAAAGTACTGCGGGACCACCCGGTGAACCGCGCACGCCGCGAAGCGGGCAAGCCGGAGGCCAATGCGCTGCTTCTGCGAGGCGCGGCCGTGATGCCGCATCTTCCCACGTTAACTGAGCAATACAGCGTACAGGGCAGCTGTGTGGCCGGGGGAGCTTTGTACAAAGGTGTCGCGAGCGCCGCTGGGCTTGAGGTACTGGAGGTGCCCGGGGCCACAGGCGATATGAAGACCGACCTCACAGCGAAGGCAAAGGCGGCGCAACATGCGCTGGAGACGGCCGGGTTCGTGTTCGTACACATAAAGGGCACCGACAACGCGGCGCATGACGGTTCTGCGGAGGAGAAGACGCGTTTCATCGAGCGGATTGACGAGGAGTTCTTTGGCGCCCTGAGTGGACGCCTGGGCGTCGGTGACGTGGTGCTTTGTTTCTCCGGGGATCACACCACACCACCTGCGGTGGGGGAGCACACGGCGGACCCAGTGCCGGTGCTTTTCTGGGGACCGCCGATAAGGACGGACGCAACCGATAGGTTCGATGAAACAGCAGCCGGTACGGGGGGGCTGGGCCGGTTCTCCGGGCGACTGGTCCCACAGCTTTTGGGTTATTGCGATCTGGGGGCGAAATTCGGAGCATGACACTGAACCTGGAGCTTCGCGACGTAGCAACCTTGACAAATTCGGAACTGAGTGCCGGTGAGGAGGCGGGGGCCCGCCGAGCGGGACTTGCCCTGATTGCCATTGCCGACCACAATGCAGCGGCAAACGCTACGTATGTGGGGAGCGTTGCTCAAGGCGCTCCCGAACTCGTGCAGAACTCGCTCCGGGCCGGGGCACGCTCCTGCCGATTATTGTAACCAGCCCCGGGGGTTGAATTCGTCGTTTGACTCCGGCATGATCACGCGCCATGGAAGCTGGATACCCGCGAGGTTCGCGCTGAGTTGGGGACTGTGCCCCTCACCCACGGTGAGGTGCTTTCGTTTTGCAAGACCAATTTAGGGAGGGGCTCAAGCTGACGGGGTTTAAGGAGGAAGCATGAAGCTGGAGGAGCTACGCAAGATTCGCGCGCGGGTCCAGGATCAATTGCGGCTCCGGGGCGGTGCTGCGCGGGTGCGGATTGTGGTGGGAATGGGAACGTCCGGTATTGCCGCCGGGGCCAGTCAGGTGCTTCGCTCCATCCTGGACGAGGTCTCCCGCCGCGAGCTGGGAGATGTAGTGGTTGGCCAAACCGGCGAGAAGGGCCTCGCCTCCCACGAGCCCGTGGTTGAGGTCTATGAGGGGGAACGGGTCACGGTATATGGCGATGTTCACCCTGACTTGGCTCTGCGAATCGTATCCGAGCACGTAGTCAACGGTCGGCTGTTGGAGGAGTACGTGCTGGAGGTACGGGAGGTGGACGGGTGATAACGCTGGAGATCGGCGGAAGGCAGGTACAGGCATATCCCGGCCAGACCATCCTGGAGGCAGCCAAGGCCGCAGGCATCCATATTCCGACATTGTGCAACCTGGAAGGCCTTAATCCCTGGGGGGCTTGTCGACTGTGCCTCGTGGAGGTCAAGACCTGGCGGGGAAAGCTCGTGCCTTCCTGCGCCACAGCCGTGGAGGAGGGCATGGAAGTGGTGGCACACTCGCAACGCTTGCGGGAGTTGCGGCGGACGATCCTGGAGCTACTGTTCGCCGAACGCAACCACATTTGCGCCGTGTGTGTGTCCAACGGCAACTGTGAATTGCAGGACCTGGCCTGCGAGCTGGGGATGGACCATGTACGCTTTCCCTACCGGTTCCCTGCCTTAGGGTTGGACGCAACTCACGAGCGTTATGTGGTGGACCACAACCGGTGTGTCCTTTGCGGCCGCTGTGTGCGGGCGTGTTCCGAGGTGGAAGGTGCGATGACTTGGGGCTTCTCCAATCGCGGCGTGGACACTTTGGTGGCGACAGATATCGGGGGCCCGTGGATCGACTCCTCTACCTGCACCGAGTGCGGCAAGTGCGTGGAGGCCTGCCCTACAGGGGCCCTCCTGGACAAGCGAACCAGTGCGGCCGAACAGGAAAAGGAGCCCGAAGTGATTTCTCGGGTTACGGAAAGGAGACCGCGTGCCGACTAACAAAGTAAGGCTGGCCACGGTGTGGTTCTCCGGGTGCTCAGGCTGCCATATGTCACTTTTGGACCTCGATGAGCGGCTGGTGGAGCTGACGGCCAAAGCGGACCTGGTCTACTCCCCGGTGGTGGACATCAAGGAGTTTCCGGAGGACGTCGACGCCACCTTGGTGGAGGGGGCGGTGGGCAACACTGAGCACCTGAAGCTGATCAAAGAGATACGGCGCAAGTCTAAACTGGTAGTGGCGTTTGGTGACTGTGCGGTTACGGGGAACGTCCCCTCTATGCGCAACTCCCTCGCGCCAGAGGAGGTTTTGCGCGAGGTATATGGCGAGGGGGACGTGCCGGGGCTGGAGGAGGGGGACGTCCCCAAGCTCCTGCCCCAAGCGGTGCCGGCGCACAACATGGTGCCCGTGGACGCCTACATACCCGGCTGCCCGCCCCCCGCAGATAGAATCTGGACTTTTATCCAGAAGCTCCTAGCGGGGGAGGAGTTGAAGTTGGTAGGCGAGGATCTTCGGTTCGGCTGAGGAGGAACCTCTGATGGAGAAAATCCACATCCCAGTGTCTCGTATTGAGGGCCATGGGCTTATTACGCTTAAGTTGGACGACGCCGGAGAGGTGTCCGACGCCAAGTTCCACGTGACCGAGGCCCGGGGGTTCGAGCGTTTCTGCCGTGGCCGTACGTTGTGGGAGATGCCTGGAATCACGGCCCGGATCTGTGGTATTTGCCCGGCTTCGCACCTCTTATGCTCCGCCAAGGCGGGGGACGCGATCTTGGCAGTGCGGGTACCTCGCGCGGCGGACAAGCTCCGCCGCCTGATGAACCTGGGCCAGTACGTGCAGTCGCACGCCCTGTCATTTTTCCACCTGTCGGCGCCGGATCTACTGCTTGGCTGGGACTCCGACCCGGCCAAGCGCAATGTGCTTGGCCTGGCGGAGGACTCGCCGGAACTGGCGCTGGAGGGCATCCGTCTGCGGGCGTTCGGGCAGGAGATCATCGAAGCCCTAGGGGGCAAACGCGTACACCCCCCGTGGGCTGTCCCGGGTGGTGTCCGTTCTCCCCTATCGGCCGATGCTAGGGATCGGCTGCTGGCCAAGCTGCCAGCCGCCCGCCGGACTGCTGAGGAGGCACTGGCTTTGCTGGAGAAGCAACTGCCTGATTGGCAGGAGGAGGCGAAGGTGTTCGGCGAGTTCCCTTCGCTTTTCATGTCGCTTGTTGGCCCGGACAACGTGTGGGAGCACCACGACGGGCTTCTGCGCGTAGTAGATGAGAGCCGTCGCCCGCTGGCGGAGGGGTTGAACCCAGCGGACTACTCGAACTACGTGAGCGAGGCTGTAGAAGGGTGGTCCTATCTCAAATTCCCCTACTGGAAGGACAAAGGCTATCCCGAGGGGCTGTATAGAGTTGGACCGCTGGCACGGCTCAACTGCTGTGATTCAATGGGCACTCCCCTGGCCAACGAGGCGCTGGAGCGGTTCCGCGCGCTCGCTGATGGGAAGGCGGTCACCGGATCTTTCCACTACCACTACGCCCGGTTGATCGAGATCCTGGCATCGCTGGAGAGAATTGAGACGTACCTAAACGATGAGGAGCTTCAGTCCGAGCGCGTACGGGCCGATGCCGGAATCAACGAACTGGAAGGAGTGGGCGTCCACGAGGCGCCCCGGGGGACATTGCTCCACCACTACTGGGTAGACGACAACGGGATCATCGAACGGGCCAACTTGATCGTCTCCACCGGGCACAACAACCTGGCCATGAACCGTACTGTTGCCCAAATTGGCCGCCACTATCTAACTGGGAAGAAGGTAACCGAGGGGTTGCTCAACCGTCTGGAGGGCGGAATCAGAGCTTATGACCCCTGCCTTTCCTGCTCGGTACATGCTGCGGGTTCCATGCCTTTGAAGGTGCGTTTGGTGGATGCCGACGGCCGCCTGGTAGACGAGCGAGGTCGGCAGTGAGAGCCTTGCTGGTAGGCTTTGGCCATCCGCTGCGACGGGACGACGGGGTCGGCCTATGGGTAGCCAGCCGACTGGAGGGTACCGAGGGAATCGAGGTGGTCTCCGGTCAGGTGCTGACGCCTGAGCTGATCCCCAAAGTTGCGGAGGCTGATTTGGTCCTGTTTGTGGACGCCAGGGCGGGAACCGGTCCGGTTCGGTGGGAGAGGCTCCAACCTTCCTCTCCTCCAGGACTGGCCCACTCCCTATCACCGAGCGCACTGTTGGCATGGGGACAACGGCTGTTCGGCAGGATTCCGGAGGCGTGGTTGGTGACCGTCCCCGCAAAGGACTTCGACATCGGGGAGGGACTGAGTCCGGGGACTTTCCGGGCTGCTTCCGGTCTGGTGGACCGGATCAGAACATACATAGCGGAAAGGGGAAAAGGGTGAGGCGTCTGGGGGAGCACAGGGCGATCATGGGTTCCGGCGGTGTCATCGTGTTGGACGATACGGCTTGCATGGTTAACGTGGCTAAATCCTTCTTGGCGTTCACCGCCGATGAGTCCTGTCCGTTTGATGCGATAATAGCAAAGCCGGGCCGAAAGGGGTGAACATGGCAGACAAACCGGAGCTTCTGTTGCGGCATCCGCGGTCGGAGGACCGCCTGTTGGCGATTCTGCATGATCTGCAGGAGGCCAGCCCGAACAACTCACTGACCCGAGATGATCTGACTTTGGTGGCCCAGCACCTAGAATTGCCGGTTTCTCGGGTACACGATGCGGTCACCTTCTACTCCATGTTTAGCTTACGTCCGCGTGGACGTCATCTAATTCGTGTGTGTGACTCGCCGCACTGTCATCTGGGAGGTTCTTGGTCGGTGCTGGAAGAACTGCAGCTCCTGCTAGGGATCAAGACAGGAGAGACTACCGAAGATGGCTTGTTCACCTTGGAGCTCTCCAGCTGCCTGGGGGTGTGTGGAGTGGCCCCGGTGATGATGGTGGACGAAGAGATGGTAGGAAACCTCACCCCGGACAGGCTGAGGCAAGTGATCGATAGATACCGGGAGGGGCTATGAGACTGGCACGGGCCCATGTGTTGATCGGTGTGGATGACGAGGCTCGTCTGGCGGGCGTGGAGGAGGTCATCCGCAGTGTGAGGGCGTCTCTGGAGGAAGCGGGACTTACAGACGAGGTCCAGCTTGTGGAGACCGGCACCCTGGGGATATCCGGGCACGGAGTTGTCTTAGTGGTCTATCCGGAAGGTGTGTACTACGGGGACGTGACCCCCGAGCAGGTCCCCGTTATCGTGGAAGAACACCTGCTTAAGGGGCGCCTGGTGGAGTCGCTTCGATTGCCCAGTGCCACTCCCGCTGTGCGTTCGGCTCAGGTGTACCAGAGGCAGAGCAGGGTGGTCCTGCGAAACTGCGGAGTCATCGATCCGGGCAACATCGACGAGTACGTTGCGGCTGGCGGATACGAGGCCCTGGGCAAGGCCCTGACTGAGATGAGCCCCGAGGAGGTAGTGGCTGAGGTGAAGGACTCGGGGTTGCGCGGGCGCGGCGGGGCGGGGTTTCCCACAGGGCTGAAGTGGGAGCTGGTGCGGCGTGCTTCCGGCGAGCCCAAGTACGTGGTGTGCAACGCCGACGAAGGGGAGCCCGGCACGTTCAAGGACCGTCTCATCCTAGAGGGGGACCCACACAAGCTGGTGGAGAGTATGGTGCTGTGCGGCTACGCCTGTGGTGCAGCGCAAGGATTCGTGTACATACGGGGCGAGTACACCCTGTCCATTGATCGCATAGAAAAGGCCATAGAACAGGCTAGGGGTTACGGCCTTTTGGGAGAGGACATAATGGACAGCGGCTTCGCCTTCGATATGGAAGTACGGCCGGGCGCGGGAGCCTACGTATGTGGGGAGGAGACATCCCTTTTGGAGTCATTGGAAGGCAAGCGCGGATGGCCCCGCATGCGTCCGCCTTACCCGGTGACGTATGGGCTGTGGGGTAAACCCACCGCACTGAACAACGTGGAGACCTTGGCCAACGTGCCCGATATCATTACGGGTGGGTCGGGATGGTACAAGGGGCTGGGAACCGCTTCCTGCAGCGGGACTAAGGTGTACACCATTTTGGGCCACGTCCGCTTCCCCGGTTTGGTGGAAGTAGAAATGGGCACCCCCCTGCGGACGCTTGTGCACGACTTAGGAGGAGGACTGCCTGAGGGTCGGACGCTGAAGGCTGTGCTTGTGGGGGGAGCTGCTGGCGCGTTTGTCTCCCCGGAGGCGCTTGACGTGCGGATGGACTATGAGTCCCTGCGCGATTGGACGGCCGCACTGGGTTCCGGCGCTATCCTGGTGATGGACGAGTCCGCGTGCATGGTGGATATGCTTGGCTCGGTGCTCAGGTTCTTTCGACATGAGTCGTGCGGACAGTGTGTCCCCTGCCGCGCGGGAACCGACCGACTGGTGTGTCTCTTGGAAGCAATACAAGACGGTTCGGCACCTGACGGCGCGTTGGAGGAGCTGGAGCGTCTGGCGGTCGTAATGCAGGCGACTTCCCTCTGCCCCTTGGGGCAATCGCTGGTCCTTCCGGTACGCACGGCGCTCAACGCTTTTCGGGAAGAGTTCGTGGCGCATCTGGAGGGCAGGGAGTGTCCCGTTTGCTCCCGGGCGCGACAGGGGGCCGCACTATGAAACTGACGTTTGCTGGCGCGGCGGAAATGGTGACGGGCTCATGCTTCCTTGTGGAGGCGGCCGGCCGGCAAGTGCTGGTTGACTGCGGGATGTTCCAGGGGCTGCCGGAAGTAGAGCAGCGCAACTATGAGCCGTTCCCCTTCAACCCGCAGGATGTAGATTGGCTCTTGCTTACCCACGGACACCTCGACCATCTTGGACTGATCCCTCGTTTGGTGCGGGAAGGATTTCGGGGGAAGATCGTCAGCACCGTGCCGACCCAGGAGATCGCCCGCATTATGCTCATGGATGCGGCCAAGGTGCAGGAGGAAGAGGAGAACGGCCCTCTGTACACAAGCGAGGACGCCATGGCTGCGTTGGACCGTTTTCAGCTGACAGGAGAGTATGGGGAAACTGTGTCGCTCAACGGGGATATGGAGGCCGTGTTCCACGACGCTGGTCACATTCTGGGCGCGGCATTTGTGGAGCTCCGTGTGGAGGGGAAAAGCCTTGTTGTCTCGGGGGACCTAGGCAACCGGGGGAAGCCTCTGGTGGAAGACCCCAGCTACCCGCCCAAAGCGAACGGCCTGGTGCTAGAGTCGACCTACGGCGACCGCCATCACCGCCCCGTCGAAGAGTCAGTGGAGGCGCTGCATCAAGCTGTGCTGGAGACCTTCGAGGCAGGCGGCAATGTAATCATCCCTTCGTTCGCGCTGGAGCGCACCCAGGAGGTCCTGTACATCCTGTTCAAGTTGTGGAAACAGGGCGACCTCCCGCGTTGTCGCATCTTCCTGGACTCGCCGTTGGCTACGGCCGCGACCAAGATCTTTGACAGGTTCGCCGATCGCTTCCCCGAGCCGGCCAGGAATCTCTTTCGCAAAAAGCGCGACCCATTCGACTTTGAGCTACTGGAATACACGCTTACGCGGCAGGCATCCAAGCGGATACCGGTGGACGAGGGGCGGTGCATCATCATCGCCGGATCGGGAATGTGTACCGGGGGACGTGTGCTACACCACCTGCGAAGGCAACTCCCCCAGCCCAACTCCTCGGTGGTGTTCGTCGGTTACCAGGCCGTAGGGACGCTGGGGCGGGAGATTTCCGAGGGCGCGCTCAAGGTGGAGGTCATGGGATCGATCGTCCCTGTGCGCTGCCGGATTTGGAAGATCGATGGGCTGTCGGCTCACGCTGATCAGCCGATCTTGACTGAGTGGGCGCTGAACGCCGATCCCGAGCAGGTGTACCTAGTGCATGGAGAGGAGGCGGGGCTGGCCACGCTGGCCAAGCGTCTCACCGACCACGGCGTCTCTACGCACATCCCCCGCTGGCAGGAGAGCGTATCGCTGTGACCTCAGCGGCCTTCGATCGTCTCCAGAAGCTCCGCCGCCCGCTCTTGGGATAGCGCGTTATAGAGCGGGTATTTATCTCCTATGGGTTCGTCCAGGACGCTCTGTAGGATACGCTCTGCCTCATCCCACTTCTCCTCTTCCATAAGGTAGAATTCGGCGAAAAACACCCGGTTCTCGAAGTACTCGTCGACCTGGGGATCCACAGGGCCGTGGGGGCAGAGCTCGGGTTCATCCACCACGTGGCACAGGTACTCCAGCGCCCTGCTGAGATCCTGTACGTACCGCCCCAGGCCCATCGCAATGACTGCAGCGCGCTCAAAACGGGAGCTGGGCAGCCCGCTCCAGAAGGCACCGAGAGTGCGGTACACGCCGTAGTTCACGTAGGTGGGATCCAACTCAAGGATCCGCAGGGCAAGCGCTTCGGCTTTAGGGGGGACTCTGCCGGTGACTGCTCCCATGACGTCGAATTCTGCTGCGCGTAGCCAGTTGGCCATCGCCCAGTACAGGGCAGGCACGTCCGTCTCGGATTGCACTGCCTCCGGGTAGTCCGGTTCGAGTGTGGCGAAATCGGGATTCAGTCTCAGGCTCCTCAGCCCCCAATGCTTGCCCTTGAGATAGGTCTCCTCCGCCTCCCCGCTTTCGTCCTCAAGGAAGGCATCCGCCAGGGTGTAGTAGCTTTGGGAGAGCTTGTTCACCACATGCCGTAGCTCGCGGTCCACTGGAAAACGGTTTACCTCCTGTTCGTCCAGCTCGTCAAGCTCCGGGGGCACCTCTAGAGCGCTACGAAATGCCTCGATGGCCGCTTCGAGTTGCTCGCGGCCCTCATCATCGTAGCTGATCATCACATGGTGCTCGGGGATGAGCGCCAAAGCCTCGTCGAGTTCCATTTCCACTCCGCCTAGGGCCGTGATACCGATGGCACATAGCAAAACAGCCAACGCTTGCTTCACTGGTCAACACCTCCGCGTAAGTCGCTTGGACTATAGAGGCTTGGCCGTACCGCGGCAAGTCTGGCACCGGCCGGGAAAGCATGGTAAGCTTGGGCAAAACGGACTCCCATTAGGAGGTGTCATGGCTGTCAAAGTGGATACGGACCTGTGTACAGGCTGTGGATTGTGTGCTCAGATCTGCCCCGACGTGTTTGAGCTGGGCGACGACGGCTACGCGCACGTGATTGCTGGGGCCGATGAATCCCTGGATTGCGTGGACGAGGCCATCGACCAATGCCCCGTCGCGGCCATCAGCCGCTGACGGACAAACAAGGGCCGAGTCCGATGGACTCGGCCCTTGTTTGTGCGTCAACCTAATGCGCCACCTTGGCCTGGCTCTGAGTTCGGGGGGTGCGCGGGGCGCGGCCCAGATCGGAGTCCTTAGGGCTCTGGAAGAGGCGGAAATCCCGGTGCACGCCATCGCCGGGGTAAGCGTGGGGGCACAGGTGGGAGGCCTATACGCTGCCGGGGTACCGCTTACGGACATTGAGGAACTCTGGGCCCGTCTCGGTGCCGCCCAAATGGCGCGAGGCCTTCTTCCCACCTTCCCCTACCGGGGTTGGTCAGCCGGACAGGAGGTCGTCCGTGGGGTGCGAGAGATGGTAGGAGACCTCCGGGTGGAGAACACCCTGATCAGGTTCGTGGCTGTGGCCACCGATCTGGCGACCGGGCAGACGGTCACCTTGGACCGTGGAGCTCTGGTGGATGCCGTGCGGGCCTCTACTGCTATTCCAGGGCTGTTCACCCCCGCGAGGGTAAACGGGCGTCTCCTGGTGGATGGAGGGCTCAGTTCCCCCCTCCCGGTAAACATCGCCCGTGAGCTAGGTAGCGAGGTGGTGCTGGGGGTGGACGTCCTAGCTTCCCCGGCGGAGAAGGCGCTTCGGCGTCCAAATGTGTTCACCATACTGCTTCAGATGAGCACCATCTTCCAAAAGAGGATCGCGGAGCTTCAGGTGGAGCAGGAAACTCCCGATCTCCTTGTACGACCTGACTTCGGCAGCTGCCCTCCATCGTACGGCACGGCCGGCAACGGGGTGGAGGTTGGTTACCGGGCGGCAACAGCCACTTTGCCCAAGCTGAACAGTCTGCTCCATTTCTGACGTGGTCGATAAAAGGGGCGTCCCCCTGGTGCTCGGATTGGGGGTGGCCGTCATCTCCTTTGGAGCCATTCTCATACGTCTGACCGATGTGTCTTCGCTTACTGTCGCTGCCTGGCGGATGGTATTTGCCTCTGCCGTGCTGGTCCCTATCGCCCTTAGACGGAGCGCACGGCTGGCCCCCCGGGGGATGGTTCTGGCACTGGGAGCAGGGTTACTGCTGGCGTTGCACTTCGCCGCTTGGATCGAGTCGGTGCAGCTGACCACTGTGGCCAGCTCGACGGTGTTGGTCAACACACATCCCATCTTTGTCGGGGTGATCTCCTGGACGCTTGGTGAGCGTTCGGATCGCGCGCTGTGGCAAAGTATAGCCCTGGCAGTGGGCGGTGGTCTGCTTGTCTCCTGGGGCGCCTTGGGGCCGGGAAGGACGGCGCTCTTGGGGAATATGCTCGCCCTGTTAGGTGGCCTCACCGCCTCCGGCTATCTTGTCGTGGGGCGCTTGATGCGCCGGCACGGCGAGCTACTGCCGTATGTGACCGTGGCGTATGGGACCGCGGCGCTTGTCTTGCTGGTGGCTGCTGTGGGAACCGCAGCGCCGGCCGTTCCGCAGGGGGCAAACTGGCTGTGGGTAGCCCTCCTTGCACTCGGCCCCCAGTTGATTGGCCACAGCAGCGTCAACTGGGCACTGCGTAGGGTGGCTGCTCCCGCTGTGGCAGTGGCCGTTCTCGGCGAGCCGGCGGGGGCTACCCTGTGGGCCTATTTAGTGTTTCGAGAACCGGTGGGGCTGGTACAGGGGGTAGGTATGTTGCTGATATTGGGCGGCATTCTGCGTGCGCTTTGGCGCCAGCCGCGAAGAGCCTTGGGAGGGACTTGATGAGCGAGCACGCTGTATCACAGGGAGCGCAGAAGATCGACTGGGCCCGCGGGCACATGCCTGTGCTGGCCCAGGTGGAGAAACGCCTGGCCGCCGAAGGCCGGCTTGCAGGATTGCGCGTCGCGATATCTGTGCATCTAGAGGCAAAAACCGCCCGCTTGGCGTTGGCCTTCAGGCAAGCCGGGGCAGAGGTGGTGGTAACTGGTTCCAACCCCCTTTCCACTCAGGATGACGTGGCCGCAGCTTTGGCAGACTCCGGTGTGGCTGTCTACGCTCAGCGGGGGGTGGACGAGGAGGGTTATCGAAAACACCTCGAGCAGGTCCTGAAGCATGAGCCACATGTGGTAGTCGACGACGGCGGCGACCTGACTGAGCTCCTCCACGGGCCATGCGCGGCGCAGGGAAGGGAACTTATGGGTATTTGTGAGGAGACTACGACGGGAATTTTGCGCCTTGGGGCGCTGTCCGCTCGGGGTGAGCTCCGCTACCCGGCGCTGGCGGTGAATGACGCCCGCATGAAGCGGCTGTTTGACAACCGATACGGCACCGGCCAGTCGGCTTGGGAGGCCATTATGCGCTCCACCAATCTGTCTGTCGCGGGGAAGACCGTGCTGGTCGCAGGCTATGGCTGGTGTGGGCGTGGCATTGCGCTGCGGGCGCGGGGCTTGGGAGCGCGCGTACTGGTCAGCGAGGTGGACCCGGTGCGGGCGGCGGAGGCGCACATGGATGGCTTTGAAGCTGCGCCTGTTTCCGCTGGGATTAGGCGGGCTGATTTCGCCGTCACCGCGACCGGATGCCGCGACGTGATCACCTACCCCCACCTGGAGCAGGCCAAACAGGGGGTGGTGTTGGCCAACGCGGGCCATTTTGACGTGGAGATCGACGTGGCTTCCTTGCGCCGTTACGCTGCGGCCACCTCGGTCCGGCAACACGTGACGGAGTTCACCTTGCCCAAGGGACCGACAGTGTACTTGCTCGCCGAGGGACGGCTGGTCAACCTGGTGGCCGGCGACGGCCATCCAGTAGAGATCATGGACCTATCCTTCTCGCTGCAAGCGTTGTGTGTGGCATGGCTTGCCCAACACTCCGCGGGACTCGCTCAGGGGGTCCACTCAGTACCTGCGGAGATCGACGAGCACGTGGCCCGGTTGTTCCTTCGGTCCCAGGGCGGTGGGGTGGACGAGCTTACGCCCGCCCAGAGTGACTACCTCGCGGGGAGACAAACCTAACCTTGCGCAGGGCTAAGTCCGCCAGGAAAGCCACGGCTGCCGCCCACAGCAGTCCCCGTTCCACAGGGATCCAAGTCCTCCCGGCGCCTGCGGATGGGCTGAGCTCGTCCTCCAGGAGCTGTCCGCCCGTCAGCTCGGCCAACGAAGCGAGCGTTTCCAGATCGGCACCCAACTCGGCTAGCTCCTGGTTGTAGGGCAGCGCTAGACCGAAGGTGTCCCCGTACCGGCCTCCCTCGTCCCACACGCTCAGCACATGCGGCCCGGCACCCTCGTAAGGGACCCGGGCCAGATACCTTCCTGGCGCCGAAGGCTCGAAGCCTATCTCGTGCGGGTTCCCGGCGCCCCCCAACTCCCCGCGGAAGCTCAAACCGCTTACCCAGCGGCCCTCCTGCTGGACATCAAGCCGGAGTTCCAGTAGCCCCTTCTCAAGGGACCAATCCAGGAGCACGTCGTCCCGAGGCGACCACAGCCAGCCCACGAGGGATCCCCACAGCTCGCCCAGCGACGGCGAGGCCATCCAGTCGCCTGACCAGCGACCACCCAGGTCCACATTCAACACGCTCACCCGGCCCAGGCCGAGCTGCCAGCCCGCCACCAGAGGGTCACCCTCGGGCGTGATCAGCCCTACCTCGGCCGTGGCCTTGGGGAAGGTGAGCACATAGCCCTTCAGATCCGGTAGCTCCAACTCGGCCAACCCCAGCGACGCCGCATGGGGCCCGGGGAGTACAGGAAACTCCCCTTGCCGGTACCTCGGGCGCCGGGCTTGTTGCGCCTCGCCGACGAACACCTGCCGGAGGTCGCGGGCGTCTTCCACAATCAGGAATTCCCCTTGGGCGGCACGGGCAAGCTCCCCCAGCGATTCAAGGTCGGCGTCGGCCCCCAAGGCGATGGAGGTCACTCCTGCGCCGGATTCGGCTACCTCATCGTAAAGGTCCGGCAGGCCAGGTCGGGGTAGGGTCTTGCCGTCTGACAGAATAACAATGTGTTTGATGCGGGTGTCAATGGGTTCCAGCACCGCCAAGGCATCGCGCATCGCGGGTACCAGGTCAGTGCCCCCGACCGGGGTAAGCGTACGCAGTCGTTCGTACAGCGCCTCCTTTACTTCGGCTACGGGGCCGGGCTCGATCAACGAGGACGAGTATCGGTCGAAGGCAATTGCGCCGACCACATCGTCCTTGTGCATCGCCTCCACCGCTGAGGCGGCGGCCTCCTTGAGGAGGTCGATGTGCTGCGCTCCGGCTGTCGTAGCGGCCATGGATGCCGACCTATCCATGACGAACACGATCGCCGCGGGAGACTCCTCCAATCGACCCGGCACTGAGTAGGTAACGGGAAGCAAATCTTCCAGGGCACCGGCATACCCTTCCACCGCCTGACGACCCTGGACGACCAGCAGGCCGCCGCCCCCGACGACGTGGGCTCTCAACGCGTCCAAGTCAGCCCGACTTAGGCCGGCCAACGGCCAATCGTCAAGCACCGCAAGCTCTACGCCGGTGAGATCAGTAGGGGAGAACGAAGAGCGTACACGGGTATCCAACCCCGACGCCTGCAAGAGCTGTGCCGCCGCCTCGGCTTCGCCCACCACTAGCGCTGTGCTCGGCTCGCCAGCCATCACCACCCAGTCCAGACGGTTATTGGCCGGGATGGGGTCGTCGTCGACCTTGACCTCCAAGGAAAATTCATGAGGGCCTGGCCGTTCAAGCTCCACGGCAAGCTGTAGGCTATGCATTCCAGGTGACAGCTCCTGGCTGCTGCGGTGGAACACTTGCTTGTTTCGCAGCCACAGAACTTCTGCCTCCACGTTCTTGTCCGCCTCGATCCGTCCCTCGAGCACGATTTCGCCCAAGGGGGTCTGTAGGGGCCCTTCCAGCGAGGCCACGCGTACGGGGTCGAGCACGTCCACGGGAACGACCGACACCGGTACATCGCGATCACGTGCCCGCACGGCGGCCGCCCACAGGTCGCCGGAGGTGGCCTGGCCGTCGGAGACGAGCACGATGTGTGCCGGTGCATCGCCGGTCACCCCCAGGGCAAGATCTATGGCGGCACCGATGTCGGTGGCCATCGTATCCAGGGCAGGGGCGCCTGTGGCCAGTGTCGGAAGCCCGGGGCCAGGTGGGTGGGTGAGCTGTGGGGAGCCAGCGAATTCGATCAGACCCGCCGGTCCAGAATGCCCCCTCAGCTGAGGGGCCAGTTGGTTATAAGCGTCGTCCATCCCTTCGACCACGCTTTTCGACCGGTCCACGAGCACGAGTAGCGCCGGGTCAGCCTCGCGACGTGCTATCTCCGGCTGGGCGAGGGCTACCGCCAACAAGGCCATCGTTATCGCCCGTCCCCATAGTGCTCTACGCCCAGAGAACAACAGAACACCCAGCGGCAGGAGAAGCGTTGCCAGGGCCCAAGGCACAAGGAAGCGGATCATACCCCCCTCCGTCGGGCCAGAAACCACTCACCGCCCAACAGGGCCAGCGCGGTGCCAACTACCCAAGGCCATGCAGGTGCGCGGTGCGGAGTGGGGTCGTCGGGCGTTCCAGCTTCGCCCAGCGGTGAGGTCAAGGTTACAACGGGAACGTTCGCCGCCAGATAGCGGGAGCGGTTGCCCTTGTGCAGCTCGAACAGGCCGGGCTCCTGCGGTACCCATACCGTATCCACATCGCCCTCGGGGGTCTTGACCACCGTGTCCGGGGCAAGCTCCACAGCCTCGCCCACGGTCACCGTAGCCGCCTCCGGTCCAGGCAGGAGCCAGGCCAATGTATTCCGCAGCAGTACAGGGAAGCCGAGCGTAAGGGGGAGGTTTGATCGTGCCAGCTGCACAGTCAGCGCCACCCGGCGGCCCACGGGAGAGGCCCACCGCGCCAACGCCGGCAGCTCGCCGAACTCTAGCGGGATCTCCGCGCCGTCAGGTACTGAGAGCTCGTGCAGTGCCGCTGCAGCCCAAGGCTGTACGTCCACATGTTCGAGGAGGATGTCATCCTTTGCTGTCCACTCTTCGGCCGAGACGAGCTCGCCGCGTGGCGCCTCGGGTAGTCCCCCCTCCACGATGAGGCACGGGCCTTCCACCGACGACTCAGCATCGTGCCGTACCACCACAGTCAGGTCCCACGGCGGGTCCTCTGCTCGCTCTGCCGGAGCCGCTGCCTGGAGGGCCGCCCACAAGTAGCGGTCTTCCTCTCCAACCCAGCGCACCCGCAGCGAGGCGGGCATGTCCGAGGCGTAGTAGCGGGCGTCGTCGTACGGAAAAGCGTCTTTCCCGTTCAGTTCGGCCACATACGCCGCTCCGAGGCGGCCCCATAGCGGAAAGAGGAATGTATCGGTGCTTTCGGGTGGGAGGAGCCGCGCTTGCTGAAAGGATTGCCCCCCGCTGACGTCCCTAACGGTGACCACCACGTCTTCGTACCCCGGGCTGTCATTACGGACCCTCACCAGTGCCTGATACGCTGAGCCATCCGGCTGAGCGTATCAGGCACTGGTGAGGGTCCGTAATGACAGCCCGGGGTACGAAGACGTGGTGGTCACC
>JAWOCQ010000103.1:0-6897 GCA_046483725.1 Candidatus Bipolaricaulota bacterium
CAGTGCCCGATGCTGTAAGGTACAAGAGGGGACAGTCCCCTGAAGTTGCCCCGCCTATGCTGAGCTCAGCATAGGCGGGGCAACTTCAGGGGACTGTCCCCTCTTGTACCTTACAGCATCGGGCACTGCATCACGGGCACCTCGGCTCCAACCAGCTCATTCGCTCGGCTTAAACGTACCACGTCGATGTCGCACAAAGCCCCTATGCGGTGTCAGCGTGCCCATAGGACATTTCTAGGACAAAGCCATTGTATAATAAGGTGGGTTCGCTGTGGAAAGCACGGGGAGGTGGTAGACCAAGCAGCTGTCTAAGAGTTCGTTCCGCAAGCTCAGAACACTACCACTATAGTGTCCACATCGAATACATTAGTTAGCCTAACCTAGGGGTTCGTACAAGTATAGCCGCAACTAAGCGTCAAGGGAGGTAGAGTATGTTGCGCAGGAGTGGTGTACTCAAGTTGCTGTTGGGATTAGCCCTTGGATTGACGGTGGTGTTGCCCGCGATGGGGGGAGAACTCGAGGGGATAGAGATCGTAGCGTGGACGGGCTATGTGGGCGAAGTGGAGTGGGAGAACCTACGGCACACCCTGGAGGGCGCCGGGGGAACCATCGTCGAGACCGACACGCGTGACCATACTGAACTCTCAGTATCGCTGGAGGGAGCCGACGTGCTCCTTCTGCCCGAACAAGCTCAAGGTTTCCTTGTGGAGTTGGAGGAGGTAGGAAGCGATCTCGCCCCGGCCTTGCATTCGTTTCTGCGTGATGGCAAACGCATCGTGGCGCTCACCTGGGCCTCGGGAGGAGAAGACATCCTGCGCGGGGCCGGTCTCACCACCGCTGACGACGGGCGGGATGTGTCCGAGAAACCGCTGTTAGTGCTGGATTCGGATGATCGCCTGGCCACGGGAATACCGGGGGAATTCATCGCCCCAGAGTCCACCACAGACTTCTCGATGGTGGACGCTGACGCCACGGACGTCATCACAACAGAAGACCGCGCTTCTGTGGTATTCCGCCTACACCGGGATGGTGGAGAGGTCGTGCTCCTGGGCTTCGACCTTCTGGATCCGGTTGAGGCCAGCGAGCAGCTGGTCATCAACGCGTGCTGGCCCGGGATCCCCATAATCTGCGAACAGCTGCTCCGATCAGGGATAGCGATCGAAGGTACACTGGAGCCAGCTGCTCGGTGGGAGACTGCCCAGGAGCAATATGGACTGGAAGTCCATCCTGACAGCCACTATATGCTCGTCGAGCTTGAAGGGGACCTTGACCTACACCTCCGGCGGGACAACCCAGTAGAGTTCGACCATGGCCAAGCGGTGGCGGACCTGTCCCTACTGGGCCCCGGCGGACACCTGATGCTCCTCTCTGCAGATAAGCTCGGCTCCGGCAGGGTCTGTTTCGCCATCGAGAACCCAACGGATGCCGCGCAGACCTATCGGTTGGTCGCCTGGTCCGTCCCTGACCTCGAGGAGATGGAGGATTTCCCTTTCGAGACAACTGGTAAGCTCGGACCATTACCGTTAAGGGAGCTCAACCGGTTCGTAGAGACCGCAGATGGTTACCTTGCCCTCGCTCAGTACAGGGTGGCTGTTGCTGACGGAAACGAGAGTCTGTCCCTGATTGTGCGCGGTGAGGACATCCGCGCGTACATCCGTCATGGAGAGCCGGTGACCAACTCCGACGGCGTCGTAGAGGCAGACCTCATGTTCACCGAGAGCATAACACTCTCTGGTCCGTTCCTCGTGCCAGGCGTCTACTACATCGCCATCGAAGGGCTGACCCCGCCGCAGACATACGAGATAGAGGGCGAGATGGAATAGGACAGTGCTGCGCTCGCCTCTGCAGCTAAGGCCCTCCCACATGAGGTCCTCCAGGCAGCAGAAACAATTGTATACATGCAGGTCTCGGGGGGTCGGTATCTAGTCGGGCGAGGCTGAACGCTCCTCAGGGACAGGGATGCTCATCCACAAGGGGCGCGCGGTGCTCACCTGCGGGCACCTGTTCTGGGTGAAAGACAATCTCGCACCCCAACGCTGACAACCCTGGCACACAAACGCTCGAGGGTTTGATCGACTGCACTCCCAAGCCGCTCGTAGACGCGGAACTCGACATCGCCCGCTTTCTCCCTCCCTGGTTCTGGGCCCCGTTCCAGCTCGTCGGCAGGTGGCCGATGAAGCCTCACAGCGGGAGGGGCGCAATGCGGGGATCAGTATCGTTCAACGCTCGCTGCCGAACTTCTGCGTCCAGTAGTGGCCGTAGCGGCTGTCGGGAACCTCCACGTATCCTACGCCGATGTCGTACAGGTCAATGCCGTCAGTTCCGTCCACCCCACACAGGATGCTCAAGCGGTGGCTCGTGCTGTTCATCCACGCCTCCACGACCTGCACGGGGGTTTCCTGGCCGGCCGCGATGTTCTCGCTCCAGTCACTCCACTCGTACCCCGCTTTCCGCATCCGGTCACCTGCGTCTAGCCCGTCGGGGTTGACGTGATTGAAGAAATCCCTGCGGCCCATGTCGCGGGAATGCTCTCGGGCCGCCTCGGCGAGTGCGTCGTTCCATTCGTACAAGTGCAATCCGCGCATCCGCCGCTCGTGGTTCACCAGGCGGAAGACCTTCATCTCGGGGGACGGGTTCCCGCCGGAGGCGGAGATCAGGGGGGAGAGCTCGGCGCTTTCGGCGGGGGAGAGCTCGCGGATCGCGTGTACCGGGTCCCCATCGTTGCGGATCTGGTACACCACTCCCCCCACGGTCACGGTTCCCGAGAGGGTGTCCTCGCTGAACGCGAGGATCACCTTGCCTACAGCCGGCTCCACCAGCCGCCCCACCCAATGCTGATCTGTGGAGCCGCTTACCCCGGCGCGCTCCAGCTCGGCCCGCACAGTGACATCGGGAAACAGGTTGAGAGTCAGCCGGGTTTCCGGCTTGAAGTAGCCTTGTCCAAATCCGGATCCAACCTGTGCCAGATCCACGGTGACAAAGCGGAAGCGCTCCACTCCCTGCACGCCAGCCAGCTCCCGATCTCCGCGCTCATCAGGGACAGCCCGGAACAGCTCGTCTCCCAGCGCGACATTCTGTCCAGCGAGGACCAGCCCCAGGCACACCAGCGCCCCGAGCAGCCGCCGACGAAGCTGCACGCTCCTCATAATCTCACTTCGCAACCCCACATGAAAGTATACGGCAACAGTCCTTCTGCTGGGACCCTTGCGACTGTTTTCACCTTCAGCCACGCCCCAATGCAGGTCATGAACTCCTCGAAGTCCTGTAGCTCCTGAACCTCGCGATTGGCCTCGTCCTCATCGGCTCCGATTTGCCCTTGTGTAAGGCGGATTACAGACCTGCGGCCGTCCATGATGGTACACTGGTCGCGGAGTCGCTAAGGAAACGCTGGAAAAGGAGGTCAGCATGACGAGGACATTTTGTTTGTGGGCCCTGCTTGTCCTGGCGCTCTCCTTGCCGCTTGAGGCGGAGGAGGGGCAGTACACAGTGGTCCAAGCTGACCTGGAGGAGACGATTCGTCCTCTTGAGGGCGATGTATCTGCCGAGGAGTTCTATGACTACGACGAGGACGCGCGTCGGAGTCAGAATCCGCTGGTAGAAAACCTCAACAGTTTCCTGTTCCTCTATGAGGACCCGGACGGACAGGTGTACCTGTTCATCATCCATGGTCCCAACGAGCAGGAAGTGTTTGAAATCGAGGCCGAATTCCGAATCGCCGATGTGCCTCTGGGTGCGGAATGGATCGTGCAGGACAACCCTCCAGACGTACGCCCATTCGATGAGTACGATTTGGAGGGGGAGCGTGCTCACTGGACATGGGGTGGCTGGTTCAGGCATTACGACACCACGGCAGGAGGGGTGCTTGGACCGTTGGGTGAGGAGTTTGAGATTGAAGTTACCCCCGAGATCTTTCCCGGTGTGCAGAACCTGTACCTTTTGACGGGGGATGTAGATGCTCCGGAGCGGTATGAGCTCAACCGCCAAGACACAATCACCATCGTGGGACCAGAGATCGTGCCGGTGGTTGACCCCGAGGCCCCCGAGGCGCGGTTTGCCCTGGAGCCGGTAACCCCTCGCCCGCGCGAGGAAGTGGTGTTCGATGCTGCGGAAAGCGAACCCGCTCCGGACTTGCACATCGAGGAATACCACTGGGTCTTTGGTGATGGTGCGGAGGCGACCACAACTGAGCCGCAGGTACGTCACACATACATGGAAGCAGGCGCCTACGAAGTCAGTTTGACCGTAGTGGACAGCGAAGGCAGGGCAAGTGCGGAACTCACGCAATTGATAGACGTCACAGAGGTAGTCATAAGCGCAGAACGCTCCATCTCCACCGAAGAGGCCACCCCCGGTTCGATCTTCCGCGTCAGCGTCCGCATACGGGGCGAGCAGGAGCTGAGCGGTGCCGGCCTCCAGGAGTCGTTGCCTACAGGCTGGGAGATTGTGCCAATAGAGTCGGCAGGGGCGGAATACAATGAGCGCAACACACAGTGGGTATTTACGGACCCAATCCGGGACGGAGTCGAGCCGGTTATCACCTATGATGTCATTGTGCCCGAGGCAGAGGATCTGACGGCTCTCAGACTGCCCCACACCGTCCACATCGAGGGGATCTTCCAGGCAAAGACGCCCGACTTTGAGATAGAGGTAGAAGGCGAATCGCGCGTAATCATAACGGACTGCCTGCCCGTCAAGACCGCGATCGCGCACCTGTTACGCGGTTCGCAGCAAGGGAAAAACGATCGGGTGGATCTCCGGCTATCGGAGGTCATCACCGCAAGGCAGCTCGAGCGGGCCGGGGAGCTGTGGCGCAAGGACGAGCCTGTGGTGGGTACATGCGGAGAGCGCATAAGCCTATCCACGCTGAAGGAGCTCACCGCTCACGCCAAAGAGTGCGTACCGGTGGACCGGCCGCTTTCCGACATGCCCGCGCCTGATCTCCAGGCTGTGCGGACGATCGTGACCCCGGTCCCCTGCGAGGGAGTCGTACTTGGCTTCCATGACACCAACGGAGACCCCATAGGCAACGTGTTCACCGTCGAGGTGGAGATCACAACCGACGTGGACGTGCTAGGCGTTGGCCTGGACGAGCATCTGCCCAACGGGTGGCGAGTCACCCCCGTGCAGGACGATGGCTTCTTGTACAATCCGGCGCGGAATCAATGGGCGCTGATGGACGCTCTGAAGGGCGGTGGCAGCAGGACGATCATCTACACGGTCGAGGTACCCCCCTCCGCCGCAATCGAGGCACCTCCAGCAGGGGATTGCGTTGCGCGTGCCGCCGAGTCCGTGGTCGGGTGGGCGGACACGGGCTGGCCGTGCGTGGAGGTCGCCGTACGGGGCGACTCACGAGTTGAACTCACCGACTGCTTGGATGTCATCGTGGCCATATCCCGCTGGGATGTGGAGGAGGACAGGATCGACCTTATGCGGTCGGACAGGATCACCTTCGACCAGGTCCAGCGCGCGGTAGCCTTCTGGCTGGAGGGCGAGGAAGTACCCCGCACCTGCCCGCCGAGCACTGTGGACTACGAGACGTTGAAGCTGATCATCTCCATGTGGCAAACGGGGACACCCCTGTGCAAGGATCTCCCCGAAACCACACCCGGAGTCTGCGACTGAGCATGAAGGGGACAGTCCCCGTCCGCGCGCGGACGGGGACTGTCCCCTTACTCACTGGACAAGAAATCCCGGAACCTGTGCAGGGCCTGCTGACGCGAGGGGTGCTTGAGCTTTTCCAGCGCCCTTATCTCGATCTGGCGCACCCGCTCCCGGGTCACGCCGACCACGGAGGCCACATCCTTCAGAGTGCATGGGGGGCCATCACTTAAGCCGTAGCGGAGCTCGAGGACCTCCCGCTCCCGCTCGTCCAGCCCCTGCAAAGTCCGGCGCAGCTCTTCCTTCAGCCTATCCCGCAGCGCCTCCCGGGGCGGCGCGGGGACCGACGTATCAGCCAGGAAATCACCCAGCGAAGCTTCGTTGTCCTCCGCCAGAGGTCGCTCCAGAGAAGCGGTGTGAGGGGCGGCCCGGTCGATTTGCTTGACCCTCTCCACGCTCTTTCCCAGAAGGCCAGCCAGCTCCTCGTAGGTGGGGGACACCCCGTGGTGCTGGACGTACTCCTCCCGCAGTCTTTGCAGCTTCTGCACCGCCTCCACAGCGTGCAGGGGGACACGGATGGTACGTCCTTGATCGCCTACGGCACGGGTGATGGACTGGCGAATCCACCAGGTGGCATAGGTGGAGAATTTATAGCCTTTCCGCCAATCGAACTTCTCCACCGCCCGCATGAGGCCGATGTTCCCCTCCTGAATCAGGTCCAGGAACGAAACCCCTCGGTGCGAATACCGTTTGGCGATGGACACAACCAGCCGCAGGTTGGCCACGGTCAGCTGCTCCCGCGCCTCCTCCCCCTTGCGGATCAGGGCCTTGAGGTGTTCGGCTTCCTCCGGGGCCAGCTCGCCCCGCTTCAGCACCGCTTCGGCATGTTGCCCTGCCTCAAAGGCCTGGGCTAGCTCCACCTCCTGCTGCTCCCGGGAAAGGAGCGGAACCCGACCGATCTCCCCCAGATAGGTGCGCACGGGGTCGCCCCCCCTTTCCTGGGGCTCATCATCTTCCCATTCCCGGTCGCGAGATTCGGCTTCGGGTAGCTCAGCCAGCTCCTCCACAAGGGAGAGGGTGTCGGGCATCTCCTCCGGAAGCCCTTTGCCCTGCTGTCCTTCATCAGCTCTTGCCTTGGTTACACGCCTCTCATCCGTTGGCTTTCGCACAACGCCCCCCCATCTACATGCAGTCTTTCAATCTGACTCTGCCAACCACTCATCTCCGGAGCAATGGACAACGACCGTTCTCCAGCGGACATGTGACCAAAACCAAGGGGTCAGATCTTGGATGTGGGTG